>JBBSGZ010000005.1:0-60929 GCA_038253555.1 Thermoanaerobaculia bacterium
CGCGAGCGGTCCGCCCGCCATCAGCTCGCGAACGGTCGCTCCGCGGACGAGCTCCATCGAGATCCACGAGACGGCGTCTGACTTCCCGACCTCGTAGATGGTCACGATGTTCGGGTGATTCAGCGCCGACGCGGCGCGGGCTTCCTGCTCGAACCGGGACAGCCGATCGGAGTCCGCGGCGAGCGACTCCGGGAGAACCTTGATCGCCACTTCGCGGCCGAGGCGCGGGTCGCGCGCGCGCCACACTTCACCCATGCCTCCGGCGCCGAGCGGCGAAAGGATCTCGTAGGGACCGAGCTTGGAACCCGCAGTGAGGGCCAGGTGATTCCTCCGAATCGTGTGCCGGGATTGTAAGGGTGAGCCCCGAGCGCGGGTCTGTCAGCGGGCCTGGTTCGAGAGCTCGGTCTCGAGAAACGAGTCCAGCAGCCCGTTGAACTTCGCGGGGTCGTCCATCATCAGGAAATGGCTGACGCCCTCCATTTCGACGTAGCGCGCTCGCGGGGTGAGCGTTCGCACGTAGGCCTCGTAGTCGGACGGCCACCCCGAGCTCTTCGCTGCGACGACCAGGAGAGGGACGCGGATTGGATCGTCGCCCCAGATTCTCGAGTCGAACATGCCGTCTCCGGCGCGGACGACGACGCTCTGCGGGGTCGCAAGCATGGTCTTTCGGATCCGCTCCTTCTTGCGCTCATCGGGGACGGACGCAGTCATGCCGTCGACCATCTTCGTGAAGGCGGGGACGTAACCGTCGCCCCGCAGCGCTCCCATGAATCCTTCGCCCGCCTTCGGGTCTTTCGAGAACGGGCGCAGCGCTCCATCCACCGCGACGAGGGCGAGCGTCTTCCCCGGGTAACGCCGGTAAAACTGGCGGATGACCGGAGTGCCCATGCTGTGTCCGACCAAGACCGCCCGCGAGATCCTCGCGTCGCGTAGGACCGCGTCGATCGCGTCGGCGAAGACGTCCATCGACAGCTCCCCCTCGGGGGCGTCGCTCCGGCCGTGTCCGGGCAGGTCGACCAGAACGACCCGGTGCCGCGCGCTGAAGTGCGGCGTCTGTTCGGCCCAGAAGCTCATGTCGCACGACCATCCGTGCACGAAGACCAGAGTCGGCTCGCCTTTCCCGACGACCTCGTAATGAAGGCGCCGGCCCGCGGGACCGGCGAAACGGGACGGCGCGGCACCCGAGGGGGCCGGGCGCCCGCTCGACGCACAGGCGAGAGCCAGAAGACATGCGCCCGCGAAGAGACCGGCGCGCGCGAGACGCTTCGGGAGGGAGAGAGAGGGCACGGAACGGGATTCTATCGGCGTCCGAAACGGAGAATGGCGGTCGGACACGGAATGAGAAAGACCTCAGTCTGCTTTCTCGGGTATCCAGCCGCTCACGACCAGGATCGGAAGCGAGGCGTCTTCCGGGCGTCGCGAGTTGACGACGAAGCGTTGTCCGTCGGCGGCCGCATCGTAATGATTGCGGGCTTCGATGAGCGGGAGGATCCGGGTCTGAAAGAGAGCGTGGGGCGCACCGGCCTCGAAAGTCGCCGTCGTCCCGATTTCGACGGCCATGATTTTGCTGTCCGGCGAGATGTAGAACAGCTCGCGTCCGTCCCCTCTCCACCGCGGCTGACTTCCGCCGCCCGAAGACACCTGCCTGCGTTCGCGGGATTCCGGAAAGCTCCGGACGAAGATCTCGGAGATTCCCGACTCCTCGGACTGATACGCGAGCCAGCGGCCATCGGGAGAAAGGCGTGCTCCGTACTGGCTGTATTTCTCCTGGAGGACCGGACGGCTTTGACCGGTTTGCAGGTCGCGCATCCACACCTCGTTGTGAAAAATTCGCCAGTCGAGGACTTCATAGAGGAGAAAACGCCCGTCTTTCGACCAGTCATCGAGGGGAGCGAAGGCGGGCGCCCGGAAGAGCAGCTTTTCGCCGCCGGCTCCGGCCGGATCGCGAACGTACACCTCACCCCTCGGAAAGGCGCTGTAGACGATCTGTCGGCCGTCGACGCTCCAGAGAGGCGTTGCGGCAATGGGCGCCTGCGACGACAGACGCAACAGGCTCCCTCGCTCGACGTCGCCGCTCCAGATGGCGCCCGCAAGGCCTTCCTGATCGATCCTCGGCACGGCGATCCGCCGGCCGTCGGGCGAGAGCGTGGGCTCCCAGTACGCTCCGGGGGGACCGACCGTCTGAAGCTCCCGTCCCGCCCGGTCGTACAGCTGGAGCCGGCTCGCAGTCGCCCCGCCCGTCTGGTACACCAGCAGTCCCGTGTCGGACGCCGAGACCGCGAGGGCGGCGGTCGCGACACCGTTCCACCGAATCTGCTCGACGACCGGAAACGGTTCCCCGCTGATGACGCGCTGGCGGGCGTCGAATCGCTGTCCCATCAATCGGTCCCCGCTGCGGTAGAGCACGAAGCCCGGCGGCACGTACAGGCCGCCGCCGTCGGAGGGAGTGAGACGGCTCGTCTCTTTCGATTCCAGGGAACCCACCCAGGTGCCGGAGGTCTTCGGATCCCCGCCGAGCACGAAGTAGAGGAAGTGGGTTCCGTCCGGCAGGAAGTCCGGCCAGCGATTCGTTTCCTGCGGATGCGCGACGAGATGCGAGAGAGTCGTTGACCTCCCCCCGCTCTCTCCCACGCGGTGAATCTGTCCCCCGGCGTTGACGGAGAAGACGATCGTTCCGCGAGAGCCCCACGACCCACCCCGCGGATTGGGGGCGTCGCAGAGAATCAGGGGAGATCCTCCGGAGGCATCGATCTTCGCGAGCTTTCCCTGGGCGAAGTAGGCGACCGAGCGGCTGTCGGGCGACCAGAACGGATTTGACGCACCTTCGGTCCCTTCGAGCGCTCGCGCCTCGAGCGAGTCGAGCGGCCGAAGGAAAAGAATGTCGCGCCCCTCGGTCGTCGTCGCGACGAACGCGAGCTTGCGTCCGTCCGGCGAAATGGCGGGCATTCCCTGGAACGCCGCACCCGAAGGGGGAGGGATCGCGAACCGGAGGCGAGGGGTTGTCCCCGCATGTGGCGCGCGTCCGCGGAGGAAAAACGAGCCGAGCAGGCCGGCCAGGAGCACCGCCGCGGCCACCCAGCCCGCGACCTCCGGCAACCGCCGCCGCGCGCGCGATGCTCCGGTGGCCGGGATCTCGGCTCTTTCCCGCACGTCTTCGAGCTCCAGCAAGAGATCGCGCGCGCTCTGCCAGCGCCTCTCCGGCGGCTTCGCGAGACAGCGCTTGACGACGCGCTCCAGCGCGGGCGGCGTCATGGGTTGCAGGCCCGAGAGCGGCGGCGGCTCGGTATGCAGGATCGCTCCGATGAGCGACGCTTGGCTCGTCCCGGAAAACGCCTTTCTCCCCGTCCCCATCTCGTAGAGCATCGCGCCCAGGGCGAAGATGTCGGTCCGCGCGTCGGCTTCCTTCCCTTCCAGCTGCTCCGGCGCCATGTACTGCAGGGTCCCCAGGATCGTTCCCTCCGCAGTCAGATTCGTCTGCGTGGGCAACCCGGTCAGACTTCCCTGCGCGGTGGTCGGAGAGAAAGCCTTCGCGAGGCCGAAGTCGAGGAGCTTGATCCCGGAGCTCGTCAGCATGACGTTGCCGGGCTTCAGATCCCGGTGCACGATCCCCTGGCGGTGCGCGAAATCGAGCGCGTCCGCGATCTCCACGCCGCATCGCAGGGTCTCGTCGAGTGGGAGCGGTCCTCCCGCGAGCCGATCGGCGAGTGTCTGCCCCTCGATGTACTCCATCACGAGGTACTCGATCTCGCCTTCGAGGCCGACGTCGTAGATGGCGCAGATATGCGGATGGGAGAGCTGCGAGATCGTCTTCGCCTCGCGCTCGAATCGCTGCCGCACGGCCGGTGCATCCGAGAGGTGCGCCGCCAGAATCTTGACCGCCACGATTCGGTCCAGCCGGGAGTCGCGCGCGCGATAGACCTCGCCCATCCCACCGGCGCCGATCGGAGCAAGAATCTCGTAGGGGCCCAGCCGCGAACCCGAGGCGAGCGTCATCGGGCGCCGTCGACCAAGAAAAGGTGCGAGTGCATGCGGCGCGTTCCGTAGCCGTAAACCTTCATGTCATCCGAGATCGCGATCGGGATGATCGCGAGGGCGCCGGTCAGATCCGGCGGGCCGAAGGTCCGGAAGGGTTCCCGGAGGCCCGTCACGACGTCGACCCTGGAGACGCTCTGGGGCACCTCCCAGGCCCGGCCAACGAGAAGAGCTTTTCCGTCCGGAGTCCACCGGACGACCGTGTCTTCCCCGGCGCCGTCAACGACCTTCCCTTCGCCGCCCTCGGAAGGAAGCACCTCGAGTCCCCGCGAATTGCGGACGACGATCTGGCGCCCGTCCGGCGAAACGAAGCCCTCCGAACTGCCCTCCGGCGTCACGGGACGCGGCTTCGCGTCTTCGATGCCCTGCACATAACAGCGGACGCCGCGGCCGCTTTCGTGTCCGCAGATGAGAACGCGGCGGCCGTCCGGAAAGAACTGAGCGCTTTCGTAGGTAACGATCCCTCCGCTCGGGATCGTCCGCGTTTGTCCGGCGCCCGTCGGGTAGATGACGAGCCGGTCGGGGTTCGTCGGAATGACCGCGAGCGCAAACTTCCCGTCGGAAGTGATGTCGGCCGCGGTTCCGTCTCCGAGCCGGACGGTCGGAGACCCGTCCGTTCCGCGCACGCAGGTCGAGTAGTACGGGCCGGCAGACGGGCTGTCCTCGGTGAAGAGGAGGGTCTTTCCGTCGGCGGTAAACGCGACCGGCCAGGTCAGCTCGAGCCAGGAGAGATCGCGCTCCCGGTCGGAGCCCGGAGGCAGGACCGAAATGTCCTTGAACTGGTCGTCGCGGCTCGTCGCCCACAGTCCCTCTTTCGAAATGTCGTGAATCGTCAGACCGCCGGCGCTCTGGAGGGCGATGCGCCGCCGGCCAGAAAGGTCGACCGCGAAGATCTTGAACATGTTGTATCCGGACCCGGCCGAGAAGACGATCTCCCGCCCGTCCTTCGACCACGCGAGGCCTTCTTCGCTCCAGTACCCGTCGGAGAGCGAGGTCTTCTTTCCCGACAAGTCCACGACGCCGACGCTGCCGCGGTCGTCGAACCGGATCGGATGCTCGAAGAACGCGATCCGCTTTCCATCGGGGGAGAATCGGATGTCGGAAAAGTAGCCGCCCGTCTCGAGCAGGACTTTTCCGAGCGGAAACTCGAGGCGGTCCTTGCCGCCGACGCTTCGCGTGACGGCGAGCTCCGATCCGTCGGGCGACCAATCGGCTTCGCGGATATCGGTCGCGAGCTCGCGCGGCGCCCCTCCCTCGAGCGGCATCCGGGCGAGCGTTCCGAGGAACATCTTGTGGCGGAGAAAGCGGGCGTTCGTCAGCACCGCGAGCTCGCCGCGCGAGGACACGGACAGCAGGTGAATTCGTTGCAGCCCGCGGGAGACCGCGCCGGGAGAGTCCGGCCGCCAGGAAAAGATCTCGGGCGCGTTTCCGGTCGGCGCCGTGCTGAACACTACGGTCTTTGCGTCCGGCGCGAAGCGGGCGTTGAAGATTGGCTGGTTCTTGAACGTCAGCTGCCGGAAGGAAATCTCTTCGGTCCGTCCCCTCCGCGCGAAACGGCTGCCGGCGAAATAGGCGGCCGCTGCGACGAGAAGAGCGGCTCCGATCGCCGCCAGTGCGGGGATGCGCCGCGTAGGGGCGGCGGCGCCGGCCGACGCCAGGGGAGCCCGCGCCGGCGCGGAGACGCCCGAAAGCGCCTCCAGGTCGAAGGCGAGGTCTCGGGCGGACTGGAACCTCTGTTCGGGATTCTTCTCCAGGCAGTGGCGGACGATGCGCTCGACGCCGGGCGCGACGTTCTGGTTCGTGATCGAGAGGTCCGGCGGGTCCTCCTTCAGGATCGCGGACATCGTGTCGGCCGCGGAGTCGCCCTTGAACGCCCGCTGTCCCGCGAGCATCTCGTAGAGGATCGCTCCGAAGGAGAAGATGTCGCAGCGCGCGTCCGCCGGCCGGCCCCGCACCTGCTCGGGCGACATGTAGCCGAGTGTGCCCAGTACCATCCCGGGCTCCGTTCCGGCCGTCGCGGTGGGCAGGTTAGTCGCCGATGAGCCCTCCTCGAGGTGCGTCAGCTTCGCCAGGCCGAAGTCGAGGATCTTGACCCGGCCGTCCTTCGTGACGAAGACGTTCTCCGGCTTCAGGTCCCGATGGACGATGCCCTTTTCGTGCGCCGCCGCGAGCCCGTGGGCGATCTGGATGGCGTAGTCGATTGCCTTACGCGGGGAGAGACCGCCGGCGAGCGCCTGCCGCAGCGTCTCGCCTTCGAGAAGCTCCTGGACGACGTAGGGCGCGCCCTCGTGCTCGCCGATGTCGAGCACGGCGGTGATGTTCGGGTGGTTGAGGATCCCCGCCGCCCGCGCCTCCTGCTCGAAGCGCCGCAAGCGATCCTCGTCGGCGGAGAACGACGCCGGCAGGACCTTGATCGCGACGTCGCGGCCGAGGCGCGGATCCTTCGCGCGATACACCTCTCCCATCCCGCCGGCGCCGATGGGCGCGAGGATCTCGTAGGGCCCGAGACGCGACCCGGGTGAAATGGACATTGTGAAGTCGCCCGATTCTACGTTGCGGGACCGCTCGTCAGGTCCTGCGGGCAGGATAGGGTCGCTTGAGCTCCGCCACCCAGATGTCCCCCTCCGTCGCGGTCTTGATCGCCACGGATCGGTCGAGCCGCGGGTCGCGCGCGCGGCAGACCTCGCCCATTCCGCCGGCGCCGATGGGGGAGAGGATCTCGTAAGGCCCGAGGCGAGAGCCCGCGATCAGCGTCACTTCAATCCTTACGCCGCGTCGAGCTCTGCCAGGGACCGTCCGAAGTTGAAGAGGATGGTCTGTCCCGCGCCCCGTAAACCTCCCCCATCCCACCCGCGCCCAGCGGCGACAGGATCTCGTAGGGACCAGGACGGGTCCGAGCGGGGAGTGTCAACCGATGACCTGGCCGAGAATTCTACTTCCCGCCTGCGACGAGCTTTTGGAATCGAGGGTTCTTGCGCAGCGGATCGAAGTCGGGGTCGATGTTGAGCCAGCCGGGCGAAAGGATGTACGGAATTTTGAGCAGTGGCTCGAGGTGGTCGAGCGCCTTCTCGGGCTCGCCCACCCGGATGAAGATCCGCGCGAGCTGGTGCTGATAGTACGGGCCATCGTACGCGTCCCTGGCCACGGGCATGAGGGCCACGCCGCGCTCGCCTTCCCGCACCGCCTCCGCCTTGTGTCTGTCTCCCAGGAAGGTGAGCGCGAGGCCACGCAGGACATGTCGGGTTGCGTCGTCCGGAGTATCCCGAAGCTGGGCTTCTGCTGCCGCACGTGCCGCATCCGCGTACTGCCGCGCCTTCTCTCGATCGCCGCGCAGCGAGGCGGTCTGGGCGAGCGAGATTCCCCAGGCCAGGCGGTCGTCGGCGAAGGCTGCCGGGGGAAGGCGTAGCAGGAGGGTTTGCTGCTCCTCGTCCAGTACCCAGGTCAGGTTGTTGTACGTCGCCAGGTACGCCACGAGAGCTTTCGGATCCAACTCGCGCGGGGCCGCCCTGAGCACGGAACGCGCACCCGCCAGGTCTCCTTGCGCCAGGGAAACCATCACCTTGGTTTCGAGGATGCCGAGCGATCGAGGCGCCAGCGCAAGGCCCCGGTCCGCGGTGTCGCGAGATTCGGCGTAGTGCCTGAGCAGGAGCAACGTCCGCGCAAGGCGGCGCGCCGTCAAGGCCGAGCGCGGGTCGACCGCCTGCGCCTGGCGGAGGGAGGCAAGACCGTCTTTCCACTGGCCGCTGCGTTGCTGCACGAGGGCCGTTCCCACGAGCAGGTCGGCGTCCCGCGGCGCCTTTTGCCGCCCCAGAGCGAACTGCTCCGCCGCCCGGAGCAGATCCCCGCGAGTGGCCTCGTAATAGTCGCCGAGAGCCAGATGGGCCGCAGCAAGGCCGGGAGCAAGCGCCAACGCACGCTCGGCCGCCGCCCTGGCCTGCTCGCGCTCTGCCGGGCTCGGAACGCCGTTGGCATAGTGGAAGGAGTGTGCCCGCGAGAGCTGAGCCCATGCCTGCGCGAAACGGGGGTCGAGCGCCACCGCCTGTTCGTAGTGACCAATGGCCCGCCGCAGACTGGGCGGATCGGCGGCGGCCAGACCCTTCGAGGCCTCCTCACCTCGCAGAAAGGCGTCATAGGCGTCGAGGTTCTGCGTGGGTTTCTCGGAGAGTCGCTTCTCTTCGCCGGCTCCGAGCGCGACGCCTAAAGCGCCGGCGACTCGGGTCGCGATGTCCGACTGCACCTGAAAGACGTCCGTCAGCGCCGCGTCGAAGGGCTGTTGCCATTTCGACGTCGCGGCGTCCGGGCGCGTCAGGTCCACCAGCTCGGGGGTCAGATGCACGCGGCTCCGGCCTCCGACCTTCTCCCAGCGCAACGTGCCGGTGAGAAGGTACGAGACGTTCAACTCCCTGGCTATCTGCTCGGGTGTCTTCGTCGTCTTCTTGTAGGGCGTCGAGCTGCCGCGCGCGATCACCTGAAGGCCCTTGAGCGAAGTCAGCTTGCCGCGCACTTCGTCCGCGATTCCATCGGCGAAATAGTCGTCCTCAGGGGCACCCAGGTTCTCGAAGGGCAGAACCGCCAGACGCTTCACTCCTCCGGCGTCGCCCGCGCCACCGCGCGTCGGCCGGAGAAGCAGGGCAGCAGCCGCGATGGCTACTATGGCGGCGACAATCGCGGAAGCCATGAGGACGCGCTTTCTTCTGGAAGGCCCGACCGCATCAGACGCCGTTTGCGGGCCGCTGTCGAAACCCGGCGAGGAGGCCACCGAGAGGGCGAACACGATGTCCTTCGCCGACTGGAACCTGTCGTTCGCGCTCTTCTCCAGGCAATGCCGGACGACGCTGTCGAGAGCCGGTGGGATGCCACTTCCCGACTCCGACAGACCCTGCGGATCGTCCCGGAGGATCGCGGCCATCGTGTCGCTGGCCGTCTCCTTCTTGAACGCCTTCCGGCCCGAAAGCAGCTCGTAGAGGATCGCCCCGAACGAAAAGAGATCTGAGCGGTGATCCACCGGCAGCCCGCGCGCCTGCTCGGGCGACATGTAGCCTGCCGTTCCCATCACAGTACCGCGTACCGTGTGGGCCGGGCCGATCGGGGCGCTCGTCTCCTCCTCCGGGGAGGAAGTGGTTTCGATCCTCTTCACGAGCCCGAAGTCGAGGATCTTGACGTGGCCGTCTGACATCACGAAAAGGTTCTCGGGCTTCAGGTCCCGATGGACGACCCCCTTCTCGTGGGCCGCGGAGAGGCCCCTGGCGATCTGGAGCGCGTAGTCCACGGCCTGCTTCTGCGGAATCCGACCGCTGTCGAGCTTCCCACGCAGCGTCTCACCCTCCAGAAGCTCCATGACCGCGTAGGCGGTGCCGTCCTGGTTGCCGAAATCGTAAATCGCCAGAATGTTTGGATGAGAAAGGGCCGCGACCGCCTTCGCCTCGCGCTCAAATCGGGCGAGCGAACCGGGATCGGCGGCGACGGACCGGGGGAGGACCTTGACCGCGACGTCTCGCTCCAGCTTCCTGTCCCGCGCCCGGTAGACCTCGCCCATCCCGCCTGCGCCGAGCGGCGACAGGATCTCGTAAGGGCCGAGGCGGGTCCCGGCAAGGAGTGACATCGGCCTATTCTGGTCCAGGTTTCACGCCGGTCCGGGACGACCGGCGCGGCGCGCGCTTAGCAGCCCGAGGAAAAAGGTGTGGGATGGCGTTGCGAGCGCTTCATGTTGTCGGGCTGGCTCTGGGAGGCGACGCGACGAAGGCGATGCTGTTCGCATCCCGCGCCGAAGAGGCGCGTCAAAGAAAGCGGAGCGTCAACGCGGATGCAGACGGCCCCGCGCCGCCGCAACCCGCAGGGCGGACGCGCTATTGCTCGGCGTTACGCCAAGAAGAGACCCTGACCGACATGCAGTACGAAAGTCTGCGTGGTGCCTGTCGCCGATTGCAAAAGCCCGGACGCGACACCCGCATCCATTTTTCCTCGGGCTGCTAGGACTTCGCGCCGGCGACGATCTTCTGAAACCTCGGGTTCCGGCGCAGCGGGTCGAAGTTGGGGTCGATCGCCAGCCACCCCGGCGAGAGGTAGTAAGGGATCTTCAAGAGCGGCTCCAGCCTGTCGAGCGCCTTCTCGGGCTCGCCGACGAGCATGTAGATCCGAACGAGCTCGTGCTGGTAGTAAGGGCCCCGCTCCCCATCCTTCTCCACCGGATCGAGGGCGACGCCACGCTCTCCCTCCCGAATGGCTTCCTCTTTTCGACCGAGGTGCGCCAGCGCGAGGCCGAGAGCGACGTGGCGCCGCGCATTATCGGGTGTCTCGCGAAGCTGCTGCTCGAAGGCCTCCCTCGCCTGCTGCGCGTAGGCGCGTACGTTCGCCGCGTCGCGCTCGAGGGCGTACGCCTCGTTCAAGCAGCGGGCCCATGTGCCCCGGTCGTCGTCGAACGCGCTCGGCGGGAGCCGCAGGAGAAGCTCTCGCTGCTGTTGGTCGAGAACCCAGGTGAGATCGTTGACGTTCGCCACGTAGGCCACGAGCTCGGTTGGCGCGACATCTTTGCGCACGGCATGGATCACCGCCCTGGCACCGGCGAGGTTCCCCTCGCCGAGAAACGTCATGGCCGTCTCCCCGATCAGACTCAGATTGGCGGGCGTGAGTGCGAGCCCGCGCTCGAAGGCTTCCCGCGCTTCGGGATACCGCCGGAGACGTTGGAGCGCGAAGCCGAGAGCCGTTAAATTGGTCGCCGACCGGGGATCGATGCTCGCCGCCAGCCTCAAGTGTTCGACCGCCGCATCCCAGCGCCCGAGGCCCTCCTCGGCACGCGCCGTTCCATAAAGGAGATCGGCATTGCCGGGCGCAACGCGCCGCCCCTTCGCGTACCGCTCCAGCGCCCGGTGGAAGTCTTTGGAAACCAACCGTTCGTAGCGTCCGAAGGCCACGTGCGCCTCGGGGCTGTTCGGTGCCAGCGCGATCGCCTTTTTCGCCGCCTCCCTGGCACGCTCCGCGAGCGCGAGCGTCGGCGTGCTGGTGAAATACAGGATCGAGTTGGCCGAGGAGACCCGCGCCCACGCCTGCGAAAAACCGGGGTCCTGCGCTACGGCCTGCCCGTAAAAGCCCAGCGCTTTCCGAATGCTGGGGGTATCGTCACCCGTGCTATTCGTGACCTCCTCGCCTTTGAGGAAAGCGTCGTAGGCGGCGAGGTTCCGCGTGGGTCTTTCCGAGAGTCGCTCCTCCTCGCCTGTCCCGAGCGCGACGCCCAGAGCCGCAGCGACACGGGTCGCGACGTCTGACTGCACCTGAAAGACGTCGGTCAGCGCCGCGTCGAACGGCTGCTGCCATTTCGAGGTCGGGGCGTCCCGGCGCGTCACGTCCACGAGCTCCGGGCTCACATGCACGCGGCTCGTGCCCCTGCTCTTCTCCCAGCGCACCGTGGCGGTCAGGAGATACGAGACGTTCAGCTCTTCGGCGATCTGACCGGGCGTCTTTTTCGTTTGTTTGTAGGGCGTCGAGCTGCCGCGAGCGATCACCTGAACACCCGGCAAGGAAGTCAGCTTGCCGCGAATCTCGTCCGCGATGCCGTCGGTGAAGTAGTCGTCCTCGGGCGATCCCAGGTTCTCGAAGGGCAAAACGGCCAGGCGCTTCACACCTCCGGCCTCGTCGCCGCCCCTGTGCGTCCGCCGCAGGAGCAGGGCAATCGCGAGTGCGGCGACGACGACGGCGGCGGCGGCCACGAGGACGCGCTTCTTTCCGAACGAAGGGGTCGTCGTCGCCTGAGGGCCGCTGGTGAAGCTCGGCGAGGACGAGGCAACCGAAAGAGCAAACACGATGTCCTTCGCCGACTGGAACCGGCTGCTCCGGTCCTTTTCCAGACAATGCCGGACGATCTGGTCGAGAGCGGACGAGACCTCCCGCCCCGATTCCGAAAGCTCGGGCGGCTCGTCTCGCAGGATGGCCGCCATCGTGTCGCCCGCCGTGGGCCGGCCAAACGCCCTCTCGCCCGAGAGCAGCTCGTAGAGGATCGTCCCGAAAGAAAAGATGTCGCAGCGCTGATCGGTCGGAAGGCCGCGCACCTGCTCGGGCGACAGGTAGCTCGTCAGCCCCACCACGGTTCCCGACTCCGTGTGGCCGGGGAGGGTCGGTCCGCTCGTCTGCTCGTCCGGCGAGACCGCCTCCTCCTTATTCGCGAGGCCGAAGTCGAGGATCTTCACGTGGCCGTCTCTGGTGACGAACAGGTTCTCCGGTTTCAAGTCCCGGTGGACCACACCCTTCTCATGGGCGGCGGAGAGGCCTCTGGCAATCTGAAGGGCGTAGTCGATGGCCTGCTTCTGGGCGATGGGACCGGTGTCCAGTTTGCCGCGCAGCGTCTCGCCCTCCAGAAGCTCCATGACGGCGTAGGCGACTCCGTCCTGGTTGCCGAAGTCGTGAATCGCGAGAATGTTGGGATGAGAGAGAGCCGCGACCGCCTTCGCCTCGCGCTCGAACCGGGCCAGGCTGTCGGGATCGCCGACGACGGAGACCGGCAGAACCTTGATCGCCACGTCGCGATCGAGCTTGGAATCCCGTGCCCGGTAAACCTCTCCCGTTCCGCCAACAGAGAGCGGCGCGAGGATCTCGTAGGGGCCGAGACGGATCCCGGGGGAGAGTGTCATCGGATGACGGCGCGAGGATTCTAGCTCCGACCTCGGTCATCGCCCTCAGGCGAAATCCTCCACCTCCAATGTGTCCACCATGTCCCTGAACACCTGTCCACCATCTGTCCGGGCTGAACACTCTCGCCGGAAGAGGGAGCTGACGTGTCTTCTGCCCCTCGGGGAGCTGCACTGCGGCTGGATGCTCCCGACCCGATGGGTTCAATCCACGCGAGTCGCGCGAGTCCGCGAGACGGGTCAGGCGTGCAAACCTGCAACTTCCGGACGGGACCGATCATCCTCTGACATTCGTCGACCCGCCTCGCGACCGCCTGGATTCATGCGGGATGCAGCCTTTGTTGAGTTTGCGCGGCTCTTCCGGCGAGAACGGTCCGGCCTCCTTCACGAAATACTCTCTTGAAGCGCCGAATGGCGGACGATCAGGGAGAGCGCCATAAGGGTGGCTGCAGTCGAGCATGCCTCCGTGAAGCTGCAGACTTGCACGCCTGACACCCCTCTCTTGCAGTTACGCGCGTTTCCATGAGCGCGCCGTATCCGGGGTCAGCCGCCAGCCGAACGCCTGCGCCCGGCCGAAGAACATGAGGAACACGAAGGCCACGGCGATCGACGTCGCGACGAGGGCTTCGCGCACGTGCTCCCGCCGGAAGAAACCACGGCTCATCCTAGAGGTAAACGATCGCAGGGATGTGGGCTCCCCCTCACCCTGCCCCGCCGGGAGAGGGGGGCTACTCCGCCAGGGCGGGCTCGGCGGCGACCCACGTGCCCTCGACCGCAGTTACTGTGTCGTTTGAGACGTGCCCATCCCTCCCGTGATCGGCGACCAGTGCGAGGAACGGATCTTCCACTTGCCCGCTTCCTTGACGAAGACCTGACTGACCCTCGTCATGTAGTGGCTCACCGCCGCGGACCCTTTGGGCTTCATCGAACCTTCCGTGTAGTAATGCGCCACGGCGGCCTGACCCTCCACGAGTGTGATGACCCGGATGTTCTTGGGCTGGATGGAGATCGCCTCGTACTCATCCGGCCGGCCCGTGGGCGCGATCTCCTGCAGCAGGCCTCCGCTCGACCAGAATTCCACGGCGCCCTTTGACGAGTAGTTGTCCGGGTTACTTTTCAGGTTCTTGTTGGAGAACGCATTCGAGGCGACGATCGTCTCAGTGACCTCTTTCTCTGTCGGGGACTGGGCAAGGGCATAGCTCGATCCCAACGTCAGGGCCGCAATCGCGAGGAGGACGGTGTTCTTCATGCCTCTCAACCTCCGTTTCTACGTAAACGAATCAACTAATTCCAACCTCTTCTTCGTTTTCTCGTCGGGATCCTAGCAGAGCGGGAATTGGGGTCACTGCAGAAATTTTGATTTTCGCCTCGCGCCCCTCAAAACGGGAGCGTGCACGGTCAGGGTCGACCGGCCGGGCAGGGGCTCGACTGGCAATCGCGCCCGGATCGCATCGGGGCGATCCTGACAAGGAGGAGTGCCGCGGCGGCGACCAGGAAAAACGCGAGGTCCTTTCCAACCGCTACGTCTGCAGAGTCTCTGAGCGGCGCGAATCGGGTGCGCGAGTCGGGTGTCAGGCGTGCGCGAGTCGGGTGTCAGGCGTGCAAACCTGCAACTTCCGGACGGGATCGATCATCCCCTGACATTCGTTGACCCGCCTCGCGACAACCTGGATTCATGCGGGATGCAGCCTCTGTTGAGTTTGCGGCTCTTCCGGCGAGAACGGTCCGGCCTCCTTCACGGAATACTTCTCTTGGAGCGCCGAACGGCGGACGATTCGGGAGAGCGCCATAAGGTGGCTATAGTCGAGCATGCTCCGTGAAGCTGCAGACTTGCACGCCTGACACCCCTCTCGCAGACTTGCACGCCTGATGCCCCTCCCGGAGACGGCGATCCTCCTCGGTGCGGTGATCGAGTACCAGATCTGCGAGGTGGCGGATCGAAACGTAGGTGTCGTCGCGAAGGTGCGGAAGAAGTATCTGCCGGCCGGAGAGGGGACGGCGAAGTAGCAGCCGCTCCGGGCGCCCAATCCCGGAGTCTCAACCCGGGCCGTCGTCGCGTTAGCGGAACGATCTGCGCAGGACGAGAAGCGCCGTTCCGGCGAGCAGGATCACCAGGATTCCCAACCCCGCGAAATCGAGCGTCGGAATCGGCGCGGGAGGAACGGGCGCCGACGCCGGACAGCCGGATGCCGAGGCATCGACGACGTTGCTGTCCAGCGTGACGGCGCCGTTCTGAGCGAGGGCCCGGCCGCTGACGACGGCGCCCGTATTGAGCGTGACGCTGGCGACGGCGAGGACGTTCCCGACGAAAGTCGTCGTCGATCCGAGCGTCGCGGAGCTGCCGACGGCCCAGAACACGTTGCAGTTGAGGCCGCCATTGATCACACGGACAAGCGAGCCGCTCGCGGTCGTGATCGTGCTGCCGATCTGGAAGATGAATACCGCGTTGGGGTTGTTCTGGGCGTCGAGAGTCAGCGTTCCCGTCAGCTGCGCGGACGAGGAAAAACAATACGTGCCGGGGGCCAGCGTCAAGCCGCCCAGATTCTGGCCCGTGAGGGACGCGCCGCAGGGCAGACCCGCCAGAAAGGTGTAAGCGGCCGCCGAGTCGGACTGTGCCTGCAGAGCGGTCGGGTCGGCGGTGTGGATGCTCCCGTTGACGACGATCCCGGGAGGGAAACCGGTGACCGCGCTTCCCGGGGCGACGCCGAGATTCCCCTTGAGGACGGTCGGCCCGGTATTCGTCACCGTCGACGATCCCAGGACGGCGAAGCTCGAGGCGGTGCCGAGCGATGGCTGCGCAAATGAGGGCGAGCTCCCCAGAAGAAGCGTGACCAATCCGACGCCCCCGGAGAGAACGAGAGACCTGCGCATGGGTTTTCCTTTCGCCGATCGCGGGACGTGCTGTACGTCATGGTACATCCACCCGGCCGAAGGGCCGTTTTTCAAGGGAATTGCCAAGTAGCGGCGCGAGCCCGCCGATCCGATCTCCGAGCGGCTCCCTGCCATCGAAGGGGTCGTCAAAGGAGGAGGAGTTCGCCCGGCGCCATCTCGGAAAACCCCGGCGGGTCGATGGGCCTCGGATGGGGTGGACTGCCGAGAGGGTCGGCCGATGCGTCGCAGAGCTCTCGGACGTTCGGTTCGAGGACCTCAGGAAGGCGGATCAGAGACGTTCCCAGTCGAAGACGCGGATCGTTGCTGCTTACCTGGGCCGTGCGCTCTTTGCGATTCCGGTTGCCGAGTTTGCGCGACTCTTCGGTCGAGAACAGTCGGGCCTCCTTCACGGAGTACTTTCCTTAGAGCGGCGAATGGCGAAGGATCAGGGGGAGCGCGATAAGGTGGGTGTGGTCGAGCAGGCCATCCGTGAAGCTGCAGGCTTGCACGCCTGACACCCCTCTCTAGTAAGGGACCCTCCGGTCCGCAGGAACGCATGGGCGGGCGACGCGCATACGTCCTCCTGGTTGTCGAATCAGCGAGTACGGCCGCAGCAGTGTAGCAGCCGGTTTGTGCAGAAGCTGTACGGGACCGGGGCGCGGGCGGAAGCGCGGAGGAGGCGTCTCCTAGAGGACGGTCTCCCGGAGGACTTCTTCCAGGGTCGTCATCCCGTCGCGGATCTTCTGGAGGCCCGCCATGCGGAGGCTGACCATCCCTTCCTCGATTGCCTTGCGCTTCAACTCGATCGAGGAGGCGCCGGACAGGATCATGTCGCGGATCTCGTCGGTGAAGCTCAAGACCTCGTAGAGACCGGAGCGGCCCTTGTAACCGCCGTTGTTGCACCGCTCGCAGCCGCGGCCGCGCTTGATCTTCAGGCTCTTGACCTCGTCGGGCGCGAACCCGACCTGGATCAGCATCTGCGGCGGTGTCTCGACTTCTTCAACGCAATTCGTGCAGATCCGCCGGACCAGCCGCTGCGCGCAGATGGAGTTGATGGACGTGGCGACCAAGAAGGGCTCGATGCCCATGTTCATCAGGCGGTTGATGGTCGACGGGGCGTCGTTGGTGTGCAGGGTCGAGAGGACGAGGTGCCCCGTCAGAGCGGCCTTCACGGCGATCTCCGCGGTTTCGAAGTCCCGGATCTCGCCGACCAAAATGATGTCCGGGTCCTGGCGGAGGAAGGAGCGGAGCGCCGACGCGAACGTCAGGCCGATCTGCTCCTTCATCTGGACCTGATTGATGCCGGCCAGGTTGAACTCGATGGGGTCCTCCGCCGTCATGATGTTGACGGTCGGATCGTTCAACGCCGCGATCGCCGAATAGAGGGTGTTGGTCTTGCCGGATCCCGTGGGCCCGGTCACGAGGACGATGCCGTAGGGGCGGTCGATGGCGTCCTTGAAGCGCCGCAGCGGCTCCGGGTCGAAGCCGAGCATCGTCATGTCGAGCTGCAGCTTCGTCTTGTCGAGCAGCCGCATGACGACCTTTTCGCCGAACTGGGCGGGGACGGTTGAAACGCGCAGGTCGAGGTCGCGGGAGCGCTCCTCGACGCGCAGGCGGATCTTGATCCGACCGTCCTGCGGCAGCCGCTTCTCGGAAATGTCGAGCTTCGCCATGATCTTCAGGCGCGAGATCAGGGGATCCCGCGTCCGCATGGGAAGCGCCATGATGTTGTGCAGGACGCCGTCGACCCGGAACCGCACGCGGAATTCCTTCTCGTAAGGCTCCACGTGAATGTCGGAGGCGCCGGCCTTCAACGCCTCGATCAGAATCAGGTTCGAGACCTTGATGATGGGAGCGGATTCTGTCGACTTGGCGAGGTCGCCCAGATCGATCTCCTGCCCCTCGTCCTTGACGACGTCCACGTCGGCGCCCTCGTCGAGCCCCGTGATCTCGTCCATGTTGATCTCGCCGAGCCCGACTCCGGCCATGTCGTCGGCGGTCAGGGCGGAGGTCTGCATGACGTCGTCGAGGTTCTGGCCCGTAGCAAAAGCGCTCGAGCTCGGCTTTGCCTTTTCCTTCAGCACGACGGACCGCGGGGTGCCGTAATGCTTTTCGATCGCCTTGCGGAGGGCGACCTCCGAGGCGACGACGGGCTCGACGTTGTACCCCGTCATGAACTTGATGTCGTCCATGGCGAAGACATTCGTGGGGTCGCCCATGGCGATCGTCAGCGTCGCGCCGGTCTTGTTCACCGGAAGAACGCCGTACTTGCGGGCGACCTCGGCGGGGACCACTTTGATCACGTTCGGGTCGATCTCGAAGCTCGCGAGATCGATCGACGGGACCCCGAACTGCTGCGAGAGAGTCTCCGTGATCTGATTTTCGGTGACCGCTCCCACGCGGACGAGGGCTTCGCCCAGCTTGCCGCCCTCTTCCCGCTGGGACTTCAGGGCCGCTTCGAGCTGCTCCGCAGAGATCAGCTTCGCTTTGAGTAGGAGATCCCCGAGTTTGACTGTCATGTGAAGAACGCGACGATCGTAAGTCCTTCAGCCTCAGGAGTCAAAGAGTTCTCAGCCGCCGGTCTCCGGTCCCGGGTTCGGATGGCGGAGCGAACGGAAAGTCGAAGACCGGAAACCGGGGGCTATTTTTCGATCGCCCGGAGTCGGCCGATGAGCGTTCCGACTTTGAGCTTGGAACGGATCTGCACCGGAATGCGCCGTTCGTCGTCTGTCAGCCAGAGCACGAGGTTCTTTCCTTTTCCGATGAGGCTTCCACCGGAGCTCTTCGGCTCGACGCGGATCGTCGAGAAGGTGCCGGCCGGCGTCGTCACGCGCTCCCGTCCCAGGATCTCGACCCGGAGTGTGTGCGTCTCCCCCGAAAAGACCTGGAGCTCGGGAGCGGGCTCCTTTTCCAAAGAGAGTGTCCGCAGGAAATACACGGAGGAGAGCGTGTCGAGCGTCGCTTCCTTCAGCGGGATGGATTTGCCCTCGTGGCGCGCGACTCCCGCCTCGTAATCGAACTCGGTCAGCTCGTCGCGCACTCGCTTGCCTTCGACCGTGTGCTTCTCGAAACGCATCGAGTGAAACGTTCGAGGATCGACCCACGACACCATGTAGTCGCGGACCAGGAACAATTTGGAAAGAAAATCGTTCGACACGGCGGAGAGCTCAAATTTCCACGCCGCTCGCCCCGCGAGCTCGGTGGCCTGCGCGGAAAGCGTCAGTTCCCCGCCGGCGACGCCGAGAATGGTCATGGCGTATCGGAGCGTCTCGCCCATGAAAATCGGCGCCGGGGGCTTTTCCTGAGCGAAGGTCGGCGCGCGCGTCGCGAGAAGGAGCGCGCACACCAGGAATCGATACCGCTTGAGTGTCTGAAAAGCCAGCCGAACCGCCTCTGTTCCGCCGGGTGCCCGTCAGGGTGGCGGGCACCGGGCCGCGCTGATCGCCATCGTCACGACGGCCTCGATCTCGGAGGCCTGATCGTAGCTCATCGACGCGCCTCCGTAAGGTCGATTCCGCGCGGGCAGGTTGCGGCGAGCGGACGGGGAGAAGAGCGCGAGGGTCGGAGTTCCGACAGCGTCCGCAAGGTGGACTGGTCCCGTGTCTCCCCCGACGAAGAGGACCGCCTGCGCGGCGACGTGCGCCAGCCCCGCAAAGTCGAGAGGAGGAAGTCTCGCGGCGTCCGGGAGAAGCTTTCCGAGGCGGTCCGCGCGGATCTCGTCGCCGGGGCCCCAGGAGATCACCGGAGAGATCCCGGAACGCCGCGAAAGCTGGCGCGCGAGCGCGGCGTACTCCTCCTCCCCCCACGCCTTTTCCGAATGGCTCGCGCCCGGGTGGAGGAGCGCGAAGCGCCGGGGGAGGGAAGACGCGAAATGATCCGCGTCCGGCCGCGAAACGTTCAAAAGATATCGCGCGTCCGGCGCGCGGACGGCCACGGGGATCTGCAGTGGCTCGAGAAGCGACAGGTTCTGGTCCACGACGTGCTCGACGGCGGCGTCGAGCGTGACGGCGCGGTCCACGAGCACGGAGGATGTCCGCTCCCGACGGTCCCGGCGTCCGAGGCTCACGATGGGCGCGCCGGCGAGCCGGGCGACGAGCGCCGACTTCCAGAGTCCCTGCGCGTCCACGGACGCGTCCGCCCGGAAGTCCCTCAGGGCGGCGCGCAGCCGGCGGATTTCCGTGCGGCTCTGGAGCGACAGGGGCGTCCGACGCCACCGCTTCGTGTCGGTTGGGAAAACGGCCGCAATGGCCGGATGCGGTTCGAGGAGGCCGGCGTAGGCGCGTTCGACGACCCAGCCGACCGCCACTCCGGCGCGGTGCGCGTTCTCGGCCAGGGGCAACGCGTGGACGATGTCGCCGAGGGCGGAGAGGCGAACGATGAGGAGCCGGCCTGGCTTTCGAAGTCGGGAATCAGAAGCGGCGAACGGGGAACCGGAAGGGGTCGTCAAGACTTCGCGGTCGCGCGGATCCGATCGAGGAGATCTGTCGTGGCGTGGTCCTTGGGATCTCCGACGACGACCGTCCGGCCGCCGTATCCCGCCACGATCTGCCGCTCGGGCACCGATTCCGGCGAGTAATCCGTCCCCTTCGCGTGGACCTCGGGTCGCAGCTCCGCGATCAGTCCGGCTGGAGAATCTTCCTCGAAGAGAACGACCGCATTCACGCAGGCGAGAGCGGCGACGATCTCCGCTCGCTCTTCCTCGGGGACGATCGGGCGCCCCGGCCCTTTGGCCCTCCGGACGGAAGCATCCGAATTGATCGCGACGACGAGAACGTCGCCCTCCGCCCGTGCGGCCCGTAGATAGCGCACGTGTCCGGCGTGAAGGAGATCGAAGGCTCCGTTTGCGAAGACGATCCGGCGGCCCGCTTCACGATGCGCCGCCATCTGCCGCAGGAGCTCCTCTCGGGACAGAATCGAAGCGCTTGCCTGGCCGGACCGCGGCGCGGCGTCGAATCCTGGTCCCTGGTCCCCGATTCCGGCGCGCGGCCCTGGAGTCAAGCGAGGATCTCCCGATCGCTCGCGATCGCCCGCGAGATCTCTTCGCGTGTGACGGTCGCCGTTCCCATTTTCATGACGACGACTCCGCCGGCGAAATTCGCCAGCACGGCAGCCTCGAGAGGCGTGGCCCCGGATGCGAGCGCGAGCGAGAACGTCGCGAGGACGGTATCGCCGGCCCCCGTCACGTCCGCCACCTGATCTGTTCCGTGAACGGGGATGATCGACGGAGGATCATCGCCGGTGAAGAGCGCCATGCCGCGCGAACCGCGCGTCACCAGGATCGTGCGGCACGCGATGGTCCGGCGCATCGCGGCCCCCGCGCGCTGCAGAGCTTCCGTCGAATCGCCGAGCTCGAAGCCAACGCACTCCTCGACCTCCTCTTCGTTGGGAGTGACCGCGTCCACGTCCGCGTATTGCGAGAGGGCATGGCGGGAGTCGACCAGGATGGGCGCCCCGGGCGGGAGGGCAGGGCGGAGCGCCGCCACCGCCGCCGGAGAGATGGCGCCATATCCGTAATCCGAAAGGACCGCCGCGTCGGCGCGCGCGGCGAGCGCCGCCATGCGGGCGAGGAGAGCGACGGGGGCGGGCGAGCCCGGCGTGAGAAATCCCTCGCGGTCATAACGGACGATCTGCTGCTTGATTGCGTGCGGGGCGCCGCCTAAGATTCTCGTTTTCGTGGGAGTCGCGTACCCGCCCGCTTCCAGGAGGCCGTCCGTTTCGATTCCGCGGTCCTCCAGAATCCGCCGCAGCGTGCGGCCTTCTTCGTCGTCGCCCAACACTCCGATCGGCACCGGCACGGCTCCGAGCGCCCGCACGTTGGCGGCCGTGTTCCCGGCGCCCCCGGGCAGGCTCTCCTCTTTTGAGAAGCTCAGGATGAGCACGGGCGCCTCGCGACTGATGCGCTTCGGGTTCCCGTAGACGAAGCGATCGAGAACGTAGTCCCCGGCGACGGCGAGGCGCCGCCCGGAGAACCGCTCGAGCACGCCCGCCAGCCGCTCGCGGGACACGCGCGCGGTCACCGCCAGGGCCCGTCGATTCGCAAAGTCTTCAATTCGCTCGGATTATAATTACCGCGGTTCCGGGAGGCCCATGCTCGACTCACAGGTGCTGGTCTTGAATCGCGTTTTCCAGGCGGTCCAGGTCACGACCGTCCGGAAAGCGTTCTCCCTCTTTTACAAGGGCCACGTCCGCGCGGTCCTGCCGGACTACAGCACCTGGGACTTCCACAACTGGTGCGACATCCCCGTGCAGCCGCACGACGAAGTCGTGATGACTCCCTCCTCCAAGATCCGGGTCCCGCGGGTCGTGGCGCTCAAGGAGTTCGACCGGCTGCCGCGGCAGGACGTCAAGTTCTCCCGCCACAACATCTATCTTCGCGACGGAAGCCGCTGCCAGTATTGCGGGCACAAGTTTCCCTCGGCGGAGTTGTCGCTCGATCACGTGGTCCCGCTCTCGCGGGGCGGGATGTCGAGCTGGGAGAACGTCGTGTGCGCGTGCCTGGCCTGCAACGTCCGAAAAGGCAACCGGACGCCGCACGAAGCGGGCATCCGGCTCATTGCGCCGCCCCGGAAACCCCGCTGGCACCCGGTCGGACGTTTCGGCGCCAGCAAGTTCCACCCGGCGTGGCGAAACTTCCTCGACGTCGCGTACTGGAACATGGAGCTGAAGTAGCTCTTCGTTCTCATCGTTCTCAGTTTCCCGACACCCTCGAAACTGAAGGAGCCGCGCGAACGTCTTCGACGGCGCGCAGAACCGTCTCGGGCGTGATCAGGCGCAGGCACTCGTGCGCGTACGGGCACTCCTTCAGGAAGCAGGGCGAGCAGAAGACGTAGCGGTCGAGCACGCGCGCGGGGGAGCCCGAAGGGCCCGTGCGGCCCGGGTCGGTGGGACCGAACAGCGCGACGACGGGGGTCCCGACCGCGGCGGCGAGGTGCATCGGTCCCGAGTCGTTCGCGACCACGACCCGGGCGCGTGCGAGGAGCGATGCCAGCGCGAGCGGGTCGAGGTCCGCGCCGAGGACGGGGACGGGGAATCCGGCGGAAAGCACCGCCTCCGCGGCCATCGCTTCTTCCCCCGGCCCGATGACGATCGCCGCCGGAACTTCCGAATCGCGTAGAAGCGCCGCGAGGCGGCCCCAGAGTGCGGGCGGCCATCGCTTGGTCCATGAAAATGCCGCGCCGGGCGCCAGAAGAACGGCGCCCTCGCCGGAAAGGCCGGCCTCCGATAGCGCGGCGTTTGCGAGCGCGACGGCGGTGTCCGGCGGTACCAGCGCGGGTGGCTCGAGGTCAGGAGCGATCCCGTCCGCCTCGAGGAGACAGTCGTAATCCCGCAGCTGGTGCGCGGTCCCACGGGGAGGCGGCAGGGCGCGGGTGAGCAGGAGGCGGCGCCCGTCCGTCGCGAAGCCGATCCGTTCCGGGACCGCCGCCAGGAAAGGGGCGAGCGCGGAGCGGAAGGAATTTGGAAGGAGCCACGCCTGCGTCAGGCGGCGGCGCCTCAGGGCGGCCGCGTCCGCGAGGACGCTCGAACGGCGCTCGACCACGTCCACACCGGCAAGGGCGCCGAGGATCGAGCCGGGGGCCCGTCGGGCCAGCACGGTGATCGCCGCGCCGGGGCGCGCGGACTGAAGCGCGCGCACGAACGGAATCGCCATGACCGCGTCGCCGAGCCAGTTGGGCGCGACGATCAGAAGAGACACGGGTCTTCCGTTCTCATTTTGAATTCTCGAGACGGCTCGATGACGCGCGGACGACGAAGGGCGAGGTCGCACGGCCGGCAGACGACGGCCGTCTCATGATTCGTCGGGGGGCCGGGTCCGCCAGCGGTTGTGGATCCACAGCCACGCTTCCGGCGCGCGCCTCACGGCGGCTTCCGTGATCGCCATGTATCTCGCGGTGGCGAGTCGGACGCGCTCCTCCCGCGTCTGCCCTCCCTCGAATTCGGCGGCGAGGACCGGCGCCTCGAATTCCAGCCGGTACCGTCCCGAACCGAGCGGCCAGGCAAACGCGGGCACGATCGCGGCGTCTGTCTTCATCTGCAGAAGCGCGAGCGACGGAGACGTCGCGGCGAGCCGGCCGAAGAACGGGACGAAGACCCCCTCGCCCGGGAGCACGTTCTGATCGATCATGATGGCGACCGTGCGACGCTCGCGCAGCGCCCGCAGAATCTCCCGCGCGGCCTCGTTCTTGCGGATGAGCGAATTGCCGAATCGTGTCCGGCGGCCGGCGACCTCGGCCTCCAGGAGAGCGTTGTCGAGCGGGCGCGCGACCGAGGCGATCGGCTCCCCGAGGAGGCCCGCGCGGACGGCGCCGAGCTCCCAGCTTCCGAAGTGCGCCGAGAGAACGAAAACGCCCTTGCCACGAGCCCGCGCCGCATCCAGGTGCTCGCGGCCGACGACCACGACGCGATCCTCGATCTGCTCGCGGGAATACCTCGAGGAGTCCAGGAACTCGAGAAAAACCGACCCGAAGTTCTCGACGCTTCGGCGCGCGAGCGCCCGGATCTGCGCGGGCGCCAGGTCGGGGAACGCGGAGGCGAGGTTCGCCTCGAGGATGCGCCGCCTCGAGGGCGCGAGGGAGACGTAAAGACGGGCCAGCCGGGCTCCCACGCGGGAGGCGGTCTCCGGGCCGCGGCGGGCGAGCCACCCCGCGGCCGCCGTGAAGAGGGCGTACTCCAGCCGGTCGCGCGCCGCCGACCGGCCGCGGCGGCGCCTCGAGGCCGGAGACGCGCTTTCCCGGGTCGGCCCGCCGGGAGCCGCCTCCGCAGGCGTCTGCGTCAAGGCCGGCCCTCGGGGCGCGCCGTCTCCGCCGCCACGCCGAACAGCCGCTCCTCGATCCAGGGGTAGAAGCCTTTCTCGGGAACTTCGACTCTCAGCCGGATTGCCAGGACCGGAAGAGGGAGCCGCCCGGCAAGCTTCACGGCGTCTTTCTCCGTCGTCACGACCGCCGCGCTCTCCGTGCGTCGCGCCGCGGCCGCGATCCTCTGGACGTCCCGCTCCCGGTAGCGCTGGTGGTCTTCGAAAACCAGCGATTCGGAGGGTTCGATTCCGACCGCCGCGAGGCTCTCGAGAAACGACGCGGGCGTCGCGATGCCGCAGACCGCGACGGAGCGTTCCGGCTTCGCGGCGGCCGCTCCCGAGGGCCCGGTCAGGCCTTCCGGAGAGATCCTCGCGGTGAACACCCGCGCCGCCGGGTTTGCCCGGGCGACCGTCGACAGGTCCGCCGGCGTCGGATGGCCGATCGAGCTTCGGGTGAACACGAATCCACCGGCGCGCCGAAGAGCCGACAACGGCTCGCGCAACCGCCCGAAGGGGGGATACCTGCCGCCGCCGAACGGGTCGACGGCGTCGAGGAGGAGCAGGTCGAGATCCCGGCGGACCGAGAGGTGCTGGAACCCGTCGTCTAAGAGGAAGACGTCGGGCGCGAACGCCTCCGCCGCCCTCGCGGCATCCGCGCGGCGCGGCGCCACCACGACGATCGCCCCGGGAAGACGGCCCGCGAGCAGGACCGGCTCGTCTCCACCTTCGTCCGGTCCGACGAGAGGGCCGTCCCCTTTCGAGACGACGACGACCTCCCGGGACCGGCGGCCATATCCCCTGGAGAGAATCGCCGGACGGCGGCTCTCCGAAAGGAATCGTTCCGCAAGATGCAGCACAAAGGGGGTTTTCCCCGTGCCTCCCACGGTCACGTTGCCGACCGAGATCACGGGCCGGGACAGCTGCTCGGACCGCGAGCGGCCCGTGGCGTACCGCTCCGCGCGCGCTTCGAGGATTCGGTCGTAGAGCGCCGAAAGGGGCCTCACGGGGAGATCGCCCGTCGCGGAGCTTCGGACAGGAGCGGGAGGACGAGATCCGCCGTGCGCGTCACGGCCCCGCGGCTTTCGACGACGGCGCGCCGGGCCGCCTCCCCTCGCCTCGCCAGCGCCGCGGGATCCCTCAGGGCCGCCGCAAGGGAGCGCTCGAGCTCCGCACCGTCGGCGACGACCTCCAGGATTCCGATCTCGCGCCCGTCGCGGACGATGTCTTGAAAATTCGACGCGTGCGGGCCGACCAGGACGGGCACGCCCGCGGACCAGGCTTCGATGGGATTGTGCCCGCCGGCTGGAACGAGACTGCCGCCGACGAAAGCGAGACGCGCCTCGCCGTAGAGCGAGGAGAGCTCGCCTATCGAGTCGAGAAGGTAGACGGCGCCCTCCGGAGGGACTCCCGCCGTGGGAACAGAGCGGCGGAGAAGGGCATGGCCGGCCGCCGAGATGAGAGCGGCCACCGCGTCGAACCGCTCGGGCCGACGCGGCGCTAAGACGAGCAGCGGGCGCCGCTCCGGCGCGAGTCCGGCCCACGCGGCCAGAACGATCTCGTCTTCGCCCTGCCCGGTCGACGCCGCTACGAAAACCGGCCGTCCCCGCGCGGTGGAGGCCAGTCGGGGGGCGTCCGCGAAGGGCGGCGCGGGCGGAAGGTCGTATTTGACGTTGCCCGTGACGAAAACCCTCCCCGCGGGGGCGCCCAGCCGTTCGATCCGGGCCGCGTCTTCCCGGGTCTGCATCGCAAAGAGGGCGACACCCGAGAGGACGCGGGCGAAGGAGGCCCCGGCCAGACGGTAGCGGGAAAACGACCGCTCCGAAAGCCGGCCGTTGACGAGCGCCACGGGGATCTGCCGGCGCGCCGCGCGCTGCAGGAAGAGCGGCCAGATTTCGGTCTCGGTGAGCAGGATGAGCCCCGGCCGGACCGCTCCTAAAGCGCGCTCGACGGGCCCCGCGAGATCGAGCGGAAAGGCGAAAGCCGGGACGTAGGACGGAAGCACCCGGCGGGCCATTTCCGCGCCCGCGGCGGTCGTGACGGAGAGTCCCAGGCGGCGCTCGGGGACTCTGCGGGCGAGCTCGGCCAGCAGGTTCCGGGCAACGCCGACCTCCCCCACCGAGACCGCATGGACCCAGACTCCGCCGTTTAAATCGGGCGCTTTCCTGAAGCCGAGCCTTCCCCGGAGGTCGCCGATCTTCCGGATCCCCAGAATGGATCTCGCCAGGGCCCAGGGGGCGTAGAAAATGAGAGCGAGCACCGAAAGGACGCGATAGACGAGCAAGGATCGAGAGATTAGCGCACGGCGTGGGGCGCCGGGCGCCGGGCGAAGGGCGAAGGGCGCGAGGCGCAGGGCGCCGGGCGCCGGGCGAAGAAAGCGTTCAACACAGCGTCGTCGGATCCGAGGCCCTTTCCCGGGGTCTGCCTCCTCTGAGGGCGCCTGGGGCGGCCGTTCGCCCCTCACCTTTCGCCTTTCGCATTTTTCCCTTACACTCCAACGAGTTATGTCCTGGGAAAAACCCCCAACGGCCGACGGCGCCGATCCGTATAAACCGCCGATGGAGCTCGTCTACAGCAAAGTACGGCACCGGGAGGAATCCGCGGAGCTGTCCGACCGGGAACTCGCCCTGGCCGCGCGGTCCGGGGACATGGTGTCGTTCGAGGCCCTCGTCGTCCGGAAGACCCCCGCCGTCGTGTCCGTGGCACGGCGGATCGTTTCGGATCCCGAAGACGCGAGAGACGTGGCGCAGATGGTGTTTCTCCGCGTCTGGGAGCAACTCGACCGTTACGACGCGACCTACTCCTTCAATACGTGGATCTACCGCATCACGACCAACCTCTCGATCGACTTTCTCCGAAGCTCCCGCAGCCGGCAGAAGGCGCATGGCGCGACGCTCCACCTGGTGCGCCAGAGGGAAGAAGCCACAGGGGCCGAGACCTCGCGCGCCGCCGAGGATGACGAGATGATTCGACTCTTCCGCGAGGCGAGCGAGCGGCTGACCGGAAAGCAGAAGGCGGCGTTCGTCCTCCGGGAGATGGAAGACAAGGACACGGACGAAATCGCGAAGATCCTGGGGTGCGGGGAGTCCACCGTTCGCAATCACCTCTTCAACGCCCGGCGCATCCTCCGCAGGGAGATCGAGAAAATCTGCCCCGGGTTCCTTCGCGCGCGCCGCGCGACGGAGAAGAGATGACGGTCGGCTGCGAAGAGACGCGGGCACGATTCGGGTCGTACGTCGGCGAATCGCTCGCCCGGGACGAGCGCTCCGCGGTTCGCGCGCACCTCTCCGAGTGCGCCGCCTGCCGGCGGGAGGCTTCGGAACGGGATCCTTCGCTGCTCTTTGCGGCGGCTCCGCCGGAGGGGGTCTCTGACGCGGAGGCGGCGCGCATCCTCCAGGGGGTTCGCGCCGGGATCGCCATCAAAACTGCGGAACGGCGCGTCCGGCGCGCGCCCTCGCGCGGAAATCGGGCCGGGGCGACGGCCGCCGCCGCCGCGGCCGCAGTGCTGATCGCGCTGACGCTCTCGAGTCCCTCTCCCGCCCGGCTGGCCCTGGCTCGCGGAGCGGATCAGCCGTCCGGCGCGGCGGGACCGACGCGAAGTTCCGTCCCGGCCGCTGCGAAGACTCGCGACGCGGTCCCGGCCTCGGAATCCGCAGCCGAGACTCCGGCGATGACCGCCCGGCCTTTCTCCCCCTTCGCGGAGGCGAGCGCGCCCGGTGGACAGAAGGCTCCTGCCGACGCGACCATTTACGACTGGAACCCGGGCGGCGGTCAGCCGCGCGTGGTCTGGATCGTGGATCGGTCGCTCGACATTTGATTTGACGGAAACGGGACGGGCGGGGGCGGGGTCTTTCCGGGGATTTTACCGGAAGCCGTAACGCCTCCTCCCGTTCCACGGGCCCCGATCTTCCGCACCGGGCGGAATCCGGGTTTTTTTGCGTGAAAAAAAAGACTGCCTCCATCGCGGCCCTCGTGGCCTTCGCGCTCGTCGCGCTTCCGCTCCTTGCGGCGGAAGAGGCCTCCGTCCGCGTTTTCGTCCTGAAATACAAGCGCATCGAGGAAGCCGCGCTCCTCATTCGTCCGCACCTTTCCGAGGCGGCCTCGATCACCCTGACGTCCCGGTTGAATGCGATGACGATCACGGACCGCGAGTCGAACCTGAAGACGGTCGCGAAAGTGCTGGCGCAATTCGACTCTCCGCCCCGCGGATTCAATTTCGCCGTGAAGCTCGTCCGCGCTAGAGCCGACGTTCCCGCCGGATCGATGGCGGCGGAGATCGGCGGGCTCGGGGCCAAGCTGAAGTCGATGTTTCAGTTCAACGACTACGCCCTGATCGACTCGGCGGTCATCCGCGGGATCGAGGGACGGCCGGTGTCCTACCGGCTGGGGGATGAATACGTCCTGACGTTCTCGATCGGGCCCGTGGGCACCGCCGACGAGCTGCTGCTGTCGCCGATCTCTCTGTCGAGGCTGAAGAAGAACGACCAGGGACGCACGGTGCCGGTGCCCCTGTACAGAGCCTCGGTGCCCGTCTCCTTGAATCAGACGCTCGTGCTCGGCGCCTCGCGCGACGAGGCCTCGAAAAACGCGCTGATCCTGATCCTGCTCGTGCAGGAAGCGGCCCATCCGGGCTCGACGGGCGGCAAAACCGTGGAGAAGCGATGACGCCCCCGCGGGCCCGGGAAAAGCGCTGATGCCGCAATTTTCCATCAAGGCCGGCTGGCCCGACGGGAGCGTCGGGGACGAAGCCGTGCTCGCCGCGGACGCGGGAGCGGCCCGCTCGGAGATCGAGCGGCGGGGCGGCCACGTGTTCGAAGTCACGCGGCAGGGAGGGCTGTCGCTCGCGAGCCGCACCGCGCGAAAGTCCCGCGGTCGGGTGAAGATGCGCGACTTTCTCCTCTTCAACCAGGAGATGATCGCCCTCCTGAAGGCCGGACTCCCGGTCGTGCACTCCTTTGGAATCCTCCTGGAGCGCCAGGAAAATCCGACCCTGCGGCGCGTCTTGACCGACGTGCGCGACCGGGTGAACTCCGGCGCCTCCCTGTCGGACGCGTTCGCCGCCCAGGGGGACACGTTCCCGAGGCTCTACTGGACGTCTCTGAAGGCGGGGGAGAAGAGCGGCGAGATCGAGACCGTCCTGCGCCGCTACCTGCAGTACCAGAAGACGGTGATGGGACTGGCGCGCAAAGTGGTTTCGACACTGGTCTATCCCGCGATCCTGATCGTCCTCTCGGTCGTGTTGATCGGAATCCTGATGACGTTCGTGATCCCGAGGTTTTCCGAGTTTTTCGCGGACTTCGGGGCCGAGCTGCCCCTGCTGACACAGGTCGTGATCGGGATCGCGACGTTTCTCCGGCGCAACGTTCTCTTCATCGCCGGGGGCCTGATCGTCGGGGGCTTCTTCATCTTCCGGTGGCTCAAGTCCGCTTCGGGCCGCCAGACGCGCGATGCGCTTCTGCTCCGGGTCCCGGTGGTCGGCGGGATCATGCGGCGGTTCGCGATCAGCCAGTTCACCCGAAGCCTCGCCACCTTGCTCGGCGGCGGGACGCCTCTCGTTCCGGCGCTCGAGAACTCGTCGGACGCTATCGGAAATCGTTTCGTCTCGAGGCGGGTCCACGACGTGGTCGGGCGGGTCCGGGAGGGAGGCGAGCTCTGGCGGAGCCTGGAGCTGACCGGCATCTTCACCAACCTGACCCTCGAGATGATCAAGGTGGGCGAGGAATCGGGGGCGCTGGAGGAAATGTTGACGTCGGTGTCGGACTTCTACGACGAGGAGATCGACATGCTGCTCGCGAGGGTCATCTCCTTCGTCGAGCCGGCGATCCTGGTGGGGATGGGGCTCGTCATCATGACGATCCTGCTGTCGGTGTACCTGCCGATTTTCCGGATCATGTCGCAGATCAAGGGGTGAGCATGGCCAAGCAATATTCGAACGGAACGGCGGTGGCGGCGCCGGAGACCGACGCGGCGGCGCTCGCTGAGCGCCTCGGCCTCCCCTATGTGAACCTCGCGCTCTTCCGTGTCGATCCGGATCTCTTCCGGTCGATCCCCGTCGAGTGGATGCTGCGCTACGAGTTCGTTCCCGAGTCGCGGACCGAGAAGACGATGACGATCATCTGCGCGGACCCGACCGACGTCGTGCGCCTGGACGAGCTCGAGCTCTTGATCGGCGTGCCGGTTCGCCTCAAGGTCGGGAGCCGCTCCGCGATCCACGACATCCTCCAGAAGAGCGAATCGTCCCAGCGGGTGCTGGACGAGGCGACCGAAGACTTCCGGATGCAGCTCGTCTCGGAGGACGAGGACGGCGAAGAGACGCTCACGATCGACCGGATCACCCAGGACGCCTCCCCGATCATCAAGCTCGTCGACTCGATTCTCTTCAACGCGATACAGCGGCGGGCCTCCGACATTCACATCGAGACGCAGGAAAACGTCGTTCTCATCAAGTACCGGATCGACGGCGTCCTGTATCAGGCCATGGATCCGATCGACAAGCGCCATCACGGCACGATCATTTCGCGCATCAAGGTCATGTCGGAGCTCGATATCGCGGAGAAGCGCATCCCGCAGGACGGCCGCTTCAAGCTGCGGGTGCGCGGCCGCACGATCGACTTCCGCGTCTCCATCATGCCCACCGTCCATGGCGAGGACGCCGTCATCCGGATCCTGGACAAGGAATCCGCGAACGCGGAGTTCAAGAGCCTGAACCTCGAGGTGCTCGGGTTCGACGCCGAAACGAAGAAGAAGCTGCGCAAGTTCATCCGGGAGCCGTACGGAATGGTGCTCGTCACCGGGCCGACTGGCTCCGGAAAGACGACGACGCTCTATGCCTGTCTTTCCGAGATCCAGACGGTCGAAGACAAAATCGTGACCATCGAGGACCCCGTCGAATACCAGCTCCGCGGAATCACCCAGATTCCCGTCAACGAAAAGAAGGGGCTCACGTTCGCGCGCGGACTCCGGTCGATCCTCCGGCACGACCCCGACAAGATTATGGTCGGAGAGATCCGCGACGAGGAGACGGCGCAGATCGCGGTGCAGTCAGCCCTGACGGGGCACCTCGTTTTCACGACCGTGCACGCCAACAACGTCGTGGATGTACTCGGCCGGTTTCTCAACATGAAGGTCGACCTCTACAACTTCGTCTCGGCCTTGAACTGCATCCTCGCGCAGCGGCTGGTCCGGAAAATCTGCGTGCACTGCCGGGAAGTCGCCACGGTCACGGCGGAAGAACTCCGTGAGGCGGGAATCGATCCGGCGGTGGCGGCCGGGCACACCTTTTATGAAGGCCGCGGCTGTCTCGAATGCGACGGCACCGGGTTCCACGGACGGATGGCGATCGCGGAGCTGCTCGACCTGTCCGACCGGATCCGAGGGCTCATTCTGGAGCGCCGGCCGGCGGCGGAGATCAAGAAGGCGGCCAAGGACGAGGGCATGGCGTTCCTGCGGGACGCGGCGCTCGCGAAAGTGCTCGAAGGCTGGACGACTCTGAAGGAAATCAACAAGGTCACGTTCGTCGACTGATGCGAATCCCCTTCGTCCGCCCCGTCGTGCCGCCGCACGTTTTCTGCCTTCTGGCGGACGGGGTGACCTATGCCAGCGTCCGGAGGGACTCGCCCCGCGGATTCGCGCAGTCCCGGCACTTCCCGTACCCCCCCAACACCCTCGGCGCCTCGGCCGCGGGCACCCCGCTTTTTTCCCGCGAGGCGATCGCGCAGGCCGTGGACGCCGGCCGGCGGCTTTCCGACCGGCTCACCCGGGCCTCCGTGCTCTTTCCGGACTCATGGGCGCGCATGCTCGCCATCGAGGTCGACACAGTGCCGGAAGCTCCCGCGGCGGCGCGCGAGATGGTCCTCTGGAAGATCCGCAAGCTGCTCCCGGGCGTGACGTCGGACCTCCACGTCGTCTTTCGCGAGATGACGCCGGTCGGCGCGCAGAGGCGCCTTCTCGTGGCGGCCGCCCCCGCCGAGACTCTGCGGTCGATCGAGCAGGCGTTCGAGGCGGCGGGAGTTCGGGTCGGGGCGCTGGCGCCTTCCTCGCTCGCGCTGTTCGAGGGGCTGTCTCCGTTTCTTTCGTCCCGCGCGGCGGGCGACTACGCCCTGCTCCACCGGACGGCGGATTCTTTCGTGTTTCTGGTCTCGAGCGACGGCGCGCCGATCTTTTTCCGGCAACGGCCCGCGGACGAAGAGGATGGCGAGCACGAGCAGGAGGTGCGGCTCTCTCTCTCGTACTACGCCGAAAAGCTCAAGGGCAAGGGACTCTCCGCCGTTTACGTGCACGACGGCCGCGGGGGCGAGCCGCTCCGCGCCGAGTCCCTCCCCGTGCCGGTGCAGTTTCTCCGGGGAGGGCTCCTGGGCGCCGACTCGACCTTCGACGACAGAATCGCCGCGCGGCCGGAGCTTCTCCCGGCGTTCGCCGCCGTGTACGGGAGGAGCTGATGGCGCGCACTCTCGACTTTGCGCGGCGACCCTTCCGGGACGAGCGCCCGTTTCTTCTCTCCGCCGCGCTCGCGTTCGGGCTTGCCGCGGTTCTTCTCGTCGCGAACGTCCGGCAGTACGCCGACTTCCACCGCTCGAGCGAAGGCACGGCGCGCCAGATCGAATCGCTCGAAGCGCGCCGCGACCGCGCCGATCGGGACGCTCAGGCCTCCCGCGCCGCCTTGAACAACTACAAGGTTTCGAACCTGGCGCGCGAGAGCCGCGGGCTCCTGAAGCTGGTCTCGGAGCGCCGCTTCTCCTGGAGCGCGCTTCTGGCGCGCCTCGAGCGGGTCCTGCCTTCCGACGTGCGGTTGACGAGGTTGACGCCCCGCTTTTCCGAGACGGGCGAAACGACGCTCGACTGCTCGCTCGTCGGCAAGACCCCGGACGCGGTCGTCCGCACTCTGGCCGCGCTCTCGAAGGATCCCGAATTTGCCGCCGTCGAGCTGCGCAGCGAGGCCCCGCCGGGCGCCGGCGGCGCCGGGGCGCCCGAGGGCTACGGGTTTCAGCTGTACTTAAAGTACGGATCGGCGGGTCAGACCCCGTGACGTTCTCAAGCCGACGAGCGCAGATCCTGATCGTGGCGATCCTGTCTCTGGCGGGGAACCTCGGGTTTTACCTCTGGTATCGCGCGACGGCGCAGGACCGCAAGGACGCCATGGAAGCGCGGCGCACGGAGCTGACCCGCGACGTGGACGCCCGGGAACGGGAGGCAAAAAGGCTTGCCGCCCAGCGGGACCGGCTTTCTTCCGTCTCGTCGGCCATCGAGGACTTTTACGGCAAGCGCATCGGGCCGAGCCGCGACACGCTCGCGCCCGTCGTGGCCGAAATTCATCTCCTGCTCCAGCGTTCGGGCATCCTGCCGGCGGAGATGTCGTACATCACGCAGGCGATGGCCGACCTGCCGCTGTCTCAAATGCTGGTCACCTTCTCCTTCCGCAATGATTACGCGCGTTTCAAGCAGCTCTTGAGCGCGATCGAGACGGATCGCCGCTGGATCGTCGTCCGGGAGGTCGTGCTGTCACGCGACGCGGAACTGCCGGGAGGCGTCCTGGTCCGCATGGCCCTCGCCACTTATTTCTCAAGTGAGGACACCGCGTCGGGCGCCTCGCCCGCGCGGCCGATACCGAGCGCGGCGAGGCGGCGCCCATGACCTTCTCTCTGGGCAGCCGCAAGCAGCTCGTCTGGCTGGCTCTCGCCGCCGCTTTTCTCGTCGGCGTCGTGCGCTGGCGCTCCGCGCCGTCCGCGCCGGACACCCCCACCCCGGTGGCCCGCGCCACGGGAAAACCGGCCCCGGCATCGCCGGACGAAGAGCGGCCAACGGCGCGCGCGCGATCCCGGGACACAAAAACCGCGACGGCGGACGATGTGCCGATCATCACGTCGAAGGACCTCGACCCCCAGCGCGCCCGGCGCGACGCGCAGAGCTCGCGCAATCTGTTCGACCTCCGGGCGCCGACGCCGATCCCTCCGCCTCCGCCGACGCCCGCCCCTCCGCCGCCCCCCGCGCCGGGAAGCGCGGCGTTCGTGGGACCCCTCCCCCCGCCTCCGCCGACGCCGACACCGGCGCCCCCGGAGATCTCGTTCAAGTTCATCGGGACGTTCGGCCCGAAGGATCGACCCCTTGCCGTTCTCGTGTCCGGAGACCAGATCGTCAATGCTCGGGCAGGCGAAGTCGTTTTCGACCGTTTCATCGTGCGGCGCGTCGGTTACGAGTCGGTGGACGTCGGCTTCGTCGGCTTCGCGCCGCAGCAGACCCGCCGGATTGGGATCACGCCATGACCCGGACCGGCATCTGGAATTCTCGAAAGGTGGCCCGATGAAGTTCGCAAAGAGACTCGGAGTCCTCGTTCTCATCTCTCTCGGGACCGCGTGCGCCAGCTCGCGAGCGTTTCGCGAAGCGAAAGAAGAGGAGAACGCCTCGCACTGGGACGTCGCGGTCATGAAGTACGCCCAGGCGCTCGAGGCCGAGCCGACCAACAGCCGCTACAAGATCTCGCTCTTGAACGCGAGGCGAAAAGCGTCCCAGGCGCACTTCGAGCGTGGCAAGATCTACCGCAGCTCCGGTCACGCGGACCTCGCCGTCGTGGAGCTGCAGCAGACCATCGCGCTCGACCCCACGAACCACTACGCCGAGCTCGAGCTCGCCAAAGCGCGGGACGAGGCGACGCGCGCGGCGGCCGAGCGAGATGGCGAGACGCGGATGCAGGGCGCCAAGCGGAGAACCCGAGGGGCGCGGGCGCGGACGCCGCTGCTCGAGCCCACCAGCGAGCGGGCCATCAACCTGAACTTCCCTCAGCCCAAATCGATCAAGCAGATCTACCAGTCCCTCGCGCTCGCCGCCGGGATCAACGTGATTTTCGATCCCCAGCTCAAAGACGAGAACGTCGCGATCGTGCTGACCAACATCAGCTTTCAGAACGCGCTCGAGACCCTCATGCGCCAGGAGAACCACTTCTACAAGGTCATCGACGAGAAGACGATGTTGATCGCCGCGGACACCCCGCAGAACCGGAAAACCTACGAGGACCTCGTCATCCGGACGTTTTTTCTCTCAAACGGCGACGTCACCGACGTCTCCAACGCGCTGCGGCAGCTTTTGCAGACGACCCGCATCTCGATCAACAAGGCCGAGAACTCGATCACGCTGCGCGACACGGCGGACAAGGTCGCGATCGCGGAAAAGATCATCGAAACGAACGACAAGCAGCTCGCGGAAGTCGTCATCGACGTCGAGCTGCTTCAGATCAACACCACCCGCCTGACGGAGATCGGTCTTCTGCTCTCGGGGTACACGATCGGCGCGTCCGCGCCCTCGCCCGGGGGCACGACCGACCTCGGCAGCACCCTCGCCGCCGGCTCGACCACCGCGGGCGCGTTCACCTGGGACCAGCTGAAGCAGCTCTCGATCCGTTCGTTCGGATTCAACATCCCCTCTGCGACCTACAACTTCGTCAAGAACAACACGGACTCGGAGCTGCTCGCCAAGCCGCAGCTGCGGATCTCGGAGGGGCAGAAGGCCCAGCTCGTGATCGGAGACAAGGTGCCGATTCCGACGACGACCTTCAACACCGCCAACACGGTCGGCGGAAGCATCGTGCCCATCACGTCGTTCCAGTATCAGGACGTCGGGATCAAGATCGAGGTCGAGCCCCGCGTCCACCACAACAAGGAAGTGACGTTGAAGCTGGTGCTCGAGGTCTCGCAGCTCGGGGACACGGTGACCTTCTCGGCGGGGCAATCCCAGCCGACCATCGGGACGCGCACGATCTCGTCGAACATCCGGCTTCGCGACGGCGAGACGAACTTCTTAGCCGGGCTTTTCCGGACCGACAAGACGGGCGGCAACACCACCGTTCCCTTTCTGGGGGACATCCCGATCCTGGGACGGCTCTTCTCGAATAAGCGCCACACCTCGAAAACGACCGACCTCGTCCTTACGCTGACCCCGCACATCATTCGGATTCCGGACGTGACGGAAGAGGACCTCGTCCCCGTCTACGTCGGCACGGACGCCAACATCTCCTTCCAGGGCTCCCCGCGGATCGAGTCCCCGGGCGGCGCCGGTCCCTTCGACTTCCGGCGTGACCAGCCAGCGGCGCGATCCAATCCGGCGCCGGGCGTGGCGCCCGCCGTGCCGCCCCCGCAGAACCTCGCACCCGCGACGCCGCCGAGCGACCCGTTCCGGCCGTCTCCGAGGGATGCGGTCCCACCGCAGCCACACGAACCGAAGCCGCCTTTCGGCGGTCAGGCGGCGGCGGTCCTGCCGTCCGGCGCGGCGGCGGCCGGCGTCGAGCGCGGTTCCTCCGCCGTTGCGACCTCTCCCACGCAGAGCGGGCTCCTGTTCGACATCGTGCCGGCTTCCGTCGCCGTCGGGAAGGGCCAGCAGAGCTCGATCCTGCTCCGGGTCACAGGGCAGGACGCCTCGGTGAACGGCTCCGTCGTGGTTCGTTTCGACCCGGCGATGGTTTCGGTGATCGGAGTGCGGGCGATCCTTCCGGAGGGGGGCGTGGCGGATTCCCACATCGAGCCGGGCCGCGTGATCTTGAGTCTCCCGAACCCGATCGGCCTGTCAGGCACCCGAGCGCTGGCCGAGATCGTCGTCCAGGGCGTGAAAGCGGGGTCCTCGAAGCTGACCTTTGATCGGGGCACTTCGTCGGCGAGCTTCGCGGAGGCCACCGTGGAGGTGCGGTGATGTCGCTCACGGAAGCGGCGGACGGCAGACGGCGAACGGCGCCGGGCGTGAGGCGCCGATGGAGCGAGGCCGGGTTCACGGTGGTGGAGCTCGCCGTGGTGGCGGCGATGATCGCGATCCTGACGGGGATGGTGGTCCCGGTCGTGCGCTACACCGTCAAGCGCCAGGACGAGATCGAGCTGCGCTTTCAGCTGCGTCAGATGCGCGACGCCCTCGACAAGTACAAGCAGTCGTCCGACGCGGGCCTCATTCCCCCGCAGCTCGGGACGGAGGGGTATCCGCCGGATCTGGATGTTTTGGTCGACGGGGCGAAGCTCGTCGGGCAGATCGCCAAGAAGCAGAAGTTCCTCCGCCGGATCCCGGTCGACCCCATGACGAAGAAAGCCGAGTGGGGCCTGCGCTCGTATCAGGACGACCCCAAAACCACGTCCTGGGGCAGTCAGAACGTCTACGACGTGTATTCGCTTTCCAACGGGCGCGCCATCGACGGCACGTACTACAAGGACTGGTGATGAAAAAACGTCAAGGGTCAGGCGTCAGGGGTCAGGCGCGGGAGAGGGCTGAAGGATTTCTTCCTCCGTCTCACCCCTCACCCCTCACGCCTCACCAGGCCGGCTTCACCCTCCTCGAGCTCCTCGTCGTCATGACGATCATCGGGATCCTCGCGGCGATCGCCGTTCCGGCTCTGCGGGACTCTCCGCAACGGGCCCGGGAGGCGACCTTGAAGGAGGACCTCTTCACACTTCGGAGCGTCATCGACCAGTACCACGGGGACAAGGGGAACTATCCGGCGGATCTCCAGACCCTCGTGACGGATGGCTACATCCGCAAAATCCCACTCGACCCGATGACGAAATCGGCCGAGACCTGGGTCGTCGCTTTCGAGGAAGCGCCCTCCGAGTCCGCCGCGCCGGATGCGGCGGGGTCGCCCGGACCCGCGACCCCGGGCGTCATCGATGTGCACAGCGGGTCCCCCGGGAAGGCCCTGGACGGGACCCTCTACAAGGAGTGGTGAGAGAGCGGGGCGAGCCGCGAAACGAGGGGCCTCGCATGGCCGGTTGCCCGAGGCCGGTCTGGCCTCCAGGGTTCCGCATTCCCGCTTTTCGCCTTTCGCCGTTCGCCTTTCCCCCGGCGCGCCGGACCTCGTATCCTTCGGGTCAGAGCGGATTCACGATGGTCGCCGTCGTGATCGGGATCCTCATCCTGACGATCGTGATCGCCGCCGTCGGTCCGGCCCTGGGAACGATCGGGAAAAGGGAGCGGGAAAAGGAGCTGCTTTTCCGCGGGAAGCAATACGCTCGCGGCATCGGACTTTTCCAGCGGCGGTACGGCCGCTATCCGAACACCCTGAAGGAGATGCTCGAGAACAACCCGCGCACCATCCGGCAGCTCTGGAAAGACCCCATGTGCAATTGTTCCGACTGGTATCTGCTCATTTTGAACACGCCGGACGCGATCCCGCAGGGGGGAAACCCGCTCGGAGGTCCCGGCCCCGCACCGACGCCGGGCGGGTCCCGTCCCGTGCCCACACCCACACCGGCGCCTTCCGCGTTTGGCACGACGCAGACGGCGGGCCCGATCGTCGGAGTGCGGTCGAAGGTGCACAAGGAGGCGCTCGCGGAGTGGCGAGGGAAGAAGTTTTACGACGAGTGGCGATTTTTGGTGGGAGACGCCGACCGGGAGGGGGGGGCGTTTGACCCGAACAGCCTCCGCCGGCCTCCAGGAACGCCCCTGCCAGGGCCTCCGTCCAGATAGTAAGTATCAGTAAGTAAACGACTTAATTCTAAAATGACAGCCGGCTTGCCGGGAGGACCGGCGCGATAGAATGGCGCCGCCTGCCGGGAGCCTTCTCCATGGTCCAGAAATTCACGCTCGACAACGGTGCGACGGTCCTCGTCGACGAGATGCAGGACGTGCGCTCCCTCGCCCTCGGGATCTTTGTCGGAGCCGGCTCCGGCCAGGAGACCCCGGCCCGCCAGGGCGTCTCGCATTTCTTAGAACACGTCCTCTTCAAGCGGACGGACCGCAGGTCGAGCGTACAGATCGCCCGGGCGATCGATCGCCTGGGCGGGGACGTCGACGCCTTCACGACCAAGGAGTACACGGGCTTCTACGCGCACACCCTGGACTCCCGGTTCGGAGAGGCGCTCGACCTGCTCGGGGACATCGTTCTTTCCCCCGCGTTCGAGGCGATCGACATCGAGATGGAGAGGGGTGTGATTCTGGAGGAGATCGGCGAAGCGAACGACGATCCGGACGACCTCGTCCACGAGATGTTCGTTCGCTCCTTCTGGCGGACCCACCCGCTCGGCGCTCCGATCCTCGGCACGGCCGAGACCGTCAGGAACATCGGCCTCGCGGACCTCTACCGCTACTACCGGTCTCACTACACCCCGGACAACATGATCCTCTCGGTGGCCGGGCACGTGCGAGCGTCGGAGTGCGTCGAAGCGATCGAGAAGCTGTTCCGCCGCCGGCCGACGCGCGCCTCGTCTCCGCGCCGGTCCCGGGTGGCCGGGCGGCCGCGGGGGCATCAACACCTGGAATTGAAATCGCGTCGCGGGCTCGAGCAGGCCCACGTGTGCCTCGGCGTCGAGGGCCCCGGCCAGGCCTCGGACCGCCGGTTCGCCGCCAACCTTCTCGACATCGTGCTCGGCGGCGGTATGTCGTCGCGCCTCTTCCAGGAGGTGCGGGAAAAGCGCGGGCTCGCGTATTCCGTCGCGTCCTCCCTCAATTCTTACCGCCTCGGAGGCTACGAAACGATCTACTCGGCCTGCGCCCCCAAGAACCTCGCGCGGGTGCTCGAGGTCACCCTGAGGGAGCTGAAGAAGTTGAAGCGCGACGGCGTTCGCCCGCGCGAGCTCGCCTGGGCGAAGGAAAACCTCAAGGGCAACATGATCGTCGCCCTGGAATCGACGGTTTCCCGGATGTCGTCCCAGGCACGCGAGCAGTTCTACTTTGACCGCATCATGCCGACGGAGGAGTGGATCTCGCGCGTCGAGTGCGTCTCCGCCGACGATGTGGGCGAGGAGGCCCACCGCCTTTTCGACGGGCGCCTTCTCTCTCTCGCGGTGGTGGGCAATGTCGGGAAGCTCCCGGTTTCTGTGCCGGACCTGGCGGGAGCGCTTTAGCGGCGAGAGCCCGGGAGCCTGCGTTCAATACCCGATACCCGATAACCCGTTCTTGCATTACCCTCGTCGCTTCCATGTCCTCCCTCCTGGTTCCGATTTCCGTCTTCCCTCACGGGGAGGGCCTCGCGCTGCCCGCCTACGCGACGCCGGGTTCCGCCGGCTGTGACCTGCGCGCCGCGATCACCTCGCCGCGCACGCTCGCGCCGGGCGAGCGTTCGGCCGTAGAAACGGGGATCGCGGTGGCGATCCCGGAGGGCTTCGAAGGGCAGGTCCGGATGCGGAGCGGCCTGGCGCTGAGGCACGGCCTGGCCGCGCTGAACGCCCCGGGGACGATCGACAGCGACTACCGGGGGGAGATCAAGGTCATCCTCGCCAACCTGGGCTCGGATCCCGTGACGATCGAACGGGGGGACAGGATCGCGCAACTGGTGTTTTCTCCCGTCGCGCAGGCGCGCTTCGAGCGGGCCGGAGAGCTGCCGGCGACCGTCCGCGCCGCGGGCGGGTTCGGGTCGACCGGCTCGTAGCGCGCGGATGGGATTTGCCCCGTTCGTCGAGGAGTTCGTCTCGGCGCTGACGGAGGGCGACCCCCGTTTCGTGTCGGAGATCGACCCGGCCGACGAGATGTACTCCTTCGGCCTGGGGTCCTTGCGCGGCAATCGAGACGCCGCCGCCATCCTGTATTTCATGACAGGCCGCCAGATCGCCGACACGGTTCTCGCGGCCCGGCGGTGGCGCTTTGAAAACCGGGAGCCGGGGACCCTGCTCGACTTCGCGAGCGGGTTCGGCCGCTCCACCCGCTTTCTGGCGCGTGCCGCGGCCGCCGGATCGCTCTTCATTTCGGAGATAGATCCCGCCGCGGTCGCCTTTCAGGAATCGCGGTTCGGGGTCGCCGGCTTTGCGTCGGGCCGCGACGCCGAGGATTTCGACCCCGGCCGGCGTTTCGACGCGATCTCCGCATCCTCCTTCTTCAGTCACCTTCCGGCGGGCCCGTTCGAAAAATGGCTTCACCGCCTCTACGAGCTCGTAAATCCCGGTGGCCTCCTCATTTTCAGCACCCACGGCGCCGCGCTCCTTCCCGAACACGCCGACTGGTCATCCGGGATGGTTTACCTCGGTCGGAGCGAAACCGACAGGCTCGATCCTTCCGATTACGGCACCTCGTACGTGCTGCCGGAGTTCGTCGAAGCGGTCGCGGCCCGGGTTTCGGAGGGGAAGGCCGCGCTCCATTTCATCCCTTCCGGCCTCTGCGGGCATCAGGATGTCTTTCTGCTCGCCAGGCCGCCTCATCTTCCGGCGCGGCCGCCCTCGCTGCCGCCTTTCCCCCGCGGCGAGGTGCAAGGCTCTCAGATCCGGGACGGCGAACGGCTGACGATCGACGGGTGGGTCGAAGCAGAGCGGGAATCGCTCGTGACGTTTTTAAACGAGAACCGCGCGCTGGCGGTCTCCCGGCCGCAGAATGGCGAGACGCGGCGCGCATGGAGCTTCGATCTGCCGATCCGGCAGATTTCTCCCGATGCGGTGCTGAGGATCGAGGCGAGCACCCGCGGGGGAACCGTCAGGATTCTCGCGATGGGAACCCTCCGTCCGTATCTCTGAATCCAATTCTCGATCGCCTCTGCTACTCTGGCCGCAGACATGCGCGTCAGCGTCCTCGCATCGGGGTCGGGCGGCAATTCCTGCGTCGTCGAGAGCGGTACCACGCGGGTGCTCGTGGACGCGGGTCTTTCGGGCCGGGAGATCGAGCGCCGCCTGCGGGCGCGCGCGATCGAGCCCGAGACGATCGCCGGGATCTTCGTGACGCACGAGCACAGCGACCATTCTTCCGGTGCGCTCTCGTTTTCGACGCGATGGGGCTGCCCCGTTTTCACCAGCGCGGGCACCGCGCTCGCCATGGGCCTGGAGGGCGACCTCTTCTCGCCATTCGTGCGGGTGGACGCGGGACGCGACGGACGCATCGGCGCCCTCGGCTTTCGCGCGTTCGCGACGCCGCACGACGCCAAAGACTCCGTGGTCTATGCGTTCGAGGCGGACGACGCGCGGCTGGTCGTCGCGTCAGACCTCGGCCGCGCCGAGCCCGAGTTCGTGGATTTTCTCCGCGGCTCCACCACTCTTCTGCTCGAGTTCAATCACGACGAGGACATGCTCCGCGACGGCCCGTACACCTGGTTCCTGAAGAAACGCATCTCCGGGGGCTGGGGGCACCTCTCCAACCGGCAGTCCGCCGACGCGGTCCGCGCCTCCGCCGGCCCCCGTCTCCGGCGTGTCGTCGCGACGCATCTCTCCCGCACGAACAACGCTCCGGGAGTCGTCCTGGCGGTGCTGGCTCAGGCGCTCGACCGGGCGGAATGCTCCGCCGCGTTCGACGTCGCCGACCAGATTCGCGGGTACGATCCGTTCGACGCGTGAAGGTCGAAGTCCGGGTCTATCCGCGCGAGGGCATCCTCGACCCTCAGGGCAAGGCGATCGCAGCGGCCCTCGTGAGGCTGGGGCACGTTTCCGTTGAAGGCGTGCGGGCCGGGAAGGTGTTTTTCCTGGATGTGGCCGGGGAGGACCGGTCGAAGGTGGAAGCGGAGGCGCGCCGCATGGCGGAAGAGCTCCTCGCGAATACCGTGATTGAAGGCTACGACGTGAGGGTCCTGTGACCCGGCGCGTCTTCCGCCCTTCGCCTTTCGCCTTTCGCCCTGAATCGCCGAAATGAGGTTCTCGATCGTGGTCTTCCCCGGGTCCAACTGCGAGCGGGACTGCGAGCACGTCGCCCGCGAGCTCCTCGGTTGCGAGACCGAGTACGTCTGGCATGCCGAGACGGACTTAAAGAGCGCGGACGTGGTGATCATCCCGGGCGGGTTCGCCTACGGCGACTATCTGCGGGCGGGTGCGCTCGCTCGTTTCTCTCCCGTCATGGAGAGCGTCGGGCGCTTCGCGAAGGCGGGCGGGCCGGTGCTCGGGATCTGCAACGGATTCCAGGTGCTTCTCGAAGCCGGGCTTCTTCCCGGCGCGATGAGGGTGAACCGCGGGCTGCGATATGTCTGCCGCGACGTGCACATGCGCGTCGAGAGCCGCGACACGCCCTTCACGCGCCTTTTCGACGAGGGGTCGGTCGTGCGGATGCCGATCGGACACATGGAAGGCAACTACACCGCCCCGCAGTCGACCCTGGACGAGCTCGAGCGGGAGGGACGAGTCATCTTCCGGTACAGCGACGAGAGCGGCGCGATCACGGACTCGGGCAACCCGAATGGCGCGGACCGGGGAATCGCCGGAATCTGCAACCGGGAGCGCAACGTCCTCGGGCTGATGCCGCACCCCGACCGCTGCGCCGAAGGCCTCCTCGGCAACGGTGCCGGCCTGAAAGTGTTCCAGTCCGCCGTCGAGGCGCTCGCCACGCGATAAGCAGTGGCGGGGCGGGGCCCCCGCGGACCCGGTGCTTCGCGAGGGCTCCGGCAGCAGGTGCGATAGCATCCCGACCACCGGCTTTGATGATCCCAGCTTTTTTCACGCTCGCCCTCCTTGCGGCCGCTTCCGCACCGGGTTCCGCTCCCGGCTCACCGGGTGCCGCCGTCTACTCGTCTCACCTCATGGTCGACCAGGAGGTGCTGGTGTCCTCCCGCATCACCGGAATCATCGAGAGGATCTCGGTCGATCGGGGCACACCCGTCGTCAAAGGCCAGCCGCTCGCGACTCTCGATCAGCGGGAGGCGGAGAGCGAGGTCCGGCAGGCGAAGGAGGACATGGAGCTCCGGCGCGCCGAGTTCGAGCGTGCCCGGGCCCTTTCGGGGATGAACCTCGCCTCCGTGGCCGATCTCGATACCGCGCGGGCGCGGTTCGCCGTCGCCTCGGCCGCCTGGGACAAGGCGAAGACTCTTCGCGATTACACCGTGATCCGCGCTCCATTTGCCGGGGTCGTCACGGACAAGCTCGCCCGGGTCGGCCAGAAGGTCGTCGACATTCAGAACCAGCCCCTTTTCAAGGTGACGGCGCTCGAACCGCTGCTCGCCCGGATCTACGTCTCCGACCGCGATCTCGCGGGGTTGAAGCGCGGTGATCCCGCCGAAGTCGTGGCGGAGAACGCGCCGAAAGTGCGCGCGTCCGCGCGGGTTGAATACATCAGCCCGACGGTGGACGTCGGGAGCGGCACAGTCGAGGTCATCGTGCGGGTCGGGCACAACCCCGCGCCGGCCACGCTGCGACCGGGCGTGGCCGTCCAGGTTCGCTTTCCCGGCTCACGCCGCCCGTGACCTCGGGCTCGCGCCGCTCTCAGACGCGATTACGCTCGGCGCTCGACGGCGTCCTCATTCACGACATCCGGAACGTCGGTTTTCGGCTGCAGATGCTGAGGTCCAACCTGGACGAGCATTACGGCAACCCGGACTTCAGGCAGTCGATCGAGGAGCTGCTGGACTCGACGATCGGCCGCCTTGACGGAATCGTGCGGCGCTGGTCGGGGCAGGACACCGAGGTTCTGATCAAGGTGGAGCTCGACTTGAACGGCATCCTGCGCGAGATCGCGGGAGGAGCCACACGCCGAGGCGCGCGCCTCTCTCCGGGGCAAACGTCGCGCCTTCCCGTGCTCTCTCTCGCGCTCGGTGCGATTCCTCCCGTCTGGGGGGACCTGTATTTTCTCCGGGACGCTCTGGCGAGCCTCGTCGAGAACGCCATCGAGGCCGCCGCGCCCGCCGGCCGGGTGCTCATCCGCAGCTTCCCGCGCGGCACCGGAGACCGGCAGCGGGCGATACTCGAGATCATCGACAACGGCGAGGGGATGTCGCCGCAGTTCGTCTCCGACCGACTCTTCCGCCCGTTTCAGACGACGAAGCCGGACGGCGTGGGTCTCGGGGTGTTCACGGCGGCGCAGATCGTCCGGCACCACGGCGGAGCGATCCGGGTGCGCAGCCGGGCCGGAGAGGGCACAGTCGTGCGTCTCTCCTTTTCCGCGGCCCGGCCGGAACCGTGAGCTCGGTGAGCGGCCCGCTCGGGCGCGTCCTCGTGGTCGAAGATGACCCGATTCTGCTCGATCAGCTCACCTGGGCTCTCAAGGGATCGTTCGAAGTGACCGCGGCTAAGGACGCGGACGCCGGCCGCGCGCTGCTCGAGTCGGACCCGGACCTCTTCCTGTTCGACCTGCGGCTTCCCCCGACCGGGCGCGTGGAGGAGGGCTTCGGGCTGCTGAAGGAGGCGCGCCGCCGTCATCCGGACGCGACCGTGGTCGTCATGTCCGGGGAAGCGGACCGCGCAGCGGCCCTGCACGCCATCGAGCTCGGAGCGTTCGACTTTTTCCGAAAACCGCTCGATCCGTCGGAAGTGAAGGTCATCCTGAAGCGGGCGCTCGAGCGACGCCGTCTCGTGGCCGAGAACCGAGAGCTGCGCGAGCAGGCCCGCGAGAAGAAGTCTTTCGATCGCCTGATCGGGGAGAGCCCCGAAATGCGGCGTCTCTTCCGGGAGATCGAGCAGGTGGCGCCCTCGGATGCCGCCGTGCTGATCCAGGGTGAGAGCGGCACCGGAAAAGAGCTCGTCGCGCACTCGATCCACGAGCGAAGCGCGCGGGCGGGCGGGCCGTTCATCGCGATCAATGCGTCCGGGTTCCCCGACACACTGGCTGAGTCCGAGCTCTTTGGACACGAACGGGGCGCTTTTACGGGAGCCGTCACCTCGCGCCCGGGCCGCTTCGAGCTGGCGCACGGAGGGACGCTCTTCTTAGACGAGATCGGAACGTTGTCTCCTTCGGTGCAGGCGAAACTGCTCCGGGTCCTCGAATCGCACGAGCTCGAGCGCGTCGGCGGCCGCCGGACCCTGCCCGTGGATTTCCGGCTGGTCACCGCGACCAACGAGGACCTCGAGGCGCGGGTCGGATCCGGCGCGTTTCGCGAGGACCTGTTCTACAGAATCAACACGGTGCCCATCCGGATTCCGCCGCTGCGCGACCGGGGGGAGGACCTGAGACTCCTTGCGGAGCACTTTCTCGCGCGCTTTTCCGCGAAGCACCGGCGCTCCGGAAAGACGCTCTCGCCGCCCGCCCTCGAGAAGCTCCGGCGGCACGGCTGGAAGGGAAATGTGCGGGAGCTCGAACACATGATCGAGATGCTCGTCCTCTTCTCGGAGACGGACTCGATTTCCGAGGAAGACCTGCCTCGCATGTTTCGCGCGCAGGAAAGCGTACCGCCCGGGAGCGGGAGCGCCCCCCATTTTGCCGACGCGGTCCGCAGCTTTGAGCGCCGGCTCCTGGCGGACGCCATCGAAGGCGCGGGAGGGGTCAAGGCCGAGGCCGCCCGCCGCCTGGGGCTCGACGCGAACCAGATCAAGTATCTCTGCCGCAAGCACGGGCTTTGAGAGGGTTAAAAATTCATCTCCAGTTGAAACTTCCACCCGCTCAGCTCCCGGGCTTAAACCTTCGGGTCTTTGTTTCGAGAGAGTTAGCCGGATCCTTTCCTGGCCCCTCGTTTGCGATGGTGAGAACCAAAGAGGAGGCGACAATGCCAAATGAAGTCAGGATCAAGCTCACGGATGCCCAGAGGGCCAAGATCAAGTCGGCGACGGGCAAGGACATGTCGGAGATCCGAGTCGGCAGCGTCGGGAACAACCCGGCCGTCTCGAATTCCAAGAAGACCATCTCGGCTCGCGCGGCCCGCGCCGACGTCTCGGCACGGTCGGCTCGGGCCGACATCTCGGCGCGCTCGGCTCGCGCCGACGTTTCCGCCCGGTCGGCGAGGCAGGATGTTTCCGCGCGCGCGGCGCGTGCGGGAAGCGAGGACATCTCCGCGCGCTCGGCGCGACAGGACGTCTCGGCGCGTTCCGCCCGGCAGGACGTCTCGGCGCGCTCTGCCCGGCAGGATGTCTCGGCCCGGTCTGCCCGGCAGGACGTGTCGGCGCGTTCCGCCCGGCAGGACGTGTCCGCGCGTTCGGCGCGGCAGGAGGTTTCCGCCCGCTCCACGCGGGACAGCGGCGGAGACGGCAACTAGCTCTTTCGCCGCGCTCGCTTCAAAAGGGCGCCCTGCGAGGGGCGCCCTTTTTCTTACCAGAAGATCGTCTGGAGCCAGCGTCCGATGACCCGCCCGGTGCGAGCCGCATAAGAGGCGCGCTTTGACTGGATCCGCGCCCGGACGATCGCGCCGGTTAAGAGCCGCCCGCCCGGGTTTTGAAACTCCGCCACAGCGACGAACCGCTCCGGATGCGCGGTGGGCCCCTTCGTCTCCACGACGCCATCCGACGTCCGGGGCTGGTCGAGGGTGGCGGTCGAGATCCGCACGAGCTTTCCGTGGAGGGGCGAGAGCGGGTCCTGCGTGACGAAGGCACGCACGGGCGCTCCGACGGCGAGCTCGTCCAGGAGCCGCTCGGAGACGGGGAGATCGGCGACCATCGTCCGGCAGTCTCCGATCTCCGCGAGGAGCGACCCCGCGCGAAGCTGGCGCCCGGCGAGGTCGTCGACCCGCGCTGTCAGGATCCTGCCGGGACCGGGGCTTCGAAGGGTCAACCGGTCGCCGCGCGACACGGCGTCGTGAACGCCGGCGGCCGCGGCATCGGCGCGATTCTCCCTCTCGAAGACGTCGCCGGGGACCCCGGCGTCGCGCGCCTTTTCCGCGGACCGCGAAAGCCGCTCCTTCTGCGCCGAAAAACGCGCGACGTCGGCTTCATTCGAGGCGCTCGTGAGCCGGAAGATGGGCTGGCCGTCGGCAAGCGGCTCGTTTTCCCGCGCCAGGACGGACTCGACGCTGCTGTCCTCCGGAGCCTCGACGCGAAACACGCGGGCCGGCCGGAGCGTCCCCGTGGCGGAGATCGATTTGTGTGTCCAGGGGACGAACAAGAGGACGAGGAGCACCAGGAAAGCGGCGAGGACGGGCTTTCGCGCTCGGCGTGACATGAGCAACTCCTTCTTGTCCAGATAGGCGAGCCGGGCCGTCCGTGTGGCAATGCGGACGCGCTTTCGGAAGATGCGGAGGAGGGTCAGCACGAGCAGGATGACGGCGAAATCGGGGAAGAGCCGGCTGTAGAGGTTGAAGAAGATTCCGCCGATCAACCGCATGATCACCACGGTGTATGCCAGCGCGAGGACGCCGTAGATCCAGTAAATCCGCCTCCGGCGGCGGCCGACCGGGGGAAGGGGAGCCGGGAGCCTCAGGATGTGCTTCTGAAAAATCGCCCCCAGGTATTTGAACGAGTCCTCTCGAAGCTCGGGCATCTCGAGGACGCTCGTGAGCGCGTGGTAACCGTCGATTTTGATCAGAGGGTTGACGTTGTAGAAGATCGTCGAGATGCCCGTGAAGAGCATCGTCTTGTACGCGAGCTCGTTTAAGAGGGTGTCGGGATACGACGCCACCCAGACCGCAGTCGCGGCGGAGCAGACGAAGCCCTCGAAGTAGATGCCCGCGGTGTTTACCCACAGCCTGTGCCATTTGTTGGGAAAGAGGAGCGCGTCGGTCGTGTCGCAGTAGAACGCCGGCGTGAAGTAAAGCAGGGCGATGCCGATGTCGTGGACCTCGCCGCCGTAGATCTTGACGGCGTAGGCGTGCCCGAACTCGTGGAAGAAACCGAGAAAGCTGAGGATGAAGAAGAAGTGGACGGCGTCTAAAAACGGCTTGTGGAGGAACGCGTAGAGCTCGTAGGTCCCCGCCCAGAGCTCCTGGAAATGAATCGCGAAGACACCGACCGTCCAGGCGACGGCGATCGCCCACACGGCGACGACCGGGGGCGTCCAGATCCACCGGACGAAGCGGACGGTTCGATCCAGGAACCGATCCGGATCGAGCACGTGGAAGAGCAGGAAGAAGACGTTGAACCCCTCCGCCTTCTCCTCGGCTGCCCGCTGGCGCGCCGTCTTTGCGCCCGCGAGGAGCCCCAGGCTGCGTTCCGCGACGGACTGGGAGACGAGATCGAGCTTGCGCAGCATCTCTTCGTAGTCGAGGATCACGGAGAGCTCGAGCGGGTCGAATGGGTAGAGCTCGTTGTACGCCGCGACCACCTCTTCGCGGGTCCGCGAGCCGTCGAAAAGCTCGATGAGCCGCCATTCGAAGTCCTCGAAAATGTAGTACTTCCGGCGCTCCGGGTTCTTGACGATCCAGCGCACCTCTCCCATCTGGACCTGGCGTCTCACGGCCAGGTCTGCGCGGAGCGCCGGCCGATCCGACGCGGCGCCCCTCCGGTCGGCGAGCGCCCGGGTCGTCTGCTCGGGGAGCGACGCCGCGAGAAGGCGCTTCTTCCCGATCGCCGCTTCGGAGCTCAAGGCAGGAGAGGCCAGATCTTCGAGTAGAGGTATCGGGCGGGTTTGCGGAAGAAGAGAGTTCCGATGCTGCGATGGCCCACGCGGACCTTGGCGGTCCCGAGCATGCCCGTCTTCAGGAGTCCCTGTCCGCCTTCCACCATCGCCTCGGCGATGACAAAACGGCTCTTGTCCTCCTCGCGTATGCGCGCGCCGACCCGCACGATTCTGGCCCGAAAAGTCCGCGACGGAAAAGGATGCAGCTTGACGTCGACGGTCTGATTCGGCTGGATCATCGTGACGTCTTCTTCCGGGATCGCGATCTCGGCGGTGAGCGTGGCGTCGTCCCCGATCACGCAGAACTCGCCGCCCCGCGCGATGTTCTGCCCGACCCGATCTTCCAGCCGGGGCGTCAGGATCGTGCCGGACGACGGCGCGACGAGCTTCGTTCGTGCGAGCTGTGCGTCCGACAGCGTGAGCCGCGCGAGCGCTTCGTCCCGGCGGGAGACGGCATCGAAGACCGCCGAAGCCTCCCCGAGGGATCTGCGCCGGTTCACCTCACCGTTCGCGATCTCGAAAGCCGACCGCGCGTCCGCGCGACCGGCCTCGTACGCCTCGTCCTGGAGCGTGGCGAGGACCTCGCCTTGAGTAACGTGGTCTCCCTCCCGGTGAAAGACTTTCCGGACGATCCCGTCGACTCCGGCCGTCACCACGCCCCGCCGGCCCGGCAGGATCCGAGCGGGCCCGGTGATTCGAAACCTCCAGGGCAGGAAAAGAAGGACGAGGAGGATTCCCGCTGCGATCGCCCAACCCAGCCGGCGGGAGCGGGGCAGCTGGCCGAGCCGCTGGCGCCGCGCGACGAGCCCGCGCCAGAATCCCGCCAGAGGGACCTGCCGGTAGAGCTGGGCGTTGCGCACCGCGACGGTGGCCTGATTGACCAGGATCTGAAGGAGGTCGCGGGTCTCGGCGTCGAAAACCAGCGGCTCCGCGCATTCGAACGCCAGAACTCCGAGCTTTCCTTCCTCGTCCTCCAGGAGGACCCCGTAAAAAGCCTTGCGCCCGCTCTCGGCAAAGAAGGCCCGGAACTTCTCCTGGGTCTCGGGCCGGTCCGCCGCGACCGTGCCGTCCGGCTCTTCCCGCACATTGACGTTTTCGCCCGCGAAAAACACCCACTGGAGGAGATCTTCGGTGCGGCGGATGTCCGGACTCTTGCGGTCGAGCTCCGCCGTCCCGGAGACCGCGCCGAGTCGCAGCTTGCCGCGATCCAGGATCGCGATCGCGCAGCGGTCGTACGCGACCAGAGCCGCGGTGGCGTTGACGATCGTCTGCATGACTTTGTCGAGATCGAGGGTCGCGGTGATTTCACGGCTGACCGCCAGCAGCGCATCGAGCTCCTCGACCTTTTTTTCCGCCTCGAACTGCCGTGCGTTTCGGAGGGCGCGGACCGCCTGCCGGGCGAGGTCTTCCAGAAGCTCCTGGTCTTCTTCGGAGAAATCGGGAACTCGCCCTCTCTTGTTCACGAGCACGAGGCCGCCGAGGGGAGCCTCCTGCTCCACGAGCACTACCGCCAGCACCGACCGGATCGGGAATTCGGGGTCCGCCGCGCCGCTGATCTCGTCCGCGGGGATTCGATTCCTGCGGAGCGCCTCGCCGCTCGCGAGCACGTCTCCGACCAGATCGCCACCGACCGCAGCAGGCGGATTTGCGACCTCGTAGTTTTCGTTGATCGCCGTGGCGGCCAGCTCCACGGAATCGGCCTCCGAATCCAGAAGCCACAGCGAGCCCGCCTCGGCCCCTGCGAAATCGACCGCCTTGCGGACGATGATCCGGTTCAGTTCCGACCATTCGAGGGTCGATCCGAAGGCCTTCGAGAGGTCATAGAGCGCCGTGAGGCGCTCGATCGCCTGGCGCATCCCGGCCGTCTTCCGCTCCGCCTTGACGCCGTGCGCGAGGGCCTTCGCGGCGTGTCGCACGAGACCCTGGAGCCCCTCCGCCACCTTTTCCGCATGCGGTCGGGCGGAAAACAGGAGAGCGAACACGGCGGCGGGCGCGCCGTCCGCTTCGGCTTCGGCCGGGATCAACAGAATCCACTCCCCTCCGGCGGGGAGATCCGGTAACCAGCCCTTGCCCCGCGACTGGAATTCCTCGCGCGAGAAGAGGAGGGGAGTGCGGTCGCGCAGAACCTCCCGCGTCAGCGCGTCGTCTCGCCCCACACTCGTCCGGAGAGCGGAGCGGGATCCATCCCCCGATCCGCCGGTGCAGACTAAGAGCGGGTGATTCGGATCCGGAGTCCAAACGAGAACCGTCTCCGCTCCGCTCGCGCGCGACGCCCATCGAGCGGCCCACGACGAAAGCTGGAGGAGGTTCTCGCAGGCCGCCAGCTCGGACATTGCCGTGGCCATGGACTTTTCCGCGGCGGTTCCGGCTTCTTCCGGCATGACTCCCTAAAAGCTCGCCGCGGCCGTCTCCAGGTCGTCGTAAACCTCGAAGACCGAGTCGAGCTTCGTCATCTCGAGCAGCTTGCGCACCTGGGGGCCGGCTCCCAGGAGCTTGGTCTGCCCGCCTTCATTCTGCGACGTGGTCATGGCGCGGACGAGCGCGCCGAGTCCCGAGCTGTCGAGGAACTTGACCCGCGTGAGGTCGACCAGGAAGTTCGAGCGACCCTCCTCCAGAAGCCTCGCGACGGTCTTCTTGAACAGAGTCTCCGGCTCTCCGATGACGAGGTCGCCGTCGACCGTCAGGATCGTGATGCGACCGTCCTCGCGTGTCGAGAGTTGCATGGGTTCCCGGATTATGTCGGAAATGCGGTCCGCGCGTCCTGCCGGCGCCGGGCCGTATACTCCTGCGCCGTACCGCCGCATGAGGATCACCCCCGAGCTCGTCGCCGAGCACAACCTTTCTGCCGGGGAATACGGGCGAATTCTCGAGATTCTGGGCCGCGAGCCGAACTACGTCGAGCTCGGCATCTTTTCGGCCATGTGGAGCGAGCACTGCTCGTACAAGTCCTCGCGCGTCCACTTGAAGACGTTCCCGACGAAGGGACCGCGCGTCCTCCAGGGCCCCGGCGAGAACGCGGGCGTGGTCGACATCGGGGGCGGGCTCGCGGTCGTGTTCAAGATGGAGTCTCACAACCATCCGTCGTTCATCGAGCCTTACCAGGGTGCCGCTACGGGCGTCGGCGGCATCCTCCGGGACATCTTCACGATGGGAGCGCGGCCGATCGCGTCGTTGAACTCGCTCCGCTTCGGCTCTCTGGATGCGCCGCGGATGAAACACATCGTCGACGGGGTCGTTCGCGGGATCGCGGGATACGGCAACTGCATGGGCATCCCGACCGTCGGGGGAGAGACGACATTCCACCCCGCCTATAACGGGAACATCCTCGTGAACGTCTTCAACGCCGGGATCGTGCGGGCCGACCGGATCTTCCTGGGGCGGGCGGAAGGCGCCGGGAATCCTGTCGTGTACGTGGGCTCCAGGACCGGGCGCGACGGGATCCATGGCGCGACGATGGCCTCCGAGGAGTTCGCCGGCGATGAAACAAAGCAGAAGCGGCCGAACGTTCAAGTGGGCGATCCGTTCACCGAGAAGCTGCTCCTGGAGGCCTGCCTGGAGCTCTTCGCGACGGACGCCGTCGTCGGCATCCAGGACATGGGCGCCGCCGGTCTCACCTCCTCGACCTTCGAGATGGCCGGGCGCGCGGGCAGCGGCGTGGAGATCGATCTCTCGAAGGTGCCGGCGCGGGAAACCGGGATGACCCCTTACGAAATCATGCTCTCCGAGTCCCAGGAGCGGATGCTGCTCGTGTGCCGGAGCGATCGGCTCCCCGAAGTGATCGCAATTTTTCGCAAGTGGGAGCTCGACGCCGTGGAGATCGGGAAGGTGACGGACTCGGGCCGCGTCGTCCTCTTCTTCGCCGGGGAAAAAGTCGCCGATCTCCCCGCGGCGCCGCTCGCCGACGAGGCGCCGCTGTACGACCGCCCGCGCCGCCCCGCGCCCTCGCCGCCTCGTCCGCTCTGGCCGGAGGAGCCGGAGCCGTCGGACTACGCCGCCTGCCTTCGCGCGATCCTCGCCTCTCCGAACGTCGCGGAGAAGTCCTGGATCTGGACGCAGTACGACCACATGGTGGGAACGAACACGGTCGAGGGCCCCGGGGCAGACGCCGCGGTCGTGCGGGTGAAAGGGACGCGCAAGGCGCTCGCCCTGAAGTCGGACGTGAACCCGTTCTTCTGCGCCCTCGACCCGTACCGCGGCGCCGCCATCGCGGTTGCGGAGGCGGCGCGCTCGATCTCCTGCGCCGGCGGGCGGCCCCTCGCGATCACGGACTGCCTGAACTTCGGCAATCCCGAGAAGCCCGAGGTGATGGCGCAGTTCGAGGCGGCGGTCCGCGGGATTTCGGACGCCTGCCGAGCCTTCGACATTCCCGTGGTCTCCGGGAACGTCTCCTTTTACAACGAGACCGACGGGCGCGCGATCCCGCCGACTCCAACCGTCGGGATGGTCGGGCTTCTCGAAGACGTCGAACGGCGTGTGCGGATGGGGTTCCGGCAGGAGGGCGACGTCGTTGCCATCCTCGGCGACACGCGGGACGAGCTCGGCGGCAGCGAGTTCCTTCGCACTGTCCTGGGACGCGACGAGGGGCCCTGTCCCGAGCTGGATCTTTCCGCCGAGCGCCGGCTGTCTGAGCTCCTGCTCGGACTGGCCGCCGCCGGGAAACTGGCCTCGGCGCACGATGTCGCTGACGGAGGGGTCGCGGTGGCGCTCGCGGAGTCCGCGATGAGCGCGGCGCTCGGCGTGGACGTGGCGTTGCCCGGGGATGTCCGTCCGTCCGCGCGCCTGTTCGGCGAGAGCACCGGTCGCGCCGTCATTTCTTTTTCGCCCGGAGACGAAGCGGACATCGCCGCGCTGGCCGCGCAGGCAGCCGTGCCCTTCTCACGGGTCGGGCGCGTCGGCGGACCGCGGCTCCGGATCGCGATGGACGGTGCGCCGGCGATCGACGAGGGTCTGATCGAGGTGACGGCGTTGTGGCGGTCCGCCTTCCGCCGGGCGATCGAGTCCGCCGAACTGCTCTAAGGCCCCAGCGCTGGAAGCGGCGGAACGGCCGCATCGGACGGCGGCCTTCCGCCCGGAGCCGCGCGGTGTGTGCGCTCCGTTCCCGCAGGGGACCTGCTCTTTCTATTTCGGCTTCCGCGGCCCTTTCGGCGTGCCGGGTGGGCGCGGGTTCCGGCGAGGCGCCGCGGGTCGCAGTAGATGCCGCGCGGGGATCCCTCCAGGGGTGAGAGCCGGAAACGCCGGCCGCGAGGATGAGCGCATGGGAGGCCCGGCGCGCCTGGACGCGGGGGACCCCGTCCGAGCAGTGGCACCGGCCGGCGCTGGAACTCGCAGGCGCGGACCGGACGGTTCGGTTCTTTCGCGGCGCGAGATCAGACCCGCCGGCTGTCTTCCGTACCGGACCTCCTCCAGGAAAAGACCGGATGGAGGCGCCGTCCAGACCGCTGTCGACCCGGGGAGCCGCTCCTCGAGCAATCGGCGGACCTCCGCCAGGGAGAGATGGCCGCGTCCGACTTCGACCAGCGTGCCGACTAAGCGGCGCACCATTTTCCAGAGGAAGTGGGACGCTTCGATGCGGTAGTGGATTTCCCGGCCGACCTCCGTCACTTCGCTCGTGACGACCACCACTTCCGTGGAATCGAGGCCGGCGGCATTCTCGCAGAACGCCGAAAAATCACGCCTTCCGACGAAGAGGCGCGCCGCTTCCTCGATCGCCGGAGCGTCGAGCCGGTCCTTGACCCACCACACCAGCCGCTTCTCGAATGCGGTCCGCCGCCGCGAGATGCGGTACAGGTACCGCCGCGACGCCGCGTCGTGTCGCGCGTGGAAATCGGGCGCCGCCGTCTCGACCGAGAGAACGTTGACGTCGAAAGGCAGGCGGTCGTTCAAACCGTGCTCGATGTCCACGGGAGTGAGGTCCCGGCGCGCCTTCACGTGGGCGATCTGGGCGAGCGCATGCACTCCCGCGTCCGTCCGTCCGGCTCCGCCGACCGTGGCGTCCTCGCCGAGCAGCTCGCGCGCCGCGCGCCCGAGGACCCCCTGCACCGTCCGGTCCGCGTTCTTCTGAGACTGCCACCCGTGGTACCGGGTGCCGTCGTACTCGAGTGTCAGTTTCCAGGTCGGCACTGGCGGAGCTTAGCCCTTCCTGGGGGGCGCAAGCCGCCGCGTCCGGCCCTCGGGCGCCTGGCGCACGGCAGGTCGAACGGGGCGCTCGCGTGCAGGCTGGTTCAGACACAAAAAATGGCCGGGACCCGCGGAAAGAGTCCGCGCGTCCCGGCCCACAATGTCTTCGCCGAGGTTAGTTAGCGCCCTTGACCTGCAGGTTGTTATTCACCCGCACGACATGCTCGACGGAGCGGGCGACGTCCCCTGCCATACGCTTCTGATCCGCATTGTCGACCTGGCCGGCGAGCGTGACGATGCCGTTGGTCGAATTGACCTCGATGTTGGTGAGCGTCGACAGTTTCACGTCCGCGGCGAGCTTCGCCTTCACCGACGTCTTGATCCCTGCGTCGTCGATCTGGGTCCCCGCCGACGTGCTGGTCTTGCAGCCTGCCACGAACGATGCGAGAACCACGATGGCCGCGACACCCATCAAACCCTTGAAGCGTTTCACCATGAGCATTCCTCCTCTTCCTTTTGTCTACTCGGCCGTTTGGGCCCGGGCGACGATCGGAGCCCTCTTTGCCCGGGAGAATCCCGAACTCGCCGAGGGGCCCCCACTTAAAACCATGTTGTTGACGCGAACCACGCCCGGCAGGGAGAGGACCCTCTGTTGCGCGTCGAGAATCTCCCGGGATTCGGCTTCCCCGAGGAGAACGACGACCCCGCGGTAGGCGCGGGCTTCGAGGCGATGCGTGTCGAGTCCGGCCTCTTCGAGGGCTTGATTGGCCCTCTTCGAGAGATCCCGATCTGCCGCCGTCGCGGTCCTGTATGCGGAGCTGGCGCACCCGACTCCGAGCGTCGCGCAGAGCAGGACGCCCCCGAGGGCTCTGAATCTGAGACTCATCGGTTTCGAAGGGGTCCGTTTCACCATACCGATCCGACAAAAAGCACGGGGCGTGCCAACCCCCGACCCCCTTACAATCCGGTTTTCGCCTGCCGGAAGCTCCGGCGCGCTGCGGAGGTCGCTGTGGGCTGTTTGGTCCGGGCCATCGGCTCGGTCTGTCTGTTGCTGGGCGTCCTCATCGGGCTGCGTCGCTCTCTCGAGAGGCCGGCGGCGATTCCTCCGCCCTCCGGAGACACCCGCGACACCCTTGCCGAAGGCGTGCGATGGCGCTCCCGCGAAGCGCCGGGTGACGTTCGCGGACGGGATCGGGATCCCGTGATCTTCGTGCATGGTTTCCTTTCGAGCTCCACGACCTGGAAACGGGTGCTCGAGGGGTCGGCCGCGGGCCGTCGGGCTGTGGCGGTCGACCTTCCGGGATCCGGCTTCTCGGACCGTCCGTGGCCCTTCGACTACACGGTGCAGGGTCAGGCGGAGCACCTTCTCCGGTATCTGGACGCACGGGGGTTTTCCCGGGTCGTCCTCGTCGGCAGCTCGCTCGGGGGCGGTGTCTGCGAGGCGGTCGCGGCAGCCCGCCCGGAGCGCGTTGCGGCGCTCGTGCTGGTGGACGCGGTCTCCCCGAAGATGAGAATTCAGCCCGGATTCCGCCTCCTCCGCACCCCCGTCGTGGGCGAGGTTCAGATCGAGCTGCTCGTCCGGCCGGTCATGGAGTATTCGCTGCGGCGCCGCCTCTATGCACGGAGCGAACGCGTCACGCAGGAGACGGTCGACGATTGGTGGAACCCGATCTCCGTGGCGGGAACCCGCCGCGCCGCGCTCGAAGCGGTACGCACCCGTTATGGCGGGACGGAGAAATTCCTGGAGAAGATCCGCGCGCCGACGCTGGTCCTCTGGGGGAAGCAGGATGCGTTGATGGACCCGTCGGAAGGCCTCGCGCTCGCCTCCGCGATCGAGGGCGCCCGGTTCGTGATGCTTCCGGGGGTCGGCCACCTGCCGCAGGAAGAAGACCCGGAGCAGTTCTCGAAAACCGTCTCCGCCTTTCTCCAGCAGCTGCCCGGCGCGGGTGCCCGGTGACGGGCGGCCTTCTTCTGTATGGGGCCAACGGGTACACCGGGCGGCTGATTCTCGAGACGGCTCTGCGCGCAGGCCTGCGGCCCGTCATCGCCGGCCGCCGGAGCGAGGCGATCGAGCCCCTCGCCAGATCCGCGGGCGTTGAATTTCGCGTGTGCCCCCTCGACGACGCGGCGGCCGCGGCCGCCGCCCTCGAGCCGTTCGACGCCCTGTTGCTCGCCGCGGGCCCTTTTTCCCGCACGAGCGCGGCGGCGTTCGAGGCGTGCCTGGCCGCGCGGACCTCCTATCTCGACATCACCGGCGAAGTTTCCGTCTTCGAGGCTCTCTTTTCCGGCGGCGACCGCGCTAAGGCCGCGGGGATCGCCGTTCTCCCGGGCGTCGGCTTCGATGTCGTGCCGACCGACTGCCTCGCGGCGCTTCTCGCGGCGGAGCTTCCCGGCGCGGATCGCCTGACGCTCGCCTTCCGGGGATTTCGCCCCTCGCGCGGCACGGTCAAAACGATGCTCGAAGGCGCCGGCCGCGGAGGTCTCGTCCGCGTCGACGGAAAGCTCGTCTCCGTCCCCTCAGCGTGGAAGACCCGTGAGATTCCGTTCGCCGACCGCAGCCGCTCGGCCATGACGGTCCCCTGGGGGGACCTCGCTACGGCGTGGCGGAGCACCGGGATCGCCAACATCCAAACCTATGCGGCCGCCTCTCCGCGCGCGATCGCCCTGGCGCGCGGGATGAGCCGCCTCGGGCCTCTTCTCGCGTGGACTCCCGTCCGAGGCTTTCTCGAAAAGGTGATCGGGGCGCGGCTGTCCGGGCCGTCCGCGGAGGAGCGGGACCGCGAGCGCTCGCAGATCTGGGGGCGCGTAGAGGCCCCCGACGGCCGCGCCGTCGAAGGCCGGATCACGACGCTCGAGGGTTATGCGTTCACGGCCGAGTCCGCGGTGGCGTGCGCCCGCCGCGTCTTAGCCGGCGAAGTTGCGCCCGGAACGTGGACTCCCTCGCAGGCGTTCGGGCCCCGATTCGTCGAGTCGATCCGCGAAACTTCGTGTGAGGTTCCACACGCACGGATAAGTACTGATCCGGCGCGGATCGACTGAAGGCGAGGCGCGTCATCTTCGACTTCTCTCGCTTCCCCGGTGTCAATTCGGGACGGGTCTGCGCGGGAAGAACTGGCCGATTCCTCACCCTCAAAAGGGGTCTAGAGGTTTCACGACGTCGGGGTCCGCCCGACACTGTTCTGCAGGAGCACAACGGGCGATTGTGCTCTTGATCTCCCGAGTGCCGCTCGATTTCCCCGGCCGGCTTTCCCGACGCGATAGAATTTCTTCCGCTCCTTTATGACCGTCACAAGCGGGACCCGCCTGGGCCCCTACGAGGTGATTTCGCCGCTCGGTGCGGGCGGAATGGGGGAGGTGTACCGGGCGCGGGACACGCGACTCGGGCGCGAGGTGGCGATCAAGGTGCTTCCCGCGCACCTCGTCTCCGACCTGGAGGCCCTGGCTCGCTTCGAGCGAGAAACGAGAGCTGTTGCGGCACTTTCGCATCCCAACATCCTGGCGATCCATGACGTCGGGCGCGAGGAGCACATCGTCTTCGCTGTCACCGAGCTGCTCGAGGGGGAGACGCTGCGGCAGCGTCTGTTGCGTGAAGTCCTGCCGGAGCCGCGGGTTCTGGAGTTGGGTGCCGCCCTCGCCGAGGGACTCTCCGCAGCGCATGCAAGGGGAATCGTCCACCGCGATCTGAAGCCCGAGAATGTTTTTTTGACGTCGGATGGCCGCGTGAAGATCCTCGATTTCGGGCTCGCGCGGGTCGGGGAGCACGCCTCTGTCGAGACGGCCCGGAGCGCCGCGAACACGGCCGCCTCGCCAACTCTTCCCGGAACGGTCCTGGGAACGGTCGGCTACATCTCGCCGGAACAGATACGCGGTGAAACGGCGGACACGCGCAGCGATCTCTTTGCCCTGGGGTGCGTCTTGTACGAGATGGCGTCGGGGCGTCGCGCCTTCGCCGGAGCAACGACCGCCGAGACGTTCGCGGCAGTCCTCCGCGACGCCCCGGATCCAATCTCCGCGTCGGGTCGGCACCCCTCGCGCGGTCTCGAACGCGTCATTGGCAGGTGTCTCGAAAAGCAGCCGGAGGAGCGGTTCCAGTCGGCGCGCGATCTGGCCTTCGCGTTGAAGGAGATTGCGACCGGATCGGCCGATATTTTCAATCCGCCGCGAGTGACCGCGACTCCTCGGCGGACGGTGCCGACGCGGCTCTGGATCCTCATTGCCGCGGCGGTGCTTCTGGTGGCCCTGGGCGGGCTCTTCCGGGCACTTCGCCGCCCCTCCTCGTCGCGAGGAACGACACGTGCGCTGGCGGTCCTGCCTTTCGAAAACCTTGCGGGTGACCCGGCGCAGAACTCCTTTGCGGACGCGATGACCGAATCGTTGATCACGAATCTCGGACGGTTTTCGGCATTGCGCGTGATTGCGCGGGGAGCTGTCGTCGGTCTGAGCGGCTCGAAGGAGCCCGCCGCGAAGATCGGCCGGTCTCTCGGCGTGGACGCCCTGGTCACGGGCGCGGTGCAGAAGTCGGGCGATCAACTCCGTGTCAACGTCCAGCTCGTCGATGTGGCCACCGGGAGTCAACTCTGGTCCGCGCCCTTCGTTCAGACCGGAGGGAATCGATTCGCGCTCCAGGACCGCGTTTCGCGGGGCGTTCTGTCGGCGCTCAGGATTCCGCTCACGGCGGCCGAGGAAAAGAGTCTGCGTACGGCGCCGACCGCCAATCTGGAAGCTTATGACCTCTACGTGCGCGGAAGGCTTCGCGTCCGGCGTGAGAACCCGGAGGACAACGCAAAGGCCATCGATGACTTCGAAAAGGCGGTCGCTCTCGATCCCAACTTTGCCGCGGCCTATGCGGGGCTCGCCCGCGCGTACGGACTCAAGGTCTTTTCCTTTACGCCGGGGGACCGGTCTGGGGCAGAGAGGGCGGCGGTGGCTTCGGAGAGGGCGCTCTCGCTCGATCCCGACTCGGCGGAGGCGCATTACGCAAAGGCCTATCTTCTCTGGACTCCGGCAAACCAGTTTCCGCACGCGCAGGCGATGCAGGAGTATCGACGCGCGCTCGCGCTCGACCCGAACAACGACGAAGCTCACCACCAGCTCGGACTGATCGAAGCGCACATCGGGCTTCTCGACCTGGCGAGCTCCGAATTCCGAATGGCGCTGGCCATAGATCCGACCAACACGCTGGCGCGTCATCGCGTCGGCGTCGCGCTGCTCTACGAGCTCCGGCACGCCGAGGCTCTTGCCGTCTTTCGCGATACGCCGCGCGACATCAACCAATCGCTGTGGACCTACCACGTGGGTTGGACCCTTCTCTCCCTCGGCCGGAAGGACGAGTCTGCGGCGACGATCGCCGACTTTCGGCGGCTCGAGGCGAAGGACCGCGGAGGAGTCGTCGCCAGCGTGGAGGCGATCGCCGCGGCGATGGCCGGCGATGCCGCGTCGGCGGAGCGGGCGATTGC
>JBBSGZ010000006.1:0-56888 GCA_038253555.1 Thermoanaerobaculia bacterium
CCCAGCTCCGCCCTCTCAGAGCTCGTCAGGCCGTCGCTGCGGCGACCCTCGTCCAGATCCATCTGCTCAACCCAATTCCGTATCGTCTGCGCCGAAGGCTCGAACTCCTTCGACAGCCCCTCCGGGCTCCGACCCGATCGAACCAACTCCACCATCCGTCGCCGAAACTCCTCCGGATACGGCGCTCGTCCCACTCCCATCGCGAACTCCTTTCTCCCAAGTCTGAAGGGATCCACGAAACCGGGTCAACTCCAGATCAAGACCACCTCCCTCGCCCGCGCCTGGCGGAGGGGATGTAGGGATTCCGCCACTCGGAGGCCGGGTGAGGGTGCCGTCTCCTCAGAGCCCGGCTCTTCCGCGCCGGAAACGACTGAACGGAGCGGGACGCCCTCGCCGGGGTCGAGACCGCGTAAGATTCACCGGATATTCTGAACTCTCTCGGCTTTTCTCCGCGTTCTCCCGGGACACCGGTCCGTGTCCTTCTTTTTCTCGCCGCGCTGGCGGCGGGAGCGCTCCTTCTGACCGTGGGGTTCCCTCCCGGGGCCCCCGACCGGCTTCCCGTCCTCATCTTCTCGGTGGTCATCGCGCTCTGCGCCGCCGTCTCCCCGGGCCGCGGAATCGCCCTCTTCTGTTTCCTTTTTCCCTGGGCGGGACTCTTAGCGCGCGCCGCCGGGGGCTCCGACCCCGTGACCTGGCCCGGAGTCCTCCTGTCCGGGCTCGCGGCGGGCTGGTGCTTCCGGTTCATCTACGATTTCGACAGCGTCCCGCGTCCCGCGCCGGCTGACCGGGCGATGCGGACCCTGCTCTGGATCTGGTGTCTGGCGACCCTTCTGGCTGCCGGGCGCGCCGTCACGCTCTGGGCGGCTCTCCGGCGTTTGACGGGGCGCGCCGTCAACGATGCGGGACTCTCGGACGCGACGGCCCTCAGGGAAACGCTCTTTGCGTTCGCGGCCCTCGCGGGGGGGGCCTCGTTTTATTTTCTCCTGCGGCGCGCGGGAGAGACCGCCCGCCGGCGCGCCCTGCCGGCGTGTGTCGCGGGAATCGCGGTCTCCGCGCTTGCCGCGGTTCTGCAGCGGCTCGGGCCGCTTTCCTCGCGCGCCGGTCCCTACTGGAAGATGACAGGCCGGCTGGAGGGGGGATCGGTCGATCCGAATTCGCTCGGCCTCCTCTGCGCGCTCGCTTTGCTCGTTGCGATCACATACGCGGCGTCGGGGCCGCCAGCCCGGCGGCGCGCCGCCACCGGCGGTGTCCTCGTTCTTCTCCTCGCGGCGGGGCTCCTTCTGTCGGGCTCCCGCAGCGGCATGGCGGTGGCCGCGGGGAGCCTCCTTCTTCTTTTCTTCGTTTCCGCATTTCGAGGGCGCGCGCGCGCGGCCGCCGCCGTGGCGCTGGTCGTCCTGGCGTCGGCCGCTGCGGTGATCGCGCTTCGCGCGGGCGCCGGGAGCGCGGGCGCGCGCCTGGCGCAAACCTTCGATTCCGCCCTTCCTCTCGAATACCGGGTGTCCGCGCGCCCTGTCCTGTGGCGGGCCGCCGGACGGCTTTTCCTCCGGCATCCCTTCCAGGGCGCCGGCATGGCGGCGTTCTCCTGGGAGTTTCCCGACCTCCTGAGAGCGGAGGGCCGCTCCCTTCCCTCGCGCGACAACCCCGGAAGCGGCTACGTCCAGGCGCTCGCGGAGACGGGCGCTCTCGGTTTCCTCGTCACCGCCGCTGCCGCGCTCGCGCTCGCCGCGCAGGGGTGGCGGCACGCGCGTGACCCGGCCGCGGACCCGAGAACCGCCGCCGGGGGGATTTCCGTCGTCGTGTTCCTGGCGGCGCTGGCGGCCGGGTCGCACTGGCTCGCGCCCGATGTGGCGCTTTTTTTCTTCCTGCTCGCCGCCGCGTGCGGTCCCGCCGGGTCTGCGGAGAAGACTGCTGCGTTTGCAAGATTGTCGACCGCGGCGGTCGTGGCGTATGCCGCCGCCGTGTGCGCCGCGATCGCCGCCACCGGGGGGGCCGCCGAAGCCTTCCGACACGCCCCTCGTATCGGCTTCCATGCTCTCGAGACCGGTCCCGGCGGGCCGTTCCGGTGGACACGCCGGCGCTTTGCCGTATGGGTCCCGCCGCGTCAGACTCTGCGTCTCGGGCTTGCTAACTTCGGACCCTCCGGGCAGCCGGTCGCCTTTGAGGCGCTTTCGGACGCGTCCCCGGTCTCCCGCGTGTTGTCCCCCGGGCAGGCGACCGGCATTCGGATCACGGCCGCCGCCGCGCCGGCGCCGGTCGTTTTCTCCCTCGACCGGAGCTTCGTGCCGAAGAGGATGGGGCTGTCCTCCGATCGCCGGTCGCTCGGACTTCTGACCACATCGAGCGCCGATGCGCCGGAGGCGCGCTGAGTGCAGCTTCAGTTCCACCCGGGATCGAGTCGCGGGATGGTGCGCACCCTGTCGCTCGGTACGGCCGGCGAGCGCGCTCTCGTCGTTGCTTTCGCCGCGCTCGCGCTTCTCCCGTCTCGCTCTGGTTCACCGTCCCGGCGATGGCGCTGCGGCTCGAACGCGACCGTGACCGGCATGAAGCTCTGACCCGGTCCCGGACGCTCCGCCGGGAGGAAGACTCCCTGCGGGGGCTCGCGGCGGAACTTCGCCGGGAGGCCCGTTCACGCGCCGATCTCGAGAACCGCATTGCGTTTCTCTACGAGATCCCGACGTCCGGCTGGCCGGGGGTTCTCGCCCCCGAGCATCCTTTTCTCGCGGACGAGAGTCCGGAGCGCGTCGCAGACCGGCTCCCGTCGTACCTTCGCGCGCTCGAGAGAGGCTACGCCCTTCTGTCCGCCCGTGAAGCGGCGGACCCGGCGCTGCCGCGGGAAGTGCCCGCCATCCTTCCGCTCAGCGGGGCGGTCTTCGAGCCCGCCGCGTACTTCGGGCCCCGCCGTTCCCCCTGGACCGGGGAAGAGGAGTTTCTCTCCGGCGTCGAGATCGCTGCGCCCGCCGGGACGCCGATCGTCGCGCCCGGCGGCGGCGTCGTGGCGTTTGCAGGGCCGGTGCGACGCGGCATCGGGGGCCTCTGGCAGCTCGGGAACGTCGTCGTCCTGTCGCACGCCGCGCGGGGCGCGACGATCTTCGGCCACATGGCGCGCGTCGACGTCCGGCGGGGCCAGCGGGTGTCCCGCGGAACCCCTCTCGGGATCGTGGGAAGCTCGGGCTGGGCGACGTCTCCCCGGCTTCGCTACGAGTACTGGCGCGCCGACCCCGAGGGACTGCGTCCGACGGACCCGCTCTTCGCGATCCTCGATCGTCCTCTCGAATCCCGGCAGTGGTCGCTTGCGCAGATGGAGGGAACCTGGGCGCCCGGCCCGACCCCGGCGCTGCCTGGAATCGGAATGGAGGCGGAGAACGCCGCCGCGCCGCGCCGCGAGGCGCCGCGAAAGGTCAGGCGGCGCAATCTCTGAGCCTCACGGGCCGCGGGCCTGGGGAGGTCCGCGAAGGGTCAGAGGGTCGGGAATGGGGAGGGCCGCTTCACCTTCCCCCGTAGGCGGCGGTTCTTTGCCGATGGCGCTCGAGGCGTTCGAGGACGTCTTCCATGCGATCGCCGCCCGTCACCTCGAGCAGGGCGTCGGCGAGGACGAATGCGAGCATCCCCTCTGCGATCACGCCGCAGGCGGGCACCGCCGTCACGTCGCTGCGCTCGTACGCGGAACGGGCGGGCTCTCCCGTTTGAAGATCCACCGAGTCGAGGCCGCGCGCCAGGGTCGAGATCGGCTTCATGAACAGAACGGCGACGATCTCTTCGCCGTTCGTGACGCCCGCTTCGAGCCCCCCGGCGCGATTCGTCCGGCGGCGCAGTCGGCCGTCGGGTCCGCGCTCAATTTCGTCGTGGGCGCGCGACCCCGGACCGCGGGACGCTTCGATGGCGCTTCCGAATTCCACCGCCTTCACGGCCGGAACGGAAAGCAGGGCCTGCGCGATGCGGCCGTCGAGCTTGCGGTCCCAGGAGACGAAGGAGCCGAGACCCGCGGGGACTCCGGTGGCGGCGAGGAGAATCGATCCCCCCAGCGTCTCTCCCTCGCGTTTCGCGGCGTCGATCGCCTCGATCATCCGCGCCTCCAGCGCACGGTCCGTGGCGCGAAGCGGCGAATCGTTCCGTGCCCCGGCCGCGGTCGAGAAGTTGCGCGGCGAGGCGTCGTCGCCAACGGCGCCGACGGAGAGGACCCCGCTGGCGATCTCGATGCCGCACTCCCGGAGCAGAAGCCGGCAAACGGCGCCCGCTGCCACGCGCGCGGCGGACTCCCTCGCCGAGGCGCGCTCCAGCACATCCCGGAGATCGCGCGCTCCGAACTTCATGCCGCCGGCGAGGTCCGCGTGGCCCGGCCGGGGCCGGGTGAGCTGCCGGGATCCGGCCGCTTCCGCGTCGACGTCGAAGGCCCCCATGATCCGGGACCAGCTGGCATGGTCGCGGTTGGCGATCCCGATGGCGATGGGAGAGCCCAGCGTCACGCCTCCCCGGACCCCGCCCTCGAAAACGGCCTCGTCTTTTTCGATCTTCATGCGCCCGCCCCGTCCGTACCCGTGCTGCCGCCGGGCGAGGTCGAGAGCGATGGCCGCCCGGTCGATCGGAAGACCGGCCGGGACCCCTTCCAGGAGGACCGTCAGCCGGGGGCCGTGGGATTCCCCGGCGGTTGTGAGCTTCAAGGGCACTCGGGGAGTCTAGTTCCTCGGGGACCTTCCCGCAGCTCCCCGGCACGGTGCGTTGCCCGGCGCCGGACGGACCCCGACTCTGCGGATCTGTCAGTCCGGCAGAACGGGGTCCGCGGCAGGCGTCAGGATCTGCGCGTAGGACTCGTCGGCGTCTTCCGTGGGCGTGACGTTTGCCCTCTCGCTCACTCCGGCGGCGAAGAAGAAGAGGAGGGCGGCCGCGGCCGCGACGCCGAGGCGCATCCGGCCGCGCCGCCGCCGGTCCTGGTGGACGCGCCGCAGCACGCCTTCCACGAAGCTCTCATCGATGGAAGCCGCCGCTTCCAGCTCCTCCGGCGCCGGCATCGCCTTCAGGGCGGCGGCGAGCCTCGCTTCCGCACGGCAGGAGGGGCAGAGAAAGAGATGCGACTCCTGCTGCGGCGTCAACTTCGCGTCGCGAAGCGCGCTCATGACACGAGAACAGTCCTTCCGGTCGGCGTTCATGACAATCCCTCCAGAAAGCGAGCGCGGAGCTTCTTGCGGGCCCGGTGCATCCGCACGCGGACTCCGGTGACGGTCATCTCGAACCGGCGGGCCACTTCGGCGTCGCCGGCGCCTTCGACTTCTCTGGCGAGGAGGATCTCGCGATCCAGGTGAGAGAGTGTGGCAAGCGCGACGCGAAGGAGATCCGCGTCTTCCTGCCGCTTTTCTTCTGACGCGCCCCCGACGGACCCTTCCGGCAGCGGGTCCTCCGGCCGGCGGCGGCGGACCAGATCAATCGCGGTTCGAACGGCGATCTTGCGCACCCAGGCCACAAACGAGGATTCCTGTCGGTAATTGCCGAGCGCCCGGTACGCCCTCAGAAATGCTTCCTGAACCGCGTCCTGCGCCAGCGCCGGATCCCGGGTGATCCGGCGCGCGGCGCCCAGGGCGGCCGGCGCGCCGAGGCGGATCAGATCGGCGAAGGCGTCTTCGTCTCCGAGCCGGGCCCTCTCGACTAAGGCCGCTTCATCCAGCCGCCGGGAAATCGCCGGCCGAGAGGCGGGAACGGGGGTGCTCAAGCCCCTACGAACCGCTCTTGACGAAATTGTCGAAGGACTGGATCGCGTTGTCGCGATGGCGGTGCTCGCGGGTGCCAAACGCCTGAACCCGCGTGCGCTGTTCGGGCGTCAGGATCGGGTCCACTTCCGCCCGGATGCGGGCGAACAGCACGGCCCCATCGGCGTCGACCCTTCCGCTCTCCATGCCCCGCTCCCGGATCGCGACTTCGTCGAGGGGCTGCGCGAGCATCGCCTGACGCAAGGCCTGCCGGGCGGCCCGTTTCGCGATCATCTGGGCCTTTATTTCGACCGCGTGGGCCTTCAGGACGCTCTTGATCCGGGTTTCCTGGTCCGCGGTGAGATCGAGAAAACGGGCCATTCGCGAGAACATCCTGGGCGCGAAGTCACCCCGCGTCGTGTGAGAAAATCCGTCGGCCGAGAGCCGTCCGGCGAAAAGGCCGGCCGCTGCCAGAGCGGCGACGCCGGCGACCACCAGGACGGACCTGCGGATCTGTTGAATGCTCATGCGTCGCTCTCCTTGAAGGGCCCTGATCGGGACTTTACTTCCACGCATCGACGCTTCCACGCCCGGACCCGTTCATTAGAACGCGGACGGGGCCGAAAAGATTACCGGAGACCGCGGCGACCCGGCCCGGTGATCGCCCGGCGGGCGGCGCCCGGGAGTCTCGCCGGGCACTCCGACAATCTCTGTCCGGGCGCCGGGAATACACTCGCCCGGTGGAACGCAAATACGTCCTCAAAAAGCCCGTTCCGGCGCGGAATTACCGCGTCGACTACGACTCGGAGTTAAACGACGAGCAGCGGGAAGTGGTCCTCGCAGGAGGGGGTCCCCTGCTGGTCATCGCCGGGGCGGGCTCCGGGAAGACCCGGACTCTCGTTTACCGCGTTTCCCGGCTGATCGAATCAGGGACCGATCCGTCGCGCATCGTGCTGCTGACATTCACGAACAGGGCCTCCCGGGAGATGCTGCGCCGGGTCGAGGCGCTGGTCGCCGTCGATACCCGGCGTCTGCTCGGCGGGACTTTTCACTCGGTCGGAAACCGCCTCTTGCGCCGCTTCGGCGTGCGGCTCGGTCTCGCTCCGAATTTTACGATCCTGGACCCGGAGGACGCGCGCGAGCTTCTGGAAGCCTCGACGTCCGACCGGGGCATTCCCGTCGTCGAGCGCCGCTTTCCGAAGGGAGACGTGCTGCTGGACCTCTACTCGAACACGATCAACACGGGCCGGCCCTTTGCCGAAGTGCTGGCGGAACGCACCCCTCACTTCGCCGCTTTCGAGGCCGAGATCGCGGGCGTGTTTCAGCGGTACCGCGAGCGCAAGCGCCTCGGAAACGCGTGCGACTACGACGACCTCCTTCTTCTCTGGAAGAAACTCCTCGACGAGAGTCCGGAGACCGCGGCGCAGATCGCCGCGTCTTACGACCACGTTCTCGTCGACGAGTACCAGGACACCAATCGCCTTCAGGGGAACCTGGTGGACGGGATGGCCCGTGTGCGCCGGAACGTGACGGTCGTCGGAGATGACGCACAGGCGATCTACTCGTTTCGCGGGGCCTCATTCGAGAACATCCTCGGATTTCCGGAGCGGTATCCCGACGCGAAGACGTACCGGCTCACGACGAACTATCGGTCGACGCCCCAGATTCTCGCGCTCGCCAACGCGTCGATCGCGCAGAACCTGCGGCAGTTCCCGAAGGATCTCCGCGCCGTCCGCGAAGGGGGAGTGCTCCCCGGCGTCGTGGCCCTGCCCGACATCCCGGATCAGGCGCGCTTCGTCGCCCAGCGGCTTCTCGAGTGGCACGATGAAGGAGACAAGCTCGCCGAGCTCGCCGTGCTCTACCGCGCGCACCATCAGGCGCTCGAGCTTCAGATCGAGCTGACGCGGCGCGGCATCCCGTACGAGATCCGTTCGGGGATGCGGTTCTTCGAGCAGCGCCACATAAAGGACGTTCTCGCGTTCCTGAGGCTGATCGTGAATCCGAAGGACGAGCTGTCATGGAAGCGCGCCCTGAAGATTTTCCCGCGCGTCGGCGAGCGCGCGGCCGCCGCCGTCTGGGAGGCGATTGGAAGCCGGCCTGATCCCCTCGCCTCCTTCCGCGAGCGGGAGGGCGCCGGCGGAATCGAGCTTCCGCGAGGAGCCGGCGCCGCCTTAAAGCCGTTCCGCGCTCTCCTCGCCCGGCTGGAATCTCCCTCTCTGCGCTCCTCTCCGGCGGAGGCGATCCGAGCCGTCGTCGATGGCGTCTATCGCGACTTCGCGCGCGCGAAGTTTCCCAACGGCGACGCGCGGCTGGATGATCTGGAGCAGTTCGCCCGGTTCGCGCAGTCCTACGATTCGCTGCCCGCTTTCCTCGAAGAGGTGACGCTCTCCAACGAGCTGTCCGGCGAAGACGTCGTGGCGGGGGATCCGGACGACGACCGCGTCGTGCTTTCGTCGATTCACCAGGCCAAGGGCCTCGAGTGGAGCCGCGTCGTCGTCATGGGCCTGTCGGAGGGGCGGTTTCCGAGTTACCGCTCCGCCAACACGGACGAGGGACTGGAAGAAGAGCGGCGACTCTTTTACGTTGCGCTGACGCGGGCCAGGAACGAAGTCGACCTGGTCTATCCGATGCTCGCGCGCGACCGCTATGGAGTGGACGTCATCCTGGAGCCCTCGCGTTTCCTGACCGAGCTGCCGGCGGATGTCTACGAGCGGTGGACGATCGAAATGGAGGACGTGCCGGAGGAATCGCGAGGATTTCAGGTGACCCCGGGCGCGAATTCCGAGGGCCCGGTCAACTGAGGACGGGCGTCCGGCGAAGAGGGCGAAGGGCGAACGGGGAAGGCGAAGGGCGAACAGACTACGGCGACCTGTGCGACAATGTCGACGTGAGGCTTCCGCCTCGGGCCGCAGCCTTCGAGCGCCCTGCTCCTTCATTCCGCGGGGCGCGGCTTTTGCTCCTGTCCCCCGCACCATGAAAGACGACCTCTTCTCCGCCATCTGCCGGGAAGCCCTGGAATCGAGACAGCGGGACGTGATGTCTTTTGTCGACAATGGGATGGCCGGGATGTCCTCCCGCCTCGAAAAGACGCTGCTCCGTCTGCCCGAAGGCCACTATCTGCTGGGTCTCGGTCCCTACAACGCCGGACTGGTGAAGCTCGATTTCGAAGAGCTTCTGATCGGTCGGGAGGTCCCGGAGTTCATCGGGGTCGGTATGCCGGTGTCCGGGTTCCGGGTCTCCTCGCCCGACGCGTTTTTGAACGCGGAGGTCTCGCGCATTCACGCCAAGCTGTTCCGCCGCCGGATCTCTTCGGCCCCCGAGTACCGGCTGGTCGACATGCGGTCCACATGCGGGACGTACCTGAACGGCGAGCCCATCCCCGTCCCGGACGATCTCGGCGGAGCGACGGAGGAGGATTGCGCGGCGACCCTGCGCTCCGGCGATTTCTTTTCGCTCGGCCCGACGGCCGTGAACCTGTTCCTCTTCTTCGAGAAGTGACCCGCCCCGCCCCATTGCACGCGTGAGGCGTCCCGGCCCCGCCGCCTTTCTCGTCGGGTCTCTGTTCGGTTTCATCACCGCGGTGGATCTCGTCCGCGCCTTCCGGCCGCTGCCGCTGCTCGATCGCGATCCCTCCTGGGCGGCGCCCAGGCTGCTGCTCGGGCTCGCGGTGATTGCCGGCACGGCCCTGGCGGCTGGCGCCGCGGCGGGCGGTTTCTGGCTGTGGGTCCGCCGCGAGCGGGTGCCCGCGGGACCTCCCGAGGGACTCACTCTTTCCCGGCGATCGCTCGCCGCGATCTCTCTGCTCGCGCTTGTCCTCGGGGCGCTCCTGCGGTTCGCGGCGCTCGAACGGCTGCCGCCTTCCCTCTGGATCGACGACCTCTCTCTCATTTCTCCCGCGCTCGAGCTACAGGGCCGCCCCGCCGATTTCTCAAACGCCATCCGCCCCGCGCCTTTCGGCGTGGAAAAACCGTACGGAAGCGTCGGTGTCCTGTACCTCGAGGCGTATCGGGCGGCCCTCGTCCAGTTCGGAACGACCGTTCTCGGGGTGCGATTTCTCGCGGCCGCCGGGGGCGTCTGCTCGGTCGCGGCCGTCTATCTCGTCGCGCGCGAGCTGCTGCCATCCGGAGGTGCGGCTCTCGCCGCGATCGCGCTTGCGGCCCTGCGGTGGAACCTTCTCAATTCCCGCTGGGGCTGGAACGCGGTCGTACTCGCCCCCGTCGTCGATGTCGCCGCGCTGTTTCTTCTGATCGCGAGGCGCCGCCGGAGCGCGGCTCTCGCGGCGGCGAGCGGCGCGGCCGCGGGTCTCGCGGCGCACGTGTATCTCTCGGCCTGGGTCGCGGCCGCGGCGCTCCTTCTCCTGGCGCTCTGGCCGGTGGCGTCGGCTGCCCCGGAGCGACCCGCGCGGCCCCTCGTGCGCCTGCCTCTCGCTTTCGCGGCGGCGTTCGTGCTCTTCACGCTTCCGATCTTTCTCTGGAGAGAGGGGCGGGTCGCGCCTTACTTCGCCCGAGCGTCCGACCACAACGTGATCCGGGAGATGCAGCGGGCGCGCTCCCCGATGCCGCTTTTCGCGGCGGCGGCCGACTCCCTCACGTCGCCCTGGTACCGGGCAGATCCCTTCTCCGGCCGCCGCCTCCTCGGCTGGCTCATGGCCGTTCCCGTGGCGGTGGCCGTCGCGCGCTCGCTGGCGCACCCTGGAGACGAGCCGTCCGCTTTTTTTCTGTGTCATGGTCTGGCGGCGCTGGCGGCCTCTGTCGTGGGAGGCCAGGCGGGGATTCCCAACGGCTACCGGTTCGGTTATCTCGCGGACGTCGCCGCGGTCGCGGCCGCCTTCGGAATTCTGCTGATCGCCTCGGGCCGGACCGCGTCGGGGCGCCGCCCGATTGCTTTCGCCGCGCTCGGAGCGCTGGCGGTTTCGGGGGCGCTCGGCGCGCGGGATGCGCTGGCGGTGTGGCCGGAGCGGCGTGAGACCTTCGACGCCTTCCACGGACAGGACACTCTGCTCGGCCGCGCGGCGGCGCGCTGGGAGGCGTTCGGCCGCGTCGTCGTCGAACCGGGTATCGAGCACTCCCGGATCACCGTCGAGTCGGTGCGGAGATACCGCCTGGATCCCGACTTCTCCGCGTCGCCGTCTTTCCGCCCGGGCCTTCGCGGGGAGGAAGGGCCATCCTTCCGCGTCACCGCGCCCCGTTCTGCGGCGCGGGCGGGAGAGAAGGTCGTCGAGAGGGTGCGGGATGGGTGGGGGCGCGACTGGGGAGTCGTCCTCGCGGCGCCGCGGCCCCCTCGCGCGCGGGCATGACGCTCGCGCGGGGAGAGCGCGCCGCGCTGGTCGCGGGCCTGGGGGCCGCGCTGGTGGCGGCCGCGAACGGCGTGCGCTTCGCGGGCCCGCTCCTGCTGACGGACCCCGACCCGGCGTGGTCCCTGCCGCGGCTCTTTCTGACGCTCGCCGCGATCGGCGCAACGGCGGCCGCGGGGATCGCGGGGGCGGCGGCGATGCGGTTCTGGAGTGACACCCGCGCGGCGCAGCGGCCGCTCGAACCGCTCCCCTGGCGCGGAAGCGCTCTGGCCTCGCTCGCGTTCGCGGCGCTCGCCGTCGGCGCCGCCGCGAGGTTCACCCGGCTCTCCACCGTCCCTCTGGCCCTCTGGATCGAGGACCTGACGTTGATCGACCCGTCCCTGGCGCTCGCCGGCACCTGGCGCGATTTCGCCGATGCCATACGGCCCGCGCCGTTCGGCGTCGCGCGGCCGTACGGCAGCGTCGGGGTCCTCTACCTGGAGCTCTTCCGGGCGACCCTGCATTCTTTCGGCACGACGGCCTTCGGAATCCGATTCCTCTCCGCGGTCTCGGGAACGCTCTCGTGCCTGACGGCGATTGCCCTCGGGCGCGCCCTTCTGCCGCGGGGGGGAGGGACCCTCGCCGGGCTGGCGCTCGCGGGACTGCGCTGGAGCCTGATCCTCTCGCGCTGGGGATACGTCGCGATCGTCCTCGTGCCGGTGGCCGACGCCGCCACGCTGGCCCTGCTGCACGCGCGGCGGCGGCGGTCGGCCGCGGCCGCCGCCGCCGCCGGAGCGATCCTGGGGATTGGAGCGCACATTTATCTGGCGTCGTGGATCGTGCTCGCCGCGCTCCTCCTCTTCCTGCTCTGGCCGATCGAGGGGGGGGGCCGCCGTGGCCAGGCGGACGATCCTCGCCCTGGCGTTCGCCTGCGGGTTCGCGCTGGCGGCGGCGCCGCTCTTCCTGTTCCGGGAGGGACGGCAGGCTCCCTACTTCGCCCGCGCCTCGAACCAGAGCATGGTCCGTTCCCTGAGTTCCGCGCGTTCGCCGCTGCCCCTGTTGACCTCCGCCGCCGACGCGATCGCCGCGCCCTGGTGGCTGCCGGACCCCTCCCCGTGGCAGGACGTGCCCGGGCCCCGGCTCGGCTGGCTGGTCGGGATCCCGGTCGCCGTCGCACTCGGCCGCGCGCTTCTCTTTCCGGGGCGGGAGTTCTCCGCGCTCCTCCTGGCGCACGCGGCGGCGGCCGTCGCCGCTTTCGTCGCGTCGGGTCCGGTGATGCAGCCGAACGGTTTTCGTTTTGCCTACCTGACGTCGGTGACGGCGCTCGCGGCGGCCGCGGGGCTTCTCGCGCTGGTCGGCGCCGCCGGCCGGAGAGCGGGCCGGCCGGCGGCGCTCGCCGCGGTGGCGGTGTTGCTCGTCGCCGGAACTCTCTCTACCCGCGCGGTCTTTCTCGACTGGGCGCCGCGCCTCGAGGTCCTGGACGGTTTCGAGGGCTACGACAATCTGCTCGCGCGCACCGCGCTCGAGTGGGAGGGCTACGGGCGCGTGGCGATCGATCGCCGGCTGGTCCACTGGTCGGAGGGACTCGAGGCCGTAGCGCGGGTGCGTCGATCCGACGCCTCGCATCCGGCGAGTGCTGCCGCGAGGCGCGCTTTCCGGATCGTCCCGGCGGGAACGGGGCCGTCGCCGGGAGAGCGGGTGGTCTCGCGGATCGCGGACGAACGAGGCGCGCCGCTGGCCGTCGTGCTCGGGAGGCGGGTGGGAGTCTGACCCGGAGCGGGGAGTCCCGACTTTCAGCGGGAGAGGCCGGCGAACTCCTCCACCCCGATCTCGAACTCGGAGCCCCGGATCTCCTTGAGCCCCGCCTCGTCCCATATGCCCATCGTTCGCAGAGGGGGCCGATAGACGTGAAGGGTCACGGCGCGGGGGGTCTTCGGGAGCAGCCGGTGGAGAACGGTCGGGCCGGTTTCGCAGAGATCCCCTTCGGGACGGACCCGCGAGTCGCAAAGCTGCGGCTGGTGCCCCGGCGTCGTGAACCGCTCTTCGAGAACGGAGCCCGAAAGCACCGCCATTCCTCCGAGAACGCCGCGATGGTCATGGATGGGCGTCACCTGCCCGGCCTCCCAGCCGATCACCATGACCTCCCAGTCCTCCCAGAGGAGAAGCGCGTGGCGCACGTACCGCGCGGGATCGAATCGCACCCGCTCCAGAAAGCGTTCCGCCTCGCGGGCGATCACCGGAACCAGGGCCGCCGGGGTGGGACGCTCCGGCGCCAGAGCCGCCTCCGTCAGGATCTCGCGAACACAGTCGCCAGCTTTCATGGCGTCATGATACCCGGGCGAAGGGCGAAGGGCGAAGGGAGGAGGGGAGCCGGTTCCCGGGGACCCGGAATTGAAACCGCGAACGGGGACCGGTGGTCGGGCGACCGTTCTGCTATCGTCCCCGCCGCATGAAGCTCGCGATCGTGCCGGGGGACGGGATCGGGGTCGACGTCACCCGCGAGGCCGTCCGGGTCCTGGAGCGCCTCGACGCGCGCCGTTCGCTGGACCTGCAGCTCGTCTCGTTCCCCTGGAGCGCGAACCATTACCTGGCGACCGGCGAGTCCATCCCGCCCGGCGCCTTCGACGATCTCGCGCGCAACTACGACGCCATCTTCATGGGGGCGTTCGGCGACCCGCGGGTGCCCGATATGGAGCACGCGGCGGACATACTTCTGGGCGCCCGCTTTCAGCTCGATCTCTACGCGAACTACCGGCCCGTGCGCTGTCTGGACGACCGGCTCTCGCCCCTGAAGGCGTACTCGGCGGCAGATGTGGATTTCGTCGTCTTCCGCGAGAACACGGAAGGGTCGTACGTCGGAATCGGCGGAAATTTCAAGAAGGGAAGTGCGGACGAGGTGGCGACGCAGGAAGACCTCTCGACCCGCAAGGGCGTCGAAAGAATCCTCCGCCACGCGTTCTCATTCGCGCGCTCGACGGGGCGGCGGCGCGTCGTCATGTCCGACAAGTCGAACGCGATGCGGTTCGTCGGAGACCTCTGGCAGCGCACCTTCGCGGAGGTCTCCGCCGAATTCCCCGAGATCGAGGCCTCGCACCTGTACGTCGACGCGCTGTGCCTGCAGCTCATCCGGGACCCTCGTCCTTTCGAGGTGATCGTCACCAACAATATGTTTGGAGACATCGTGACAGACCTGGGCGCCGCGCTTCAGGGCGGTCTCGGTATGGCGGCGTCCGGGAACATCCATCCGGGGCGGGTTTCCATGTTCGAGCCCGTGCACGGCTCGGCGCCGAAGTACGCCGGGACAGGGCGGGCCAACCCCTTCGGGGCGATTCTGACGGTGGCCCTGATGCTCGAGCACCTCGGAAAGAAGGAGGAGGCCCTCGCGATCGAGAGGGCCGTCCAGGCGTGCGTCGCGGCCCGCCAGTGCACGTCCGACGTCGGCGGGGAGCTGTCCACCTCCGCCTCCGCCGACGCGGTTTGCGAGCGTCTCGCCGGGTGACACACCTCACCGAAGGGCCTGGCGTTTTGGTAGAATCCGAGTCGCAATCAAGGAGGCTTTGATCATGGTCCGACACACGACGCGTTGGCTCGCGATGGCTCTCGTTGCATTTCTCGTTCTGTCCGCGCGCTCCGCGGAAGCGGCCAAGAAGGGGTTCCAGGACTCCGACGACGCCAAGGAAAGGGACGAACCCACCAAGTTTCTGCCGGATTACGACAAGCTCATGAAGGGAAAAGATGCCGACTGGGTCTATTTCCCCGAGGGGAGCTTGAAAAAGTACCGGACCGTCAGCGTCAAGGAATTCGACGAGAACGGCCGCGGCCGGGAAGCGCGCGACGCCGCTCACGATGCCCGCGACTACATGGAGCAGTGGCTCGACAAACAGGGGTTCAAAGTCGTGAAGTCCGGCGGCGATCTGGTCATCAGCGGCAACGTCTTCAACGCGTGGGAGCCCCGGGGGGGGGGACGGTACTGGGGCGGCTGGATGGCAAACCCGGGAGTGGGTGTCGAAGTGCTCGTGAAGGATTCGAAGGGGAACGTCGTCGGAGAGATCCGCCACAAGAACAAGGGATCGACCATCCGTGACGCGGTCGAAAACGGACTGGAACAGGTCGCCAAGGCCATTTCCGACGGACGTTAGGGGTGGCGGGCGGCGGGCGGCCTCCCGGCAGGCCGCTCGGTCGCTCCAAGCTACTCAGTGGATGAGGTTTGTTTCTCGCGCGGGCCCCGGAATCTCCGGGGCCCGTTTTTTGCTCCCCGTTCCTCCGTGGTAGCGTTCAAACTGCGATCCGAGAGGCGCTCCCCCGGCGAGCGCCCGGCCGCAAGGAGCGAGCAACATTCCTGAACCAACAGCCCTGACCTTTCCGGAATCGGGCCTGACGGATTTTTTCGGGATCGCGGACGAGAACCTTCGCGCCATTGAGGACGCCTTCGGTGTTCGCCTGGCGGCCCGAGGCAACGAGATCTCGGTCGTCGGCGAGGGGGAGGCTCAGGATGCCGCCCGCCGGCTCCTGGCAGGCTTCTCGGAGCTGCTGACGCTCGGCTATCCGCTGCGCGGGAGCGACGTCGTGACGGCGATCCGGGTGCTGAAGGAGGACCCGAACGCCTCCCTCGTCGAGTTCTTCATCGACAGCCCGTTTGGCCCGACGCTCAAATCCGTCGTCACCGCGAGGAACGTGAAGCAGCGGGTCTATGTGCAGACCATCGAGCGCCACGACCTCGTGTTCGCCGTCGGGCCGGCCGGCACCGGGAAGACCTACCTCGCCGTGGCCATGGCGGCGGCGGCCCTTCTCGAGAAGAAGGTGAAGAGGATCGTCCTCGCGCGCCCGGCGGTCGAAGCGGGGGAGCGCCTCGGGTTCCTCCCCGGCGACCTCGTGGAAAAGATCAATCCCTACCTCCGGCCCCTTTACGATTCGCTGTACGACATCCTCGGGTATGAGAAGACGGCGAAGCTTTTGGAGCGCGGCGTGATCGAAGTGGCGCCGATCGCCTTCATGCGTGGCCGCACGTTGAACGACGCGTTCATCATCCTGGACGAAGCGCAGAACACGACGTCGGAACAGATGAAGATGTTCCTGACTCGCATCGGTTTCGGCTCGAAGGCGGTGGTCACGGGAGACGTGACCCAGATCGACCTTCCGTCGGGGAAGACGTCGGGGCTGCGGGAAGCGCAACAGCTTCTGACGAAGATCGACGGGATCAAGTTTGTCCTGTTCGATCAGAAGGACGTGGTTCGGCATCCCCTGGTCCAGTCAATCATCAGCGCGTACGACGCCCTCGACCGCGAACGCGAGCAGCGCGAAGCGAACCGCCCCGCGCTCGGGCGCTGAGACCGATGGGACCCGGCGCGCTGTTACGGCGCTCGACTTTTTCCTTCCGTCCTTCCCGCAGCACACCGAGAGAGCCCGGCCAGCCTCCGAAGCCGCGCCGGCCCTGGCGTTTCTGGGCGTGGGGCACGGCGTACGTCCTCGCGACCACGTTCGCGTTCGCGCCCGCGTTTTCCTTCCGCCGCGCTCCGGCACGGGCCGGGGAGATCGCGACCCGCGACGTCATCGCGCCGCGGGACCTGATCGTCCCGGACGCGGCCGCGACGGCGCATCGCCGCGTCGAAGCGGCGGCGGAAGTGGTTCCGGTCTACGACTGGGACACGGCCGCGCCCGAGCGCCTCGCGGGGGAGATTCGCGCGTCCTTCTCCAAGGCGCGCGCCGTCGAGATGGGCGGACGGCGACGCGCCGGTCTTCCGCCCGCCCTGCGAGACGCGTTTGACCTTCCCGTCGGAGATGAGGCGCTGGTCGCGCTCGCGGGCCTCGGATTCTCTCCGGTGATCGAGGAGCGGCTCCTGGCAGCCGGGGCGGACCTGTATCGCGCCGGGATCGTCGATAACGGCCAGCTCTTAAACGAGAGCCGCGATCGCGGGATCGTCCTCCGCGACGGCCACAACGGCCGGGAATTGCGCCGCAAGGATCTCTCCGAGGTCGTCGAGTACGGCTCGCAGACCAAAAATGCGGTCGCGCGGCGGCTTGCGGGGAGCGCTTTCTCCGGCCGCGCGCTGACCGAAGTCTCCGCGTTTCTGGCGGCGGCGCTCCGGCCGAACCTGACCTACGACGCGACCGAAACGCTTCGTCGGCGGCAGGAGGCCGCTCGCGCCGTTGAAACGGTCCTGGCGCGGATCCCTCGGGGCAAGGTCATCGTGCGCAAGGGAGACGAGATCTCGCCCAAGGCGGCGGAATGGATCGCCGCGATCCGCGCGTCTGCGGCCGACCCGTCTTCGTGGGTCAAGGTCATGGGAATCGTCATACTCCAGCTTCTGGCGGCTGCGGCCTTCTGGGTGGACGCGCGCAGGCAGCGCCGCCGGAGGCGCGAGCGGCGGCCGGGGATGGTGTACGCGTCCATTCTTGCGGCCGGAATTCTGTTTTCGCTGATGACACGGGGCGCTTTCGTCCTCGCGCAGGGGCTGTCATCGAGCTTCGAGGGGTCTGCGTGGGCCGCGCACACGTACTACGCGATCCCGTTCGCGGCCGGATCGATCATGGTCAGCCTGGTCGCCGGGATGGGGCCGGCCCTCCTGTTCGCGGCGGTCAACGCGATCGGAGCGGGCATCCTCATGGGCCAGAGCTTTCCCTTCGTGCTCTTTGCCCTCGTGGGGTCTCTCGCCGGGATTTTCGTCATCGGCAAGCTGCGCTCGAGAAGCGTCCTTCTCGGGATGGGCGGAATCGTCGCCGCGGCCAACCTGGTGTCCATTTCCGCGATCGCTTTTTTGAATGGCGAAGCGCGGGGGTGGGACTTTGCCGCGGACGTCCTCGGCGGTCTCGCGGGCGGATGGTTCGTCGCGATGATCGTGGGAGTTTTCCTGCCGGTCTTCGAGCACCTCTTCCACGTCACGACCGACATCCGGCTGCTCGAGCTGTCGAATCAGAATCTGCCGCTTCTGCGTACCCTTGCCCTCGAAGCCCCCGGCACTTACCAGCACTCCCTGGTCCTCGGGCACCTCGCCGAGGCCGCCGCGGAGGCCGTCGGCGCCGATGCGCTTCTCGCACGCGTCGCGGGCTATTACCACGACATCGGGAAGACGAAGATGCCCGACTACTTCATCGAGAACCAGCCCAAGGGAGCCAACCGGCACGACCGGCTGGAGCCTTCCATGAGCGCGCTCGTCATCGCGGCCCACGTCAAGGAGGGGGTGGACCTCGCGACTAAGGCGCGCCTCCCGGAGCAGCTCGTGTCCGCGATCCGGGAACACCATGGGACGAAGCTGATCCGGTACTTCTACCAGAAGGCGCTCACGAAGTCGGGCCCGGAAGACTCGCCCGTGCGCGAGACGGAGTACCGGCACTCGGGTCCCCGACCCTCGACACGCGTGAATGGAATCCTGATGGTCGCCGACGCGGTCGAAGCCGCGTCCCGCACGCTCATCGAGCATTCGCCGGCCCGGATCCGGGGAATGATCCAGTCGATCGTGGACGACTGCCTTCGCGACGGGCAGTTCGACGACTGCGACCTCACGATGCGAGACCTCGCGATCATCGTGGAAACGCTCGAGCGGACCGTCTCGAACATTTACCACCACCGGATCGACTATCCCGGTTTCGAGTTCAACCGCGGGTCTCGCCGGAAGACCGGAGAGTCCCCGTCTCACGAGGCGGCCGCGCCCCGCACAGGCCGCGGAACGCGCGCGTCCGAGTCCCGGTGAGGTGCGACGTGCAATCGAGCGCCTCGGGAGCGCCTCAGCCCGCGCGGGTCCGTTCGCTCCTCGCCCGCCTGGCCCGTCTCACGGCGGCGCGCGCGGGCGAAGTGTCGGTCCTCTTCTGCGGCGACGTTCGCATGCGCCGGCTGAACCGCGACTACCGCGGGAAGGACCGCTCGACGGATGTGCTTGCGTTTCCGGCGGAACCGGGTCCCCTTCTGGGCGACATCGTCGTCTCCGTGCCGTATGCCGCGCGCCGGGCGCGGAGGCGGGGGGAGCCCCGCTCCCGCGAGATCGACCGGCTCCTGGTGCACGGGTTCCTGCACCTGCTCGGATACGACCACGAAACGGATGACGGAGAAATGGAAGCGCTCGAGAGCCGCGTGCGGCTGACGCTCAAAATCGCGGATCCCGCATGATCCCCCTGTTCACGGCGGGCTTCTGCTATCTGGCTTTTCTTCTGTTCGAGACGTTTGCGCTCGCGCTCGATCGTCTGTCTCCGATCCGTCTTCGGGGGCTCTTCGAGGAGCATCCGGACCGGGCGAAGATCCTCTCCGGTCCGGGGGAAATCGAGATCACCCGCACCACCACGAAGGTGCTCGTGCAGATCCTGCTGCTCACGGGACTGCTCACGGTCGTCCACGCCTTTGCCGGGTTCGGCGTGCAGCCTCCGTGGGCCTGGGGCGGGGCGGTGTTTTTCCTGGGATGGATCCTGACGGAAATCCTCCTCCTGAGCTGGGGGGCGAAGTCCGACCCCGAAAAGATCGTCGCGCGGCTGCTGCCGGTGATCACGGCGGCGTCGTGGCTTCTGCTGCCGGTCGCCATCACCGTCCGGAAGATTTTCGGAAGCCGCGAACGCCCCGAGGTCCCGCCCGCGACCGAGGAAGAAGTCCAGGCGTACATCGACGTGGGACGCGAAGAGGGGATCCTGGAAAAGGAGGAAGAAAAGCTCCTTCTCTCGATCGTCGACTTCGGCGAGACGCGAGTGCGCGAAGTCATGACGCCGCGGACGGACATGGTTTCGATCGAAGAGGCGGACCCCCCCGAGGCCCTGGCGGACCTCTTCACCTCTACGAAGTACTCGCGGATCCCGGTCGTGCGGGGCTCGAGCGACAAGGTGGTCGGGACCGTGCACGTGAAAGACCTCTTCTTCACGTTACGCCACGGCAGGCTCCAAGGAATCGCCGAGATTCTCCGCGAGGCGTACTTCGTGCCGGAGTCGAAGAAGGTCTCAGAGCTGCTCCGCGAGTTCCAGAGGCGGCACCTGTGGATGGCGATCGTCGTCGACGAATACGGCGGCGTCTCGGGGCTCGTGACGGTGGAAGACCTCCTCGAGGAGATCGTCGGCGAGATCTGGGACGAGCACGAGGACGAGCGTGAGGCCGTCACGCCCGCGGGGGAGAGCGCGTACTCGGTGTCGGGCAAGGAGAACATCGAGACCGTGCGGGAGCTCTTTGGAAGAGGCCCCGAGGAGGAGGAATTCTCGTCCGTCGGAGGCTTTCTCGCCGCCAGGCTCGGTCACATCCCCCGGCCCGGCGAAACTCACCGCGAGTCGGATCTTCTCTTCACGGTCGAGGAGGCGGACCGGCGCCGCGTCCACCGGGTCCGGATCGAGCCCGCCGGGCCCGCGGTCGAGCCGGAGGTCGCGAGACCGCGTTCCGGGGCGGCGTCCTGAGGGACGAAGCTGCTTTTCGCGCGGGGGAGGTCGCAGTGGTCGGGCGTCCGAACGCGGGCAAATCGACACTGGTGAACCGGCTTGTCGGCGAGAAGATCGCCATCGTTTCCGACAAGCCGCAGACGACACGCCGGCGAATTCTCGGGATTGCGCGACGGCCGGGCGCGGAGATCGCACTCGTCGACACGCCCGGGATTCACCGACCCGAGCACCGCATGAACTCCGCGATGGTGCGCGACGCCACCGACGCCCTCTCGACGTGCGATCTCGTGCTCCTCGTCGTCGACGCCGCGGACCGCCGCGGAAAGGGAGAGGAGTTTCTGCTCCGCCTGCTGGCGCGCTCCGGGAAGCCGGCGATTCTCGCGCTCAACAAGATCGACCTGCTTCCGAAGCCGGCTCTGCTTCCGCTCTTCTCCGATTTTTCGGCCCGCTTCGCGTTCCGGGACGTCATTCCGATCTCCGCGAAGAGCGGCGACGGCGTCGAGCGGCTGGCGGCGCTTCTGGCGGCTGCGCTGCCGGTCGGAGAGGCTACGTACGACGCCGATTTCCTGACGGCGACCCCGGAGTCGGAGTGGATCGGCGAAGTGGTCCGGGAGAAGCTGCTGGAGCGGACGCGCGAGGAGCTGCCGTTCGCCTCCGCCGTCCTCGTCGAATCTGTCCGCGAGAACCAGGCGAAGAACCTGACAGTCGTCTCCGCATCGATCGTGGTGGAGCGAGAGGGACAGAAGGGAATCATCGTCGGACGCGGCGGAACGATGATTCGCGACATCGGGACGGCGGCGCGCCAGGAGCTCGAGGCGCAGAGCGGCCGGCGGTTCTTTCTGGAGCTGACGGTTCGAGTGCGCGCGGACTGGCGGGAGGACGAGCAGTTCCTCTCGAAGCTGGTCGGGGGAAATCCCTAGCGGCGCCCCGCGCGCAGCGCGGAAAGGTCGCCGCGTCGTTTTTGGACGCGCGCGTCCAACGCGCGTCCAAAAATGCGAGGGGTCAGCAGGCGCCCCGCGCGCAGCGTGGAAAGGTCGCCGCGTTGTTTTTGGTCGCGCGCATCCCACGCGCGTCCGGGCAGTGAATCAGGCGCCGCGGACAGCCCGCCGGAGCCGCTCCGAGAGGTCCCCCAGCGACTCGGCCAGGGATTCCCTCAGCCGGTCGAACTCCTGGGACAGGCGTTCGTCGTCGGCGCCGCGCTGCCCATGGGCCTCCAGGAGCGGGGCGAGCTGGGTGCGGATGTCTTCGGCCTCCCGGTGGCCGTGGCCGATCCGCTCTTCGATCTCTCCGCGGAGGCCCTGAAGCTCCGTGCGGATGTCGTCGGCCTCGCGGCGGCTTTGTGACGTCTTCTCCCGGAGAGCCGCTTCGAGAATTTCGATCTGCTGGTGCATCGCCACGACCTGTTCGGAAAGGCGGTCATGCCGTTCGGCGATGCCGGCCGTCTGAACCGACAGTTTTTCACCCCGCTCGCCGAAACTGCGCAGCGAAATGGACACGTCGTCCTCGTACGTTCGCTGGCGCTTCTCGCTGACAGAGAGCCGGTCGTGGGCCTCCCGGAGTCGGGCCTCGACGTCTTCGCGGCCCTCGAGCGACGCGGCGAGGGCAGAGAGCCGCTGCGTCAGGGACTCGTGCTTCTCGCCGGCGGTCCTTCCCGAGTCCCGCGCATCGCGTTCGACCGCCTCCATGCGGGCGATCAGGGCGGCCGCTTCCTCGCCGGCCCGGACGCGCTCTTCGCGCTCTCGCGCGAGGACGGCGAGCGCCTCTTCGATCTTCGTCTCGAGCGCGCGGAGTTTCGTGTCGGTCTGTTCGCTCGCGGCGGCGGCTGCGGCTGCTGTGGCGGACGTGTCGGGGGAATCCGCCGCTGCCTCCGCAGGCGCCTGCGGGGCGGGGAGCGGCTCGTCCTTCCCGATGGCGGGGGCGGGCGTGAGATCCGGGTCGGGTCCGTGGAAGTCCTCGGCCGCTTCGAGCCTCTCGTCCGCCCCGGCGGAAAATGCCGGTTCTTCCAGCGAGGGGGACCCGGAGGCGTGCCGCTGCCAGGCCGGCTCCGCGGACACGAGCTCGGCGAGAGGGGGAAGGGAGAGCTCGGGGAGCGTCCCGGTCGACCACGCCGCGGACGAAGGAGGCGGCGGAGCGCCGGGATCGACGGAGTGCGGAGGTGCGGACGTTTCCGCGAAAGGGGCATCGGACTCCGGCGCGAAGGCTTCCGGCGGGGCCTCGGCGTCCTCCGTCTCGAACGGCGCCTCGTCGGGGAGGGAAGGCACGAGAGCGAGGGGCCGCCTGGCGGCCGGCCCGGGATCCGAGGCGGGCGGGGACTCGCGCCCGACCGCGGCGGTCGCAGCAGGCGCCGCGCGATTCAGGAGCGAGTCTTTCCAGGACAGGAGATCGTCGGGCTCACGCCGGGCGGGCACCGGCCCGGCCTCCTCCGGCTTCCGGCCCTGAAGGCGGCGAAGCAGATCGACGAACGTCAGTTTGGAGATCAGCTTGAAAGTCTCCGTGACTCCCCGGCCGGCGCTGGCGACCGCCTCGACGAACGGGTACGAAGAAAGCCCGAGCGCCTCCTGGAGCGCGTCGACGGAGAGGATGTCGCTCAAGTCGCGCTTGTTGTACTGGATGACGACCGGAATCCCTTCGAAAGAGACGCCGTTGGCCTTGAGATTGTCCTTCAAGTTCTGCCAGCTCTCGAGGTTCTTCGGGAGCATCGTCCACTGCGAGTCCGCCACGAAAACGATTCCGTCGGCCCCCTTCAGGACGACGCGGCGAGTCTCGTTGAAAGCGGTCTGCCCCGGGACCGTCGCGAGCTGGAATCGGATCTTGTAACCCTTGATGTCGCCAAGCTCCACGGGGAGCAGGTCGAAGTAGATCGTGCGATCCGACTGCGTTGCGAGGTTTAAGAGCTTGCCGACGGTGGCGGGCTCCAGACGCTCGTGGAGCAGGTGGAGGTTGGTCGTCTTGCCGCCCAGACCCGGACCGTAATACACGATCTTGGCCGTCAGCTCCCGGGTCGCCGCGTTGTAGATGACCATTCGATTTTTGTGCAATTATAAATCGGTTTCCCCGGGCGGCCGGTATTTTCGAGGGGTTTTTCGCCCGCCCCTGCGCCTTGACGGAGGGGGAGGCAGCCCATAGACTGCCCCGACGTTGGCTGAAACGCTCGTCAAAAAGGCCCGGATCCTCGACAGCGAGCGCATTCGGCGCATGGTCGATCGCATGGCGCACGAGATCGCCGAGCGCCACAAGGACCTGCCGGACCTGGCCTTCATCGGGATTCGGACCCGGGGAGTGCCCCTGGCGACCCGCCTGGCTGCGCGTCTCGGGGAGCTCGTCGAGCGCCCGTTCCCGGTCGGAACCCTGGACATCACGCTCTACCGGGACGACCTCTCCCTGGTCGCCCCCCAGCCCCTCCTGAAGAAGACCGAAATCGACTTCGACTTGAACGGGAGGACGGTTCTTCTGTGCGACGACGTGCTCTACACGGGCCGGACGATCCGCGCCGCCTTGGACGGGATCATCGATCTCGGCCGGCCGCGCGCGATGCGCCTGGCGGTCCTGATCGACCGCGGGCACCGCGAGCTTCCGATCGAGGCCAACTACGTCGGCAAGAGCGTCCCCACCGCCGGGCGTGAAGTCATCAAGGTGATGTTCCAGGAAACCGACGGCGCCGACGAAGTCTGGATCCTCGAGAAGACGGCGTGACAGGGGACAGACACTCCTCGATTGGCGCTGGAGTACTCCCTTCTCCTCTTCGCCCAGCGCCTACCGCCTAGCGCCGAACGCCCTCTTCCCGGTGGCCACGCTCCAGTCCAAAGATCTCCTCGGCATCGAAACGCTTTCCGCGGAGGAGATCACGCTGATCCTCGACACCGCCGAGGCGATGCGTTCGATCGGCCAGCGGCAGATCAAGAAGGTCCCCGCGCTTCGGGGGCGGATGGTGGTGAACCTCTTCTTCGAGGCGTCCACGCGGACGCGGTTCTCCTTCGAGACGGCCGAGAAGTGGCTCTCCGCCGACTCGCTCAACTTCGCCGCGAAGGGAAGCTCCGTCGAAAAAGGCGAATCCCTCCTCGACACCGCGCGGAACCTGCAGGCCATGTCTCCCGATCTGATCGTGATCCGGCACGGAACGCCCGGGGTGCCGCACTTCCTGGCCCGCCATCTCAAGGCCGGCGTCGTGAATGCCGGCGACGGCGCGCACGAGCACCCGACGCAGGCGCTTCTGGACGCTCTGACGATCCGGCGCCACTTCGGGCGCCTCGAGGGACTCCGCGTCGCGATCGTCGGGGATCTGGCGCACTCGCGGGTCGTGCGGTCCAACATCTGGCTGCTGACCAAGATGGGGGCGCGGGTCGTCGTCTGCGCGCCTCCGACGCTCCTTCCGACCCGCATCGAAGCGATGGGTGTCGAGGCGACCACCGACTTCGACGAGGCGTTGATCGGCGCGGATGTCGTCATGATGCTGCGCATGCAGCTCGAACGGCAGGGATCGTCCCTCTTCCCTTCGGCGCGCGAGTACTTCAAGCGGTACGGCCTGACGGCGGCGCGCCTGGCGCGCGCAAGCCCGGAGGCCGTCGTGATGCACCCCGGACCGATGAACCGTGGTGTGGAGATCTCTTCCGAAGTCGCCGACTCTCCGCGTTCGTTGATTCTCGAGCAGGTCTCCAACGGCGTCGCCGTGCGGATGGCAGTTCTTTACCTCCTTCTGACCGGTCACGGGTGGGAGGGCGAGGGATGACGCCTCGTTCGGCGCCGCGCCTCCTCATCCGCGGCGGCCGGGTGATCGATCCGCGCGCCGGCGTGGACGCGGATCTCGACGTCCTCCTGGACGCGGAGGCGGGAATTGTCGAGAGCGTGGGAGACGGAGTGCGCGCGGAGGGCGCGGAGGTCCTGGACGCCGCGGGGCTTCTCGTTTTCCCGGGATTCATCGATCTCCATGCGCACCTGCGGGAGCCGGGCCGGGAACACGCCGAGACGATCGCGTCGGGTCTGAAGGCGGCGGCGGCCGGAGGCTTCACCGCCGTCTGCGCGATGCCGAACACCGATCCGGTCATGGACAACCGCGCGATCGTCGAGTACGTCGTGTCGAAGTCCCGGGGTGTCTCGGGGACACGGCTTTACCCGATCGGCGCAATCACCCGGGGCCAGCTCGGGAAGGAGCTGGCCGAATTCGGCGAGATGCGCATTGCGGGCGCGGTCGCCCTCTCCGACGACGGGAAGTGGCTTTCGGACGGGGCGCTCCTCCGCCATGCCTTTCAGCACGCGAACCTCTTCGATATGCCGATCGTGCAGCACTGCGAGGACCCGACACTTTCCGGAGGCGCGCCCATGCACGAGGGCGCCGTTTCGACCCGACTCGGCTTGAACGGGCAGCCCGCGATCGCTGAGGCGGCGGCGGTCGCTCGCGATCTTCTCGTTGCGGAGCTCGCCGGCGGAAGACTTCACATTGCCCACCTCTCGACCGGCCGCGCTCTCTCGCTCGTCCGGGAGGCGAAGAGCCGCGGGCTGGCCGTCACTTGCGAGGTGACCCCGCACCACCTCGTTCTGACGGACGAAGAAGTCGCCCGCTCCGGCTTTTCGACGAACTCCAAGATGAACCCCCCGCTGCGGGAACGGGAGGACCTCGAGGCGCTCATCGCGGGGCTCGAGGACGGAACGGTGGACGCGATCGCGACGGACCACGCGCCGCACCACGAGGATGAAAAGGCGGTCGAATTCAACGTCGCGCCTTTCGGCATCGTGGGACTCGAAACGGCGGCCTCTCTCGTTTACGACGGGCTCGTTCGAACGGGGCGCCTCTCCCCGCGGCGCTACGCCGCCCTCTTCTCGGCGGGGCCCGCCGCGGCGTTCCGGCTCCCGGGCGGCGGTCTCGAGCCGGGAAGCCCCGCCGACGTGACGGTCTTCGATCCGCAGGCGCTCCTGACGATCGACCCCACGCGATTCGAGTCTCTCTCGAGGAACACTCCCTTTGCCGCGCGTGAGCTCGTCGGCGCTCCGGCGGCCACGATCGTAGGAGGCCGCATCGTCTCGAGGCGCGGCGGCGCGTGAGCGGCGAGAGACCTCGCGGCCGGGCACTGGCAGCGGGCGTCCTCGCGGCGGGCGTGATCTGCGCGTCGTCGTTTGCGGCGTGCGGGCAGATGGGCGGTGAGCCCGCGCCGGGGACGGCGACGCCGGCTGGAAGCCCCGTCCGGGAAACTCCGCCCTCTCCCGCGCCGACCCGGCGCATCGCCGTGCGCGCCGCGGAAGGAATCCTGGCCGCCGCGGATCTCGAGCGCCTCGCGTCCTGGGCCGGGCGGCAGGGAATCGAGGTCCGGATCGGCGCTGAAGCGGCCCCGGTTCCGGCGGGATGGGAAGTCCTGCGGGTCGCGGTGGCGCCCGCGTCTGCGGAATTCTCAAGCCGCCTGCAGCGATTTGGCGTCCGCGCGGAAGCTCAGGGCTTCGTCTTCGACGGAAGGACTTACCGCTCCCCGGAAGACGCCGTCGCCGTTCGGGATCCCGCCGCTCCCGCCGAGACTCTCCTCTTCGCCAACGCCCGCTCCGCCGTGCCGAGGCTCGCCGGCCGGCGCCTCTTCTTTCGAGAGGGTCCGGAGACCGATTACCTGGTCGTCTCGGGAGACCTCGTCAAGACGGGCCGCTTCTCACCGGTCGCGGGTTCGCTCGCGATTCTCCGCGCTTCGGACCGCGACGAGATTCGCGCGCGCGAGGACCTGCTTCACTCGTTCGTGACGGTCGAACGTTCTGGGATCCGCTGGGAGTTCGCGGAGGCGGACCGGCGCGCCGTCGAGCGGATCGAGCCCCTGCTGGCGCGCTTCCTCCGCAAAGGGAGTGCTCTCCGCATGTCGGTGCGCATCTTTCCGGATGCAACGGCCAAGGCCCGTTCGACCGGGTCCTCGCGTCCGGCGGACGTGAGCCGCCAGGAGAGCGAGGTCCGTGTGGACCTGGATGCTTCCGCGCCTGTCGAGCCGGACCTCCTGTCTCCCGCTTTCGCCGCCGCCGCGCACGGCGCGGCGAATCCGAAGCTCTTCAACCGCCCCACGCTCCTTCTCGCTCTCGGAGCGCGTTCCGCCGGACGCTGGTGGGGAAGAGACGTTCCCGGGTTCGCGGCGTTCGCGCGGCGCGCGGGCGTCGCGGCCTCCCCCGATGAGGTGATCGGGGGCTCGGAGGACGTCTCGCCGATTCTCGCCGTGGGAACGGCCGCGGCGTGGATCGAGGCGGGGACCCGCTCCGACGGAGAATCCGCGGTGCTTCGCGACCTGATGGGCGCGGAAGACGCGCTCCGCTCCGCGCTCAAGCGGTGGGAAAAGGCGGCGGACGCGGCTCCCTTCGCCGTGCCCGCCCGGAGGCCGCTCCCCGCGGGGTTTCTCCGCGGGTTGTCGTACGCCATGTCGAACTCGATGGACGCGAGCTACTCGTCCCCCCGCTCGCGCGAGACTCTCGCCCGCCTGGCGGGGCTCGGGGCGAATGCGATCTCCGTCATGCCCTTCTCTTTCCAGCGCGAGGCCGGGCGGCCGACGCTGGCCTTCGTGCATCGAAACCCTCGGGGCGAGACGGACGAGGGGACGCTCCGCGCGGTGACCGATGCCCGGGCGGTCGGGATCACGTCGATGGTCAAGCCGCAGATCTGGGTGGGCCACGAGGTGTTCGTCGGCGACATCGCTATGAGGTCGAACGAGGACTGGATCCGCTGGTTTGCGCTCTACCGCCGGTTCGTCGTGCATCATGCGATCGTGTCGGAGGCGTCCGGCGCCTCTCTCTTCTGCGTGGGGACGGAGCTTCTGAAGACGGAGGAGCGGGTGTCGGATTGGCGCGAGGCGATCTCCGCCGTCCGTCTGGCGACGGGCGCGCCGTTGACGTACGCATCGAACTGGACCGCGGGCGCGCTCAGGGTGCCTTTCTGGGACGCGCTCGACGTCATCGGCGTGGACTTCTACGACCCTCCGAGCAGCCAGCCCGAGGCGGCCGACGCGGCTCTCGAGGCCGGAGTCCGGGCGGCGGCGCGGCCGCTCGCGGAGCTCGCCGCCCGAACGGGCAAGCCGGTGATCTTCACGGAGGTTGGCTTTCCGCTCTGCCGCGCCTCGTGGATGGCGCCGCACGACGAGAACACGGGCCGCCCCGCGCAGAGCGCGGACGCCGCCCGCGCCATCGCGGCGGTCTACCGCGCTCTCGAGAGAGAACCGTGGTGGAAGGGCGTTTACTGGTGGAAGGCCTTCTCTTCCGGGCGCGACGCGCGGCCGGACGAACGCGGCTTCAACGTGCTCGGCGGCGCTCCTCAAAGGGCGGTCGCCGAGGGGTTCGAGCGGCTCGCCCGCGAGCGGGCGCGGTGACCGGGCGCGAGAGCGGCGCGGAGAGAGTTCTCGCGGCGGCCGTGGAAGCCTGCGCGGCGGCCGGAGAGCTTCTCGTCCGCCGGTGGCGCCACCTTCCCGCCGGGTCGATCGAGGAGAAAAACAAAAACGACTTCGTCACGATCGCCGACCGTGAGAGCGAGGAGCGGATCGTCTCGGTAATTCGATCGCACTTCCCTGCCGACAACTTTCTCGGAGAGGAAGGCGGCGTCCGCGGGAACGACCCGACGGCGCGCACGTGGATCATCGATCCTCTGGATGGCACGGCGAACTTCATTGCCGGGTTCCCCTTCTGGTGCGTGTCGATCGCCGCGCGCGAGGGGCCGCAGATCGTCGCCGGAGCCATCTGGGACCCTCTGCGGGAGGAGCTTTACAGCGCAAGGCGGGACGGAGGCGCGTTCCGCAACGGAGTTCGCCTGTTCGTCTCGGCCCGTCCGGGCTTAGAGGGCGCCTTCGTCGCCACGGGGTTCCCCTTTCGCTCGCGCGAGCGCATCGACATCTACCTCGCCCTCTTCAAGGCCGTGTTCCTGCAGGCGCGCGGCATCCGGCGCGCGGGCTCCGCGGCCCTCGATCTCGCACAGGTCGCGGCGGGCGTCTTCGACGGGTTTTTCGAGTTTCAGCTGTCTCCCTGGGACATTGCCGCGGGAGCGATCCTGATCGAAGAGGCGGGCGGGACAGTCACCGACTTCGACGGCGGGAACCGCTTCTGGGAACGCGGGAACGTCATCGCGGGTCCGGCCGGCATCGCGGCGGACCTCCGGGCCGCCGCCGCGCAGATTCTCCGGGAGGATGAGATCTAACCGTCGCCAACCGTCGCCTTCGCTCACTGCGGGAGCTGCCTTCGCCGTGTGCGGCGAAGGCACCGGCGAGCGGCTCGGCCGGATGCGGCCTCGACCGCTCGCCTGCTCCCTTCGTTCGCTACGGCTCCCGCAGCGGGAGGCTCCTCCTTCCCTTTGGTCAGGAGACTCCTCCCGCTGCGAGCGTAGCCATCATCCTGACTCGAGCGCAGCTCTGCCCCCTCGCCCCGCGCTCGGGGAGAGGGTTGGGGTGAGGGGACCCGCAGGCAAACGTTGCGTCTTCGCCACGGCGGTCACTGCGGCGGCCGGCCGAGAGCCCGGCGGTCACGCGATCACTACGCCCGCATAGCCCACGACCGAGGAGGTGTCGCCGGTTTCGTCTCCGCTGTCGCGACGGGAGACGATCGTGGCCGGTCCGACGCCGGCCGCGCGCGCCGCGAAGAGGAGCGCCGTGGCGGGGAGGAAGCCGCACATCGAGATCGATTCCGTGAGGACGGTCGCGAAGAGTCCTTCGGGGTCGATCGCCTCGACGCGGGCCAGGGCAAGAGCGTCTTTGCGGCCGCCGACGGCTCTCGACTCGTAGTGGTTCATGTCGGAGGACGCCAGAAGAAGCAGGGGTTCCGCCTGCTCCACGCTCAGTTGCGCGCACGCCCGTCCCACTTCGCGACAGAGCGCGAGGTCCGGAGCTCCCAGCGAGACCGGGACGATCGTCACGTCCGGCCTCCGCACCTGCAGGAAGGGAAGCTGGACTTCCAGAGAGTGCTCCCCGGCGTGTGCGGCGGAATCTTCGACCAGCGAGGGCGCGAGCTCCGCCAGCCGTGCGGCGAGCGGGCGATGGACGGGGACGTCGCCCAGAGGAGTGCGCCACGCGTCGGATGGGTCGAGCGAGGCGGGCGCGCCACGGCCGGTGTGATTGGGACAGAGGAGAACAACGGTCGCGGGTATGCGAAGGCGCGCGTACACCTCTCCGGCCACGCGGCCCGAGTAGACGTAGCCCGCGTGGGGAACGATGGCCCCGAACGCGTCCGCGTCGCCGGCGGCCATGGGGAGAAGCCGTTCGACGTGATGCCGGAGGCTCTCCGGACGGCCGTCGTAGAAGGTCCCCGCGAAAGCGGGCGGTCGAATCATTTACGGCTTCCCGGGTTCTGCGCGGGCCCGCTTGCCGTAAACCTGCCGGAGGTCATGATCCCGGGCGCTGCGAGCGGCGTGCCGGGCGGCGCGGCCACTTCGGAACGGGGGAGCCCGCCCGGCTCCTTCCCCCGCGCGCGGGTGCTCCCGAGGCGAGCGAGAGCCTGCACAACGGGGACCCGGCTCCTAATTGACGATCAGGGTCGCTTCGGCGGTCGCACCGGCTAAGACGGCGCGGATCGTCGACGCGCCCGCGGAGATCCCGGAGGCGTTTCCCGTCGAGTTGACCGTCGCGACTCCGGCGTTCGTGCTCTGGAAGAGTGCGGAGGCGCCTTCGATGAGACGGCCGTCGATTCCGTAGGCAATCACCTGAAACTGCTGGGAATCCCCGACCCGCACCAGAGCCGTCATCGGCCGGAGCTCGAGTCTGGCGATGTCGCGAATCGCGACAGTGGCCTCGGCCGCGCCCTGGATGTCCCCGACCTTGGCGACGATCAGCGCCACGCCATTGGTGATCGAGCTCACCGCTCCTCCGGCGGAAACTTTCGCGACGCCGGGAGCGCTCGAAGTCCAGACGGGCGTGACGGCGACGGGTTTGTCCATCGAATTGCGGACGACGACCTGGAGAGGGATCGACGTTCCGGCCGGCCCGATGACGTGAACCGCCGGGGGCGAAACCTCGACGGCCTTCACGTCGAACAACTCGACGGGGACCTCCGTCGAGACCTTTTGATACCGCGCGGTGATGGTCGTCTTCCCCTGAGACTTGGGGCTCACGAGTCCGCCGGTGTCAACCGTGGCGACCGCGGGGCGAGAGCTTTCCCAGTTCGCCGTTCCGATCTCGAGCGGGTTGTCCTTCTTGTCGAGGAGCCGCGCCGTCAGCCTCTGGGGATGATCGAGGCCGTAGATCTTCAGCTTTTTCGGCGAGACCTCGATCCGGGCGGCGGTCTTAGAGCAGCCGGTGGTAAAGGAGAGCGTGAGGGCAAGGACCGGGAGGATGAACGCAGATCGACCGGACCGCATGTGCAACCTCCACAAAGGAAACAGGATGCGGTCAGGATAGCATGGCCCGCACCCGGGTCACAGTCCCCGGAGGATCCTCGCGGCGCGGCGCCGGACCCGTTCCGGATGAAGCACGGGATCGTAGAGGCGGGGGGAGGGGATCATCGCGGTCAGGGTCGCGGCTTCGCGGGGGGTCAGCGCCGAAGCGGATTTGTGGAAGTAGCGCCGCGCCGCCGCCTCGACGCCGTACGTGCGGGGACCGAGCTCGATCACGTTGATGTAGAGCTCCAGGATCCGCGTTTTCGAGAGTCTCCGCTCCAGGCGGCGGGCAATCGCCCATTCCCGCAGCTTGCGCCAGGGCGTGCGAGCAGGGGAGAGGTACAGGTTCTTCGCGAGCTGCTGGGTCAGCGTCGACCCGCCCAGCTTCAGCCGCTTCTTCGCCCAGTCCCTTTGCGCCGCGCCCCGGATGGCCTCCCAGTCCACTCCGGCGTGGTCATAAAAGTGAGAGTCCTCCGCCGCGATGACCGCGCGGGCCACAAAAGGCGACACGAGCCTGAGGGGGACCGGCCGATATTCGAGATCCGCCGCGAATCCGCGCCGGGAGAGCTCCTGCCGCTTCTGGTCCATGAACGCGGTGCTCTTCGGGAACTCCCGCACGAGCGGTGCGACGTCCGGGAGGGTCACCCAGAACGCCGCCGCCGCGGCGGCGAGAATCAGAGCCGTAAACAGGAGAAGGCGGGCAAACAAGCTGTGGGTCCCCGGGTCAGTTTAAAGAAGGAGTGTCACCCGGGGAGAGCCGGCCTGTCGAGGGAGAGGGGAGTGCCCCTCACTCTCCCCGAGCGCGGGGCGAGGGGGCAGAGCTGCGTTTTAACTTCGATGGTGGCTAAGCTCGCAGCGGGAGGAGTCTCCTGACCGAAGGGAAGGAGGAGCCTCCCGCTGCGGGAGCCGAAGCGAACGAAGGGACGAGGCGAACGGTCGAGGCCGCATCCGGCCGAGCCGTTCGCCGGTGCTTTCGCCGTCCACGGCGAAAGCACGTCCCGCAGTGAGCGAAGGCGACGTTACCTGAGCGCCCGACGGAGCTTTCTCACGCCTTCGTCCGCTTCGTCGCGGGAAAGAGCGAGAGAGGGCCGGAAGCGGATCGCCGACGAGCCGGACGCGAGGCCGATCAGGCCGTGCTCGAGGCAGGAGGCCAGAGTCCTGTCGCGCATCGTCTTGTCGGGAAGGTCGAACGCCAGAAAAAGCCCGCGGCCGCGGACATTCGAGACCGTCCCCGGGAACTCGTCCGCCATTTCCGAGAGCCGCCCCAGGAAATACTCGCCGACGACGCGCGCATTCTCGACCAGTTTCTCCTCGTCGATGATCTCCAGATATTTCTCGCAGCGGACCATGTCGACGAGGTTCCCGCCCCAGGTCGAGTTGATCCGCGAGGAGATCTTGAAGACGTTGTCCACGTCGTCGATCCGGTGATTGGACGCGAAACCGCAGACCTGAGTCTTTTTTCCGAAGCAGAAGAGGTCGGGCTCGACGCCCATCTGCTGCCAGCACCACATGGAGCCGGTCAACCCGACTCCCGTCTGGACCTCGTCGAAGATGAGGAGGAACTCGAGCTCGTCGGCGAGAGACCGGAGGCGGCGGAAGAACTCGGGCCGGAAATGGTTGTCGCCGCCCTCTCCCTGAATCGGCTCCAGGATCAACGCGGCGATGTCGTCCCGGTTGGTCTCGCACGCGGCGCGGATTTCCCGATCGACGGCCTCCTCCGCTCGCGCCACCTCTTCCGTGATCGCGGGCGTCACGGGAAAACGAAGCGCCGGACAGGAGAGCCGGGGCCACTGGAACATCGGAAAGTGCTGGGTCTTGCGGGGATCGGCCGTGTTCGTCAGGGAGAGCGTGTAGCCGGAGCGGCCGTGAAACGCATTCTTGAAGTGGAGGATCTGGCTGCCCTTCGGAGAGCCTCCGCGGGCCAGGTTCTTCCGGACTTTCCAGTCGAACGCCGTCTTCAGGGTGTTCTCGACCGCCATCGCGCCCCCCTCGACGAAGAAGAGGTGGTCCGCGTGGGAGGCAGGCACCGCGCGTCTCGAGAAAGAATCGACGAAGTCGGCGTAGAGGCTCGTGTAGATGTCGCTGTTGGCAGGCTTGGTCCGCGCCGCGTGAAGCAGTTTTTCCCGGAACTCGGGATCGTCCATCTTCGGATGGTTGTAGCCGATCGGGAACGTCGCGAAGTTGGTGAAGAAGTCGAGGAGGGGGCGGCCGGTTCGGGCGTCGTAGAGATACGCCCCGCGGCTCTTTTCGAGATCCATGACCACGTGGTAGCCGTCGACCAAAATGTGCTTCGAGAGAGCATCGAGCACGTCTTTGGGAGAGAGATCCGTCCGCGTCGGCGAAGTCGAGGTCATGGAGTCCTCAAAAGGTCAAAAGTGCACGCAAAGTGCTGAAAAAGGAAGATAACACGCCCATCGGCGGCGGGGACCCTTGCCTGGGCCGGCCGCCGCCGGGATCCGGGCAGTCCCTCTCGAACGGCGTTTTGGCCTCTCAAAAAGGAAGTCAGCCCCCGACGCGCATCTCCGTCGGGCGGGCGGCGGCGCTGCGGTCCTTGCCGCCTTCCTTGGCCTGGTAGAGGGCCTGGTCGGCCGCGCGCAGCAGCTCGTTCTTCTGCTGCTCGACCGCCGCCGGAACCGTCGCGTGGGTGCGGACGGAAGAGATCCCGAGGGACGCCGTGATCGTCTCCTGAAGGTTCAACGCCGGGCTGTTGAAGCCGTACGGCCTCGAGAGAAACGTCGCCGACCGGATCGCCTCGCGAATGCGCTCCGCGATCTCCATCCCCCCCTCGAGCGGGTGACCCGGAAGGATCAGGACGAACTCGTCGCCTCCGTAGCGCGTCAGGGTCGCCCTCTGGTCGGTCACCGTCCGTTTGAGCACGTACCCGACTTCCCTGAGGACCTGGCTGCCCGCGAGATGCCCGTGTTTGTCGTTCACGGACTTCAAGTTGTCGAGGTCCAGGAATATGACGCACAGGTCGCCGCCGTCGCGGGAGATCCGGGAGAGCTCCTGGGTTAACCGCAGGTGGAGGTACCTCTCGTTATAGAGGCCTGTCAGGCCGTCGCGCTTGGCGACCTCGAAAGCCCTCCGCGCGTCGAGCAGGTTCTGGATCGAGATCGAGGCGTAGTCGCCGAAAATCTCCAGCAGGCGGCGGTCCTTCTCCCGGAAACCGTTCGGGCCCACCCGGTTGACGAGCTCCAGGACGCCGCAGACGGCGGCCTCGATCCGGATGGGAACGCAGAGTACGGACCGGGTCTGAAAGCTGGGCGCCTCGTAGGTGGGGTAGTAATAGGGGTCGTCGACCACGTCCTCCGTCATGTAGCCGACGCCGGTCGAGTAGACGTGCCCGGCGATTCCGATCCGCGCATTGATCCGACGGGCGAGCCGCGCGTCCCCGTCCGCACCGAAGGTGGCGATGAAAACGAGGTCGTTTTCCAGCCGGTCGTCGTTGTTCTTGGTGCTCGGGTCGTCTAAGAGAATGGATCCCGCGGCGGACGGGACGAATTCGTTCGCCTTCTGGAGGACTTCCCTCAAAAAGCGGTCGATCTCTATCTCGCCCGAGTAGGCGTAGTAAGCCTTGTGCCTCTCGAGAAAGTTCTCGAGGCGCCGGTTGTCGAGTGTGTAGACAGATGACAAGGGAACTTCCTGTCGGTACAGCAGTTTACCATTTGATACCCTCGCGGGCGTGCCGGACCCGAGCCAATGGCGCGCGGGAAACATGGGCCGGGCTGAGCGCCCGGCCCGGGAAGCGCGGGGCGCGCCGCGTCTTTCCGTCCGGCCCGGACGGGCCTCCGGGGCCGAAGCCCGGGGCCCGACGGAATCCGGGTCCGCTTCGACTCGGGCAGGTCATTTCCAGTCGGAGACTTCGGCATGAATTTCCAGCGGGTCGCGGGTGCGGCGACCGGTTCTGCGTCCCGAGCTTCCCTTTGCTCCTGCTGTCTGTCTTCATGCTCTGGCTGATCCGGCGGCAGGGCGTCCGGTGATTCCGGCCCGCAAGCGGTGGGGCCAGCACTTCCTGGTCCATTCCGGCACGGCGGAACGCATCGTCGACGCGGCGCGGCTGACCCCGTCGGACACGGCCGTCGAGGTCGGGCCAGGGGAAGGAGCGCTGACGCGCCTTCTAAAAGTCCGAGCCGGCCGCCTCCTCGCGATTGAGATCGACCCGCTCCGAACGGCGGAACTGGAGGCGGAGCTGGCGGAGGAGGGGCGTGTGCGGATTTTCGGGGGCGACGTCCTCGACCATCGCTTCTCGGAGTGGCTCGGAAAGGCGGGCTGGCCCGGACCGGCGGTTCTCGTGGCGAACCTGCCCTACAACGTGGCGACACCCATTCTCGTCGCGGCGCTGGAAGAGCCGGCTGCGATCGCTCGCTGCGTCGCCACGGTCCAGAAAGAGGTCGCGTTGCGGTTCGAGGCTCGGCCGGGCAGCGAGCACTATGGTTATCTTTCGGTCCGGGCGGGTGCCTTCACGCGGGCCCGGATCCTGTTCGATCTGCCTCCAGGCGCCTTTCGTCCGCGTCCGAAGGTGATGTCGAGCGTCCTCGAGCTCACTCCCCGGGAGCCGGAGCTGCCGGCGGACCTCCGGGCGCGGGCCATCGCCATCGCTTCGCTCGCGTTCCGATCCCGGCGCAAGACGCTGCCGAACGCGCTCGCCGCCGCGGGAGGCAGGGGTCCCTGGGAGGCCGCGCTCGCCGCGATTGGAAAAGACGTCCGGTCGCGCGCCGAGGTGCTCGGCGTCGACGAATTCCTGGCCCTCGCCGCTTCGCCCGCCGCGGAAGGGCTCGGCGGCACGGTCCCATGACGGCGCCGCTCGAGATCGTCGCGCTTGGAGGCCTCGGAGAATTCGGGCGCAACCTCCTCTGGCTGCGATGCCAGGGGTCGAGTCTCCTCATCGACGTGGGCGTCTCGTTTCCGGATGAGACTTTCCCCGGGGTGGACCGGATCGCCTCCGACATGTCGGCGCTCTCGGAGGAGCGGATCGACGCGGTGCTGCTGACGCACGGCCACGAAGACCACATCGGCGCCCTGCCGCTGCTCCGGGAGTGGTGCGACGCGCCGGTGTACGGATTTCCATTCACGCTGGCGCTCGCGCGGCGCCGGCTCGAAGAGGCGGAGCTTTCCCGCAAGGGGCTCATCGAGGCGCCGGAGCGGGAGACTCTGCGGGCGGGGGCGTTTGCGTTCCGGTTTTTTCGCGTTTCCCATTCGGTGCCGGATTCCGCCGCCGTCCTGGTCGAGGCGGGAGGGTGGCGGCTCCTGCACTCGGGAGACTTCAAGCTCGATCCGGATCCTCCGGACGGCGAGCGCACGGATCGAGAAGGCATCGCGGCGGCGGTCGGCGAAGGGGTCGACCTCGCCCTCATCGACTCGACCAACGCCGAGCGCCCCGGTCGGGCCCTCTCCGAGCGCGTGGCAGGAGAGGGCCTCGCTCAGGTGTTCGCCGGGGCCCCCGGCCGCATCATCCTGACGACGTTCTCGAGCCACGTGTCTCGGATCAGCCAGGCCGCCGGCGTTGCCATCGCCGGAAGGAGACGCATCGGGCTCCTCGGCCGAAGCATGGTGACCGTCGCGGACATCGCCGAGCGCCTGAATCGGCTCTCACTCCCGGCGGGAACGCGCGTCGCTCCGGGAGAGCTCTCACGTCAGCCCCGCGAGCGTCTCCTGTGTGTGACCTCCGGCAGCCAGGGCGAGCCCTTCTCGGCGCTGTACCGCCTGGCGCTCGACGAGCACGCGGACCTGAAGCTCGACCGGGGCGATCTCGTGGTGTTTTCCGCGCGGACCATCCCCGGGCACGAGCGGTCCGTCAACCGCGTCACGGATCACCTGATACGCAGGGGCGCCAGGGTCGTTCGGGAGTGCCAGCCGCCGGTGCACGTCTCGGGGCATGCGCACCGCGATGACATCGCCGACTGGATCTCTCTCGTGCGGCCCCGGGCGGTCCTTCCGATTCACGGGGAGAGGCGGATGCTTGCCGCGACCGCGGAGACGGCGCAGGAATGCGGGATACCGTCCGACAGCGTCTTTCTACTCGACAACGGCGACCGCATGACGCTGTCCCCGGACGGCATCCGGGTGGATCCCGCGGCGGTTCCCTCCGGTCGGATTTATTACGACTCGCGCACGGAGACGGTCGATCCGTCGGTCGTTCGCGACCGCCGGCACCTCGCCGAGGAGGGCTTCGTCGTCATCTTCGCGTCTGTGAATTCTTCGCGCGGGGAGGTCTCGGTCGTATCGCGCGGGGTGGCGATCGGCGAGAAAGAGCTTTCCGAGGAGGTCGGGCGCGCGGCCCGGGCGGTGCTCGCGAGAGCCACCCCCGAGGAACGCGAGGACCTCGAGTGGCTGCGGTCGGAGATCTCGATCGCCGCCAAACGCGCTTGCCGCCGCGTGTTCGATCTTCGGCCCGTCATCGTCCCGATCGTCGGTTGAAGCCCTCGGTCGGGCGCCGGGCGGCGGTCCAGAACCGTTCGGGCCACCCTCCCGACGGTGACCGCTCACCCAACCCTCTCCCCGAACCGTCCGGGTCAGCTGAGTCCGTCTCGCTCGTCCATCCGCTCGCAGCGTGAGAAGTCTCCCGACCGAAGGGAGGGAGGAGGCTCACGCTGCGGGAGCGAGAGCGAGCAAAGCGAGCAAAGCGAGCGGAAGCGACGGTCTATGCCCTCCATCGGCGCGCGTGCGTGGCTCCGAGGCGGATGACGGCGTACACCGCGACGCAGCAGAGAAAGTCGAGGACGAGCCCGAAGTCGACCTTCATCGGCTGGTGCTGCAGGCCGGGGGGGAAGTCGGGGAAGAGCACGAGAAAATAGACGGCGTTGCCCGCAAGGATGGCGACGGTGTACTCGATCCACCGGCGGGGAGTCATCCTCGAGAAGACGCGCGCCTTCACGGGCCGATTCTTGCCGCGCTCTCGCCGCGAGACAACCGGAATGTTTGCCCTCCGGCCCGAAACCCGGGGACGTCCCGGGGCGCGAGCCATCCGGGCAGCACGAGCCATCAGACGGCGAAGCGGCATGCTTTCCTGCCCGTCGCCGTTCGCCTCCCTCCCTTACGGCACCTCGAAATAAACCTTCGAATGGAAAAAACTGTTCTCGTGGCCGGCGAGGAACTGTTCGACGCCCGGTGTCGGGTCGCCCAGCCAGAGCCTCAGGCCGCGGCGGTCGGCAGGCACCGAAAAGGCGAGCGCGGTCCGGTACGACTCTCCCGGACGAAGGGCGCGGGTGAACGGAACCGAGCCCCGCACGTCCTCCGCGCACGCCCGTGCCGCCTCGTCCGACACCGCGTAACGGCGGCCGGCCTGGTCGAGAAGGAACGCCCGGCGGGGGTTGGGAGTCAGGGGAGCGTTCCCTCGAAAGGTGGCCACGGTCGACGGATCGAACCACGTCTCCACCCGGACCACCCGGAGACCGTCGCGGCAGCGGGCGGCGCCGGCGGCCGGCGATTCGGGCAGAACGCGGTATGCCAGGTGGCAGTCGATCTCGCAGAAATACTTCCGCGCCCCGGGCGGCAGGGCCTGGTCCCGGCTGGCGATTCCGGTCGCGAAGAGACCAGCGAGATAAATCGAGGCGCCGGCGAGGGTGATCGAGGCGATCCGGCGAGCGAGTGTTTTGCGCCGAAGCGCGATGCAGACGACGAATCCCCCGGCACCGGCGAGCAGGCCCGCGACCGCCGCCAGAAACGCGAGGACGGCGAGAGCCGGGTTCGCGGGAACGAAGGAGGAGGCGCCGGTCAGCGTCCCGAGGGCCGCCGTCGAAAGGATCCCGAGCTCTGAAAAAGTACTTTGCAACATAAAGTCTACAGGCAAAAAAAATCAACTCCGGTGGCGTGCGTTCCGAACGAGGGACTCGAGATGGTTCAGGTAGCGCTCGAATGCCCGGCGCCCCTCGGCAGTGAGGCGGTATTCCGTCCGCGGGACGCGGCCTTCGAAGCCCTTGCGGCAGGCGACGTAGCCCGCTTCTTCGAGCTTGCGCGCGTGCACGGAAAGGTTGCCGTCGCTGGCGCTCAGCATGGCTTTGAGCTCACGGAAGGAGAGTTTGTCCGTCGCGGCGAGCGCACTCACGATCGCGAGGCGCAGCCGCTCGTGGATCACCCGGTCGAGGTCCGGGACGATTCCGCGCGCGCGGGCGGAGGCAACGTCGGCGGACCCGGTGACCCGACCGGCCGGGCGCTCCGCGTCCGAACGCGATCCGGCGCGAGGTCGGGAGGCTCCGGAAGAAACGGCGCGCGGCGGAGGCATCAGCCGCCGTGCCTCCGGGCGATCGCGATGCCGAAGCCGATCTGAAGACCGCCGAACCCGGCGGCGAGAAACGCGGTGCCCCAGGCCGGAGGGCACACCAGGGCCAGGCAGCCGAGGAGCATGAGAAGGAGGCCCATCGCGGGGACGATCCGCACCGCGAACGCTCCGCCGGTGACCACGGCCGTTCCGTAGAGGAGGAGCCAGACACCGGGCAGCAGACCGGTCTGGCCAGCCCGGGCGAGCGCCAGCGTCACCACGGCTCCGGCGAAGAGCGGGGGAGAAAGCGTCAGGAGGAAGCGGCGGGCGGGACCCGTGAAGAGTGTCGCCCCCGCGCGGTGCGCCTTCACCGCCATGGCCCAGGCTCCGATGGAGAACGCGATGAACGCTTCGACCAGCCAGATGCCGAGCCACTCGTCGGTCGACCGGGCAAAGAGCGAGAGGGCCGCGGCCATGAGGGCCGTGGCTCCCATGGCCACGCCGCCCTTCCCGGGGACGGCGGTGAAGGCAATCGCCCTCTCCATCGTCTCCCGGATGAAGCGGAGGTTGTCGATCGCCCGGCCTCCGATTTCAGCGGCGGGATCGGGAGGGGCGCTGCGGGGGCTGTCCACCCGGGGATTCTCGGCCGACGCCTTCGCTGTGTCAAGCACTTTGCCTTTTAGAGCACCCGAATCCGGCAGGGACGTCAGAGGCGGGGCCACTCAGAAGAGAGCTCCCTGTCCTCCGGGCCGCCGGAACGTCGATTTTGGGGGCGGTCCCTCGTCGCGGTCGAACCCCAACCGGCGGCACTCCGCGCGGTAGAGAGCCTCCGTTGCCGCCCACCGGGGCCCGAGCCCGCGCATCCTGGCGCCGAAAGCCGTCTCGTTCTGCTTGCCGCCGCGCATCTCCTCGATCGCGTTCCAGACCTTCGCCGCCCGGGCGGGAAACGCCGCCTCGAGGCGTTCGCGAAACACCGGAAGAGTCGCGCCGGAGAGGCGGATCGGCTGGCGGAACGCCTCGGTGGCCCCGGCTGCGCGCGCGCGGGCGAGGATCTCCGCCACCTGGTCGTCGTTCAGACCCGGGATGACGGGGGCCACGCCGACTCCCGTGCGGATGCCGGCGTCGGAGAGGATCCGAATGGTCTCGAAGCGCTGGGAGGGAGGGCTGGTGTTCGGTTCGATCGCGCGCGACATCGCGTCATCGGCGAAGCAGATCGAGAGATGCACGGTGGCGGAGGCCTCGCGGGCGAGTCGGGCGAGCACGTCCACGTCCCGCCGGACGAGCGCGCTCTTCGTGATGAGCCCGACCGGGTTGGAAAACTCCAGGCAGATCTGAAGGCAGCGGCGGGTCAGCTCGTAGACGGCCTCGAGCGGCTGGTAACAGTCCGTGTTGCCCGAGAACGCGATCGCGTCGCCCTTCCAGGAGCGGCGGTTGAGCTCGCCCCGGAGGAGCTCCGGCGCGTTCGTCTTCACGACGATCTTGCGGTCGAAGTCGGTCCCGGCCCCGAACCCGAGGTATTCGTGGCTCGACCGGGCGTAGCAGTACGCGCACGCGTGGAAACAGCCGCGATACGGGTTGATGGAAAAGCGGAACCCGACGTCCGGGCTGTCGTTCTCCGCGATGATGGATCTCGCCCGCTCCTCGAAGACTTCGAGCCTGGCGGCTGGAGGTTCCCCGAGCCACTCCGCGTGCGTCGAGTCCCAGGGGTTTGGAGGGTTGGAGACCGGCGTCGCCATAGAGGCGTAAATCTAGCGCAAGTTGTCGTTTTGGGGTAGTGGTCTAGTTTGAACGGCTCTACGCGAGCTTGTGCGCGAGGCGGTCTTCTAAGATCTCCTTCACGGTGAAGGGAATGATGACCTTCCCGGATCGCCGAAAGAATCCGTCGATCTCTCGCTCCGCGTCTGAGCTGTAGTCGAAGGACACGAAGAAGCCTTTCTTCCGATCCTCCCGCATCATCATCGCCTCGAAGGCGTCAATGTCAGGCCTCCCGGCCTTGTCCTTCTGCTTGACCTGGATCGGATACCAATCCCCCATGAAGTCGAATTCGCCGGGCTTCCCGGCTTCGGCGACCATACCGCCTCGCGGCGCGGGGATCGCGGAGACTGGGAATATCCGCCCGTCGATTCCCATGTCTCCAACCTTTGCCTTGTTCGCAATTCCTCCAAGCGCGATCACAGCCCAATTCTCGAATTCGAACGGCGGAATCTGCCGGAGCTTTTCTTCGGTCCACGGGAGATCCCGGACCACGAAGCCGCGCCCGATCTGCCAGAGCTTTTCATCCTCGTGTAACCCGCAATCCTTTCGAAGCCGCTTCGCCACGACACGACAGGCCGTCGGGGAAAGATCAATTCCGATCCACTGGCGTTTGAGAACCTGAGCGGCGACGAGGGCGGTTCCGCACCCGCAGAATGCATCGAGCACGATGTCGTTTTCGCTGCTACTGGCTCGGATGATCCGGTCGAGCAAGGCAAGCGGTTTCTGTGTCGGGTAGCCGAGACGTTCGGCTGCCTGGGAATTGATGGGCGGGATGTCGGTCCAGACCGTATCAATTGGGCGTCCTTCTTGCTCGTCCAGGTAACGCTTCAACTGCGGCACCGAGCCGGGCTTGGTTTGAACGACGATCCCGGTTTTGTACGCTTCCTCCATCCTCTCCTTGGTCCATCTCCAAACCCGCTTGACGCCTAGAAACTCGTAGGTCAGGTTCGGCCGGTCAGGATTCGGATTGATGAGGTTGTCGAGCCTATAAACGCGCCCATCCGAATCGCGATGGGAGTATTTAGTTGCGGTCTTCTCGTCGAGGTTCTCCGGGTCATAGGGGATGTAGGGCCGATTGAAGGCTGGCCGTTCTCCGCCGCTGTAGTAGAGAATCGTGTCGTGATTCGTCGGAAAACCCACAAACGCGAGACCTTTCGAGAGGGTTCTCCGCCAAATAATTTCCGACTGGAAACTGTTCTCCCCAAAAATCTGATCAAGCATGACCTTGACGTAGTGCGAGGCGTGCCAGTCGCAGTGGTAGTAGAAAGAGCCGGTCTTTTTCAGCACGCGGGCCAGCTCGACGCAGCGGGGCCGCATGTAGTCGATATAGGCCCGCGTCGATTCGTGGCGGTCCTCGAAGGCCCGCTTTTCCTTTGTCTCGCCCCAAAAGACTTCGTAATTCCGATTCGAGTTAAACGGCGGGTCGATGTAGATCAGATCGACGCAGGCGTCCGGAAGCTTCTGGAGTTGGTCGAGGCAGTCCCCGCAGTAGATAACGCGGGTGTCGATCACCGCCGATGGTTTTCCTGTCACGGCGCACATGCTAATATGGGTTATGCCTAAGCGGTCAAGGAAGCCCCCAGAGGACGAGAATCAGGCGGCGAAGCGAATCTTGGACGCCGTGACGGGCGAGGGTATGCCCGAGAAAAACCCGGCCGCCGTCGCCCTCGGGCGTCTGGGGGGGCTCAAGGGGGGGAAGGCTCGGGCGAGAAGCCTGTCCGCGAAAAAACGCCAGGAGATCGCCAGAAAGGCCGCCCAAAGCCGCTGGTCCCGGCATGCCGCCAAAGACGCTTGACTTTGGCGCGATGTTTTGAAATTATGTCCGCGTTCTCGGAAAAGCTCCGTGAGAGGGAGCCGAGACCAACAAGGAGAACGCGATGGAGAGCATCCACAAACTTCAAATAAAACTCGGGGACGCGGAGTTCAGCGCCGAAGGCCCTGACGCCTTGGTGCGGGAGGCGTTCGAGAAGTTCCTTCAAGCCCTGCAGGCCCGCGGAGCGACCCCCCCGCTTCTCGCGAAGGAGAACGGCTCCGGGGAGCGCGAGGAGGCAAAGGACGCACAGGAAGCGGGTCCTCCGTCGTCGGTCTTGGACCGTCTGTTCAAGGTCGAAGGAGAAATCGTTACCCTCCAGCTCCTCCCGCCTTCCGAGAGCACTAACCGACCCGGGGACGCCGCAATCTTAGTGCTCTACGGGTTTAAGACGGTGCGGAAGTTGGACACCGTTCCTGTCACCAAATTGAACGACGCACTTCGGAAGTCGGGCATCAATGTCGAGCGGGTGGATCGAACCCTTGCGGGACATAGTGGCCTCTACATGAAAGGTGGGGCGAAGAGCGGCGGCAAGTACACCCTCAATAACCAGGGGGTTGCTCAAGCGGAAAGATGGATAAACGGCTGGTTTTCATAAAAATGGCGTTCCGGGTGAGAAGCCGGAACGCCACCCCATAGACCGCTGCGGAGAACGCGACGTTAGATGGGTTCGGCCGCATCTTACACCAGAGGTGGTAGCGCGACATAAGAAAAGGGGCCGGGGAAGGTCTTGGCGGACACCCCCGACCCCTAAGACATTCAAGCGGGGCTAGCAGGTGCCGGGTGAGGGCTCTGGACCCGAACCCGGTCGGTTCAACTCCGACTAGCTCCACCTAAAACCACGACCCCGGAGGGCTTGTGACCGCCACGGACCGAGGCTTCATCCATATCTTACCCCGTCCCCCACCACGGGCGAAACGGGGCTTTTTCAGAGGGCCGGAGCGTTGTCCCTTCCCAGGCGCGCTCCGACTCTCGACCCTAACATTGTACTTGACATTGCTTGACCGCTCAAGCATACTTTGACCATGAACAAGCTGAGCATCGAACAACGCGCCCAGGTAATCGCCGCTCTCGTCGAGGGCACGTCGATCAACGCAACGTGCCGCATGACGGGCGTTGCGAAAATGACCGTGCTCAAACTCCTACGCGACGTGGGAACCGCGTGCCTCGCGTTCCACGATGAGACCGTCCGCAACGTCGCGTCTCGGAAGGTGCAGTGCGATGAGCTTTGGTCCTTCTGCTACGCGAAGGACAAGAACCTTCCCAACGAGATGCGCGGCCGTCGCGACGTGGGTTCCGTTTGGACGTGGACGGCGCTCGATGCGGATTCCAAGCTGATGATCTCCTGGCACGTCGGGCAGCGGATGCTCGACGACGCCCGCGCCTTCATTGGGGATCTGGCGAAACGTCTCGCGGGCCGTGTTCAGCTGACGACGGACGGCCGCCCGTCCTACCTCTCCGCCATCATCGAGAAGTTCCCGGCACGAGGGATCGACTACGGGATTCTGATGAAGGTCTACGGGCCGTCTGGCAACGACGGGCAGCCAGAGACCCGCTACTCTCCGGGGCGGCTGGTGGGACTGGAGAAAATCCCAGTTCTCGGGACGCCCAGGGACCAGGCGATCTCTACGTCATTCGTGGAGCGCGCGAACCTGACGATCCGCATGGGAAATCGGCGCTTCACGCGCCTGACGAATGGCTTCTCGAAGAAGTTCGAGAATCACTGCTACGCGCTGGCGATTCAGTTCACGCACTACAATTTCTGCCGGATGCACAAGACGCTCCGATGCTCTCCGGCGATGGCGGCAGGGATCGCTAAGACCCTCTGGAACGTAGAGGACTTGGTCGCTCTGGCGGACCGGCCAGCCCGGAACGCCGCCTGATTCAAACTAGACCACTACCCGTTTTGGGAAAGGCCCGTCTCCCACCCCAACGTTCGCCTTTCGCCGCTTCGGGTCGGCTGCGTTACCGCAATCCGACCGCCTCCCGGACCCGGCGCATGGTCTCGCGGGCCACGGATCCCGCCCTCTCAGCGCCGCTCTTCAAGGCCGCCTCGACCTTCTGCGGTTCCTGCTCGAGCGCGCGGCGCTTTTCCCGGGCCGGCCCGAACCTCTGGTCGATCTGGCCGATCAGAAGCTTCTTCGCGTCTCCATAGCCGAGCCCTCCGGCACGGTAGCGCGCCGCGAGCGCCTCCGATTCGGCGGGAGTCGCCAGAAGGGAGTAGAGCGCGAACACGTTGTCCCTGTCCGGGTCCTTCGGCGCTTCGACCGGGGTGCTGTCGGTGACGATCTTCATGACGGCATTTTTCAGGGCTTTGCCTTCCGCGAAAATGTCGATCGTGTTGCCATAGGACTTGCTCATCTTCTTGCCGTCGGTGCCCGGGACCACGACGGTGCGTTCGAGGCGCGCCTCCGGGAGAGGAAAAACATTCTCCCAGGTCTGATTGAAATACCCGGCCATGGCCCGCGTCATCTCGATGTGCTGGATCTGGTCCTGCCCGACCGGGACCAGGTTGGAGCGGTAAATCAGAATGTCGGCGCCCATGAGCACCGGGTAGTTGAAGAGGCCGACGCTTGCCGCGATGCCGCGGGACAATTTGTCCTTGTAGGAGTGGGCCCGCTCGAGAAGCCCCATCCCGGTGACCGTCGAAAGGATCCAGGCGAGCTCCGTCACTTCTGGAACGTCGGACTGGCGGAAGAACGCCGCCTTTTCCGGGTCTAGCCCGAGGGCGAGGTAATCGAGCGCCACGGCGCGGACGTTCTCCTGGAGCGCGCTGCGGTCCTGGATGGTGGTCAACGCGTGAAAGTCCGCGATGAAGAAAAAGCACTCGCCCTCGTCCTGAAGAGCGATGTGCTGCTGGATGGCGCCGAAGTAATTGCCGAGGTGAAGCTTCCCCGAGGGCTGAACGCCCGAGAGGATGCGGGGGCGGGGTGACGGTTCCATCGGTGGGGCATTCTATGGGCGATGGCGCCGGGCGGTGGGCGAGAGGCGCTGGGCGAGAGGCCCTGGGCGAAGGGCCTCTCTTGAAGTTACAGTTCGCGGGACGGAGGGTCCGATGAAAAGAACCGCTCTCGGGGTCGTCGTGGCGGCCCTGCTTTCCGGCGGCGTCGCGGGTTTGTTCGCCCAGTCGGGGCCGAAGCCGACCGCGGCGCCGGCGGCGCGCCTGACGCCGGGCGGAGGCGAACACCACGATCAGAACCCGGACGACGTTTTTCGGCTCCAGCCACTGCCGGGAAACGTGTATGCGCTGTACGGGCGGGGCGGCAACGTCGGGTTCTTCGTCGGACCCGATGCCGTGCTGGTGGTCGACTCGCAGTTCAAGGACCTCGCGCCGGGGATCGTCCGGCAGATCCGGAAAATCAGCGACCGGCCGATCCGTTTCCTCCTGAACACCCATCATCACGGCGATCACGTCGGCGGAAACGAAGTCTTCCGGCAGTTCGCCATGATCGTCGCGCACGACAACGTCCGCACGCGGATGCTGGCGAGCCCCGCGGAAATCTCCCGCAACTACCCGGCGCTGATCGAACAGGCGCGCGCGGCCGGCAATGAGCGGGCGGTGAAATCGCTCTCGGATCAGCTCGCGTGGGCCGGGACCGTCAAAGTCGAGGAGATCGCGGCGCCGGTGATGACCTTCGATTCTTCGCTCCGGATTCACATGGGGGAGGAGTCGATCGACGTCTGGCATCTGCCCCCCGCCCACACGGACGGGGACAGTGTCGTGTGGTTCGAAAAAGCGAAAGTGCTCCACATGGGCGATGATTTCTTCAACCAGGTGATCCCGTTCATCGACGTCGCCAGCGGGGGCTCGGTGGCGGGATATCTGGTCGCCATCGACAAGGCGATCTCGAAAGTCCCTCCCGACGCCCGGATCATTCCGGGACACGGCGAAGTCACCGGCGTGCAGGGCCTGAAGAATTTCCGGACCTACATCTCGGACCTCCTCGAGGCGGCCCGGAAGGCGAAGTCGGCCGGCAAATCGAAGGAGACGTTCCTGCGCGAGGTCAGCCTCCCCGCCTACGAGAAGTGGAGCGGCTTCAAGGAACGATTCAGCGCGAACGCGGGCTCCGCCTGGGACGAGGCGAAGTAGACGCGAAGCGCGGGCGCGGGAAGAGCGCCGGGCGATCTCCGTTCTGCGGGCGGCATTCTTCAGGTAGCTGACGGCCCGCGGCACGGTTCGCCTTTCCCCGCTTTCCGCCTCATAATGGTTCACATTGAGCCAAGGAGCCTTCTGGCGCGGCCGTCTGGCCAGCGAAGCGATCGGAGTTCTTCTCCTCCTGACCGGGGCCCTGGTGGCCCTGTCACTCCTCTCGCACGACGGCGCGGACCCGAGCCTCTTTTCGCATTCCGTCGGTAACCCCGTCGCCCCGGCGGGCCCCGCGAACTGGATCGGAACGTTCGGCGCGTCGCTTTCCGCCGCGCTGTACGCCGCGGGCGGATTTGCCGCCTGGGCAGTCCCCGTCCTCCTCCTGTACTGGGGCTGGCGCCGTTTCCTGCAGCGGCCCTTCTCAAATCCCGCGACGAAGGCGGCCGGGTTTGTCCTGCTGGCGCTCGCGGTCCCGTCGCTCCTTTCCCTCGCCATCGGCCGACGGGTTTTTTCGGGCGAGGAAATGGACGCGGGAGGCGTCATCGGGCGCGCGGCCTCGGAAGCCGCGCGCGGCCGCCTCGGGACCACGGGGGCCGTTCTTCTCTCTTCGGCACTCGTGCTCCTCGCCATTCCGCTGGCGACCCAGGTCTCCCTGGCCGAGGTCTTCCTCGGCCTCCGCATCCGCTTTTCGGGGCTCTGGAGCCGGGGCACCGTTCGCTGGGCGCGCCGCCGCGACAGCCGGACGAAGGAGCGGCTGCGCCGCACCGTCGTCGCCAAGCATCTCGAGAAAGCGCGTCAATCGCCCGTCTCGCTCGACGAGGTGCCCTTCACGCGCGACGATCTGCCGCCCGTTTTAGTCGAGCTTCCCGGACCAGGCAGGTTCTCCCTGACGAAGACGACGGTCGCGCCCCGGAAGCAGGCGCCTTCGCCTGGAGCCGCCGCCGGTCCCGCGCGAAAAAAGCCCGATACGCAGCAGAACCTGCCGCTCGTCGTCGAGGGTTACACGTACCCTCCCTCCTCGCTGCTCGAGAGGCGCGAGAACGTCGGGACCGTGGACCGCAAGCTCCTGGCGGAAAGCGGAAAGCTGATCGCCGCCAAGTGCGCGGAGTTCGGCGTCGAAGGCGACATCGCCGAGTACCACCCCGGCCCCGTCGTGACGACCTACGAGTTCCGTCCCGCGGCCGGGATCAAGGTGAACCAGGTGATGGGGCTCTCCGAAGATCTTGCGCTCGCGCTCTCCGCCGAATCGATTCGCATCGAGAGACTTCCGGGACGGGCGAGCGTCGGCATCGAGGTGCCGAACCCCGGCGGGGGAGAGGTCATCGCGCTGCGCGACGTCGTCGAGTCCGAGAAGTTCGTCCGCTCTCCGTCGCTGCTCACGCTGGCGCTCGGCAAGGACATTCATGGCGAGCCCGTGGTCGACGACCTGCGGGCCATGCCTCATCTGTTGATCGCGGGGACGACCGGATCCGGCAAGAGCGTCGGGATCAATTCGCTCCTCACGTCTCTCCTTTTCAAGGCGCGTCCCGACCAGGTGAAGATGATCCTGATCGACCCGAAGATGGTGGAGCTCGAAATCTACGAGAACCTGCCGCACCTTCTGACTCCGATCATCACGGACCCGAAGAAGGCGTCGAACGCCCTGAAGTGGGCGGTCGGGGTGATGGAAGAGCGCTTCCAGATCCTGTCGGACGTCGGGCAGGTCCGCAACGCGGAGCAATACAACGCGGCGATCAAGGACCCCGAGGTGATCGCCCGTGTGAAGGCCGACCACCCCGACGAAGACCTCAAGCTCGAGCCGATGCCGCTCATCGTCATCGTCATCGACGAGCTCGCGGACCTGATGATGACGGCCCCGAAGGACGTCGAGGAGTCGATCGTGCGGCTCGCGCAGAAGGCGCGGGCTGTCGGGATCCATCTCGTGGTGGCGACGCAGCGCCCGTCCGTGGACGTCCTGACCGGCGTCATCAAGGCGAACCTGCCGTCCCGGATCGCCTTCAAGGTTTCCTCCAAGATCGACTCGCGCGTCATCCTGGACGGCAACGGCGCGGAGCGCCTTCTGGGGCGCGGCGACATGCTCTTCCTGCCCCCCGGCACGTCCCGTCTGCGGCGCGTGCACGGGGCGTACGTCTCCGTGCAGGAGACCGCGGCGCTCGTGAAATTCCTGAAGAGGCAGAGCAAGCCGCACTTCAACGACGAGGTCACGAAAGACCGGGACGAGGTGACACGGCGGGGCGAGGGGGACGGAAACGACGACAACGATCCGCTTTACGACGAGGCCGCCCGGATCGTCGTCAAGGAGAAGATGGCGTCCATCTCCTTTCTGCAGCGCCGCATGGGTGTGGGGTTCTCCCGGGCCGGAAAGCTGATCGACATGATGTCGCGCGACGGACTGCTCGGCCCGCCTCGCGGGTCGAAACCTCGCGAGGTCCTGGTCTCGCAGGACTACTTCGAAGCCGTGGACCGGCAGCCTCGTTGAAGATGCCACGGCCGATTCTCTGGATGGCGCTGGCGCTCGCGGCGGCGCCGGCTTTCGCGTATCTCGTCTACCGGCTCGCGAAGGGGCTCGGTTTTCTGGAGCCTCCGATCGACCGGCAGCACGAGCTCCGCCGCACGATCGTCCTGGCCGTTTACGCGTTCCTGCTCTTCCTGCCCGTGCTGTTCTACGGCTACGAGAAACGCTGGCCGCGCGCGTGGGTGCTCTTCGGGTTCGTCGACGGCCTCGCCCTTATCTTTTTCGCGAGGTCGGGGCTCTGGGCAGCGCGCTCTCTCTGGACGCTGCGGCACTCCGACGTGCTTCCGACCGGGGCCTCCCCCCTCTCCGGGGACGCCGCCGCGCTCGCCGACTCCGCCCTCCACACGTCGCCGGCCGGCGATTCTCCCGCGCTTCGCGACCGCACGCTGCGGAGCTGACCCTGCTCCGCTGCGTCTTCTTCGGGACGCCCGCGTTCGCGGTCCCGACCCTCGCGAGGCTCGCGGATGCGGCGGTGGTGCCGCTCGTCGTGACCTCACCGGACAGGCCGGTCGGCCGGCACGGGCAGCCGGTCGCGTCGCCGGTCGCGCTCGCGTCGGAGGATCGCCGCATTCCGATCGAGCGTCCGGAGAAGCTCCGAGGTAACGGGGCTTTCCTCGACCGGCTGCGGGCCGCGACCCCTGATGTCGCCGTCGTCGTCGCTTACGGCAAGATCCTTCCGGACGACGTTCTCGCCGTCCCGCGGCTCGGATGCGTGAACGTCCACGCGTCTCTTCTTCCGCGCCACCGCGGCGCCTCTCCGGTCCAGGCGGCGATCCTGGCGGGGGATCCGGAAACCGGCGTCTCGACGATGCGCCTGGTCAGGGAGCTCGACGCCGGGCCCGTGTATTTAGAGCGCCGCCTCCCGATCGGCCCGCGCGAGGACGGGGGCGCGCTCACGTCCCGGCTGGCGGTGGCCGGGGGAGACCTGCTTGTCGAGACCCTCGCGGGGCTCGAAAACGGGACGCTCGTCGCGCGCCCGCAGGAGGGAACGCCGACGTTCTGCCGGACGATCCGGCGTGAGGACGGTCAGGCGGACTGGTCTCGCCCCGCGGCGGAGCTCGAACGCCGGCTTCGAGCGTTCACGCCGTGGCCGGGGCTCTTCACGTTCCTCGGGGCGGAGCGCATCAAGATCCTCGAAGCGGACGTCGGGCCCGGAACCGGCGGCGCGTCTCCGGGATCGTTCCGCGCGTCGGCCGACGGGATTCTCGTGGAAGCGGGAGGGGGGACGTCCCTCCTGCTGCGCCGGCTCCAGCGGGAGGGGAAGAAACCCGTGACGGCCGCGCAATTCTCGGCCGGAGGCGCCTCGGCCGCCCGGTTCGGGCGCGTTTCGGAATGAAGGGCCGGCCCGCGGCGCCTCCCGGTGTGCGGGCCATCTCCCCGGCGCGCCGCCGCGCGGTGGAAGTCCTGCGCGAGGTGCTGGAACGCGGGGGCCGGGCGACGCCGCTTCTCGCGGAGCGGGGCGCGACCCTCTCTCCCGCCGACCACGACCTCTTCCGTCACCTCGTGCTCGGAGTGCTGCGCCGGCGCGCGTCTCTCGACGCGGAGCTCGCGGCAGTCTCGCGGATCCCTCTCGCAAAGCTCGCTTCCCCCCTCCTGGAGGTCCTCGAGGTGGCGCTCTATCAGCTGCGACACCTCGACCGCGTGCCAGAGTACGCCGCGGTGGACGAGGCCGTCCGCCACGCGCGCGGAAGCGGGGGGGACGGGGCGGGGCGGCTCGTCAACGCGATCCTGCGGACACTGCTGCGGCGCGGAGCTCCGATCGAGGGGGACCCGAGGAGTCTCGACGCCGCCGGGCTCGCCCGCCGCTTCTCCCACCCGGAGTTCTTAGTCGAGAGGTGGCTCCAGCGGTTCGGGCTCGACCGCACTCTCTCCCTGCTCGACGTGGACAACTCGCCTTCGGGCCTCGACCTTCTCGTCAACCCGCGGCGCACCGACCGCGACTCTCTGGCGGCGGCGCTCTCCGCGCAAGACATCGAGACGCAGATCTCCGCGCTCTCTGCCCTGGCCCTCGTCGTGCTCTCCGGAAACCCTCTCAAATCGCCGCTTTTCGCGGCCGGCCATTTCGCCATTCAGGACGTCGGCTCCCAGGCGCTCCCGTTGTTGCTCCCGTGCGGGGACACGCTCGTGGACGTCGCGGCCGCTCCGGGAGGGAAATCCTTCGCGGCGGTCGCGCTCGGCCGCGCGCGGCGGGTGGTGGCGCTCGACCGTTCTCCAGCGCGGCTTCTTCGCGTCCGGGAGGCGCGGCGGCGCCTCGGGATCGAAGAGGTCGCCGCGGCCGCCGCGGACATCCTGGCTTCTCCCCTCCCGGCGGGCCGCTTCGACCGGGTCCTCTACGACGCGCCGTGCAGCGGGACCGGGACCCTCCGGAAGAACCCGGAGATCCGGTATCGCGTCGGCCGCGACGCGATAGAAAGCCTGTCGCGCGCGCAGGAGCGCGGTCTGGGCGCCGCGGCGGCGCTTGCGGCGCCGGGCGGTTTCATTCTGTATGCGACGTGCAGCCTCGAGTCGGAAGAAAACGAGCGCGTGGTCCAGCGCGTCCTGGAGCGCGATCCGGGGCTCGAGCCGGCGGCGATCGAGGCTCCGGAGGGTCTCCGGGAGTTCGTCCAGGGGCACCGCCTGCAGATCCTGCCGGGCGCAACGAACGACGGGTTCACGGCGCATCTCCTGAAACGCCGGTAGGGAACTCGGACGGACTCTTTCTCGTTTCGCCCTTCGCCAAGCGCCCCGCGCCCCGCGCCTAACGCAGATCCGTCTTCTCCCGCACGACGAATCCGGTGCGCCCCCGCGCCGCGTCGAGTGTTCGCCACAGATACTCGCCCAGGATCCCGAGGGATAAGAGCTGCACTCCCGAGAGAAAGGCCAGCACCACCATCGTCGTGGTCCATCCCTGGATCGGCTGGCCGTGGAACAGCTTGAAAAAAATCAGAAAGGCAGCGTACCCGAAGGCGAGGAGCGCGAGGACGACGCCGCCGACGGACATGACGCGGAGCGGCGCGTAGGAAAAGGAGACGATCGCATCCACGAAGTATTTGATTTTTTTGGGGAGCGTCCATCGGGATCGCCCCTCGTCTCGCGCGACGCGGTCATAGGGGACGAGAGAGGCCGGAAATCCCGCCCAGAGAAGAAGTCCCGGCAGCGACGTGTGGACCTCGCGCGCCTCCGACAGAAAATCGATCGCCGGCCGGGCGATGAGGAAGCAGTCGAATCCATCGGCGGGCATTTGAGAGAACGCCAGTTTGCGCAGAGCGCGGTAGTAGAGACGCGACGCCGTGCGGGCGGTCCACCCCTCCGGCCGGGTGCGGCGAACCGCCAGGGCCGCCGTCGCGCCGCGCCGCCACGCCTCGACCAGCTCCGAGAGCAGCTCCGGAGGCTCCTGGAGGTCCGCGGAAAGGACCGCGGCCGCATCGCCGCGCGCTTCCCGCAGGCCGGCGACGATCGCCATCTGCGACCCGAAGTTCCGCGTCAGCCGAACGCCGCGGACGGCCGGCCAGGCGCGGCAGGCGTCGACGATCCGGTCCCAGGACTCGTCTCCGGATCCGTCGTCTACGAAGACGACCTCGATGTCCCAGTCCGCCCCCGCCGCGGCGGCGCGCAGGCGGTCCGAGAGGCGGGCGATGGTCGCCGCGTTGAAGTAGACGGGGATCACGACGGAGATGAGCGGCCGCATCAGGCCGCCCCGAAGAACTGGCGGACCGCGGAGATCACGCGCGCCACCTCGATGTCCGTGAGCCCGGGATGCAGGGGGAGCGAGAGCAGGCGGCCGGCGGCGCTCTCCGAGACGGGAAAATCGCCGGGCCGGTGGCCGAGGAAGGCGTAAGCGGGCTGAAGGTGCAACGGCGTCGGATAGTGGACTCCGCTCTCGATGCCGGCGTCCTCGAGCGCCCTCCGCAACGCGTCGCGCCGTTCGCATCGGATCGGATAAAGATGCGCCGCCGGGACGCTGTCCGGGAGGGCCGAGAGGCGGGTCACCGGCAGGTCCGCAAGCGAGGCATCGTAGAGTCTGGCGAGCGCGCGGCGCCGGGCGTTCTCCTCTTCCAGCGCGGGGAGCCTCGCCGCGAGGATGGCGGCCTGCAGCTCGTCCAGTCGCGAGTTGCGCCCTTCGGTCTCCGCGAAGTCGCGGCGCGTCCAGCCGTACTGCCGCAGGCGGCGAAGCCGGCGGGCGAGCTCCGGATCGCTCGTCGAGACCGCGCCTCCGTCCCCGAAGGCGCCCAGGTTTTTCGTGGGATAAAACGAAAAGGCGGCGGCCACCCCGAGGGAACCGGTTTGTCGGCCTTTCCAGGAGGCGCCATGACTCTGCGCGGCATCTTCGAGAAGGGTGAGATGGCGCCGGCCAGAAAGTTCCCCGAGGGCGTCGAGATCCGCGACGCCCCCGTAAAGGTGCACGGCCAGAAGAAACCGCGTCGCCGGCGTCAGCACGCGTTCCACGGCGGCGGCGTCGAGTGTCAGCGTCGCGGGATCGACGTCCCCAAAACGCAGGCGCGCTCCGGCGAGTCGAACGCCCGCCGCGACCGGCACGCAGGCGTTGGCCGGCAGGACGACCTCGTCCTCGGGTCCCGCTCCGGCCGCCAGAAGCATCAGGGCGATGGCCTCCGTCCCGTTCCCGCAGCCGACCACGTGGCCGACTCCCAGAAACTGCGCGAAAGCCTCCTCGAAAGCGGCGACCTCCGGGCCGAGGATGAAGGAGCCGCTCGCGAGCACCCGGGCGATGGCGGCGTCGATCCCTTCACGGTGCGCGGCGTAGGCCCCGCCGGGATCCGCGAATTGGACGCGGTCGAGCGCGCTCGCGACGGCGGCGCTCATGCGGACTCTTCGCGAATGCGGTCCGTGCCCTCGCGAAGGAAGGCGCGGCCGCAGTCGCAGCGCGCGCGGTCCTCGTCGAAACGAAGAGTCCGGGCGCACCGGCAGACCCACCCGCGTGGACGCGCCGGGTTTCCGTAAACGAGCGCGAAATCGGGCACGTCGCGCGTGACGACCGCGCCTGCGCCGACCATCGCCCAGCGGCCTATGGTCAGCCCGGGGAGCACGACCGCGGCGGAGCCGAGTGAAGCGCCCTCGCGAACGACGGTCCGCGGATAAGACTCGACGCGCACCCCGCTTCTCGGCCGCGGGTCGTTGGCGAACGTCACGTCCGGCCCGACGAACACGTCGTCTTCGAGCCGTACGCCGTCCCACAGAGAGACGCCGCATTTCACCGTCACCCGGTCTCCCACGACGACGTCGTTCTCGACGAAGCACCGATCGCAGATGTTGCACTGAAGCCCGATGGTCGCCCCTTCGAGCACGTTGACGAACGCCCAGATGCGGGTCCCGTCTCCGATGCGCGCGGACGCCACCAGGGCCGTCGGATGGATGGAAATCATGCTGGCGGGTTAGCTTAGTGGAGAACCGCAGTTGGGAAGCGGTAATCGGGATTCGACGGCCGGGAAGGGGCCCCGGCGAGGAAAACGGATTCGCTAGAAATACTCCTCCCTCCGCTCCCGGTAGAACGCGACGGTTCGGGCAAGCCCGTCCGCCAGCTCAACCGACGGGCTCCACTCGAGCATCCTGCGGATCTTGGAGATGTCGGAGACGAAGTCGCCCGGCTCCTGGGCGCGCCGCTCGGGGGTGAAGTCCGTGAACTCCACTCGAGTGCCCGGCACCAGTTCCTCGAGGATCCTCGCGACCTCCAGAAACGTGCTGGACCGGTCGTTTCCCACGTTCAAAATCTCGCCGACCGCGGACGGCTCTGCCGCCGCCTTCATCAGTGCATCGACGCAGTCGTCCACATAGAGGAAGTCACGGAGAATCTGGCCCGAGCCGAAGATCGGGATCGGCGCGCCCGCTACCGCCAGCCTCACGAACCAGTTGACGACGCCGAACTGAGAATGGCGCACCTGCCCGCGGGGTCCATAGATGTTGGTCAGGCGCAACGGCACCGTCCGTATGCGATGGATGCGTGTATACGTCCGGCAGATCATCTCCGCGGTGAGCTGCGAAATTTCGTAGAGCCCCCTCGGATCCGAGGGAGCGTCCTCGGAGACAGGGAGACGCACGGCGGGTCCGTACTGCCCGCGAGTGCCGGATCGGACGACGACCGCGTCCGGGTTTCTCTTGCGGCATGCCTCCAGGACGACGGCGGTGCCCTTGATGTTGATGTCGATGTCCGGATACGGGTTGGAAAGCGACATGACGTGCGAGACCTGAGCGGCGAGGTGAAAGACGACGTCGCGATTCGCGACGAGATCGCCCATCGCGGATTCGTCCCGCACGTCGGCGATGGACACTTCGACGTCGGAGGCAATCTCGCGGATGTTCGCTCGGTTCCCGCCGTAACCTTCGATCATCGCGTCGCAGAGGGTCACGCGGGCGCCCTCGCGCACCAGCCGAACAGCGAGATTGGAGCCGATGAAGCCGAGCCCTCCGGTGATGAGAACATCCCGGCCGGACCAGTGTTTCGCGTTCATGGAGGGGTTCCCGACGATACCCCGGGCCCTCGCATGGAGGGGAGCCGGCCCGAGGGGATGGAGGGAGCCGGGCCCGAGCGGACGGGCGGGATCGGTCCGCCGGCGAAAACGTTCGAAAAGCCGCCTCGCCCAGGGCCGGCGCCGCGACACATCGCACCGCAAACACCTGGAATATAAACCACTTGATGGCAGTTGCTCCGTGTACTAGCACTCGACACAGAGGAGTGCTAATATCCGGATCCCGCCGGGCATCCCAATGGGGTCTTCCCGGCAGTCCAAGAAGGGTAACTGGAGGAAACGCATGAAGATTCGACCGCTGTACGACCGCATCCTGGTGAAACGCCTCGAAACCACCGAGACCCGCAAGGGCGGAATCATCATCCCCGACTCGGCCAAGGAAAAGCCCATGGAGGCCGAGGTTGTCGCCGTCGGCAAGGGCAAGATCAACGAGGAAGGCAAGCAGCTCCCTCTGGACGTCAAGAAGGGCGACCGCATC
>JBBSGZ010000007.1:0-56715 GCA_038253555.1 Thermoanaerobaculia bacterium
GTGATCCCTTGGAATCAACTCCTCCGGCGTCACCGTCACCATCAACGCGGCCTGCTTCTCGGTATCTCCTCGCATTTCTACAAGGTGCAGCCCAGACCAATCCATGTCAACCCAAAATCGACTTTTTCAGCAGCCTGCTAGGAGTCTGCGCATTATGCGCTCGGCGCGCGATTTCTGCGACCTCTTTCTCACCAGGAACCCGCCTTCCGCCGATCCTGGCTCGGAGCACTGTCCAGAAGTCACCTCGCTTGGACTCCAAGTGTCCGCTCATGCGTGGCACTGTTGAGGATCAGTCAAGGGATGCGGGAAGAGGAGATCGAGAGCTACTGCCATGCGGTTGAAGCAAGATCGCCTGCTCAAGCGAAAAGCGTCATCGGAAGATCAATCCGGCGATGAGCGAAGGCGATCCGGTGCTGAAGACGAAAGCTGAGGACTCGATGAAATCTAAAGGTGCGCCGGTCAAACCTCAATCAGCGCCGAAGAACAGGACCCCTGACCTCCTGGATCGATTTCGCGGGGCGATGATGGGACTTGCCGCGGGAGATGCGGTCGGAACCACGGTGGAATTTGAACCGCCAGGGAGTTTCAAACCGGTCACTGACCTCGTAGGTGGCGGGCTGTTCGGGCTCGAGCCGGGGGAGTGGACGGACGACACCTCGATGGCTCTGTGCCTCGCGGAAAGCCTGCTCGAAACGGGAGGCTTCGACCCCGTCGATCAACTGACGAGATACGTGCGGTGGCAAGACGATGGGCATCTTTCCAGCAACGGCAGGTGCTTCGATATTGGCAATACGGTGAGAGCGGCTCTCGACCGTTTTAGGCACACACGAGCGGCCCCATCAGGCGGGCAACGGCTCACTCATGCGGCTCGCGCCCGTGCCGCTCTTTTTCTTTCGGAACCCGGGAGAGGCAATCTCCATGGCGGGGGAGAGCTCTCGGACAACCCACCAGGCGCCGACGACGATCGACGCTTGCCGCTACTACGCCGGTCTGATTCTCGGCGCGCTGACCGGAGTTTCAAAGGAGCGTCTTTTTGCGACGCACTTTTCGCCGATTCCCGGCTACTGGGAGGCGGCACCGCTCCATCCGGAGATCGACGAGATCGCGGCAGGGTCGTTCCGGCGCCGGGAGCCTCCCGAGATCAAAGGCACCGCGTTCGTCGTGCGCTCCATGGAGGCGGCGCTCTGGGCGTTCGATCGGAGCAGCTCGTTCAAGGAAGGGTGCCTGAAGGCGGTGAATCTGGGGAACGATGCGGACACGACGGCGGCCGTCTACGGGCAGCTCGCGGGCGCGTTCTACGGCGAGTCGGGCATCCCGGCGGAATGGCGCAGAAAGATCGCGAAGGCTTCGCTGATCAAAGGATTCGCTGACCGACTCCACGAGCGACTTACCCCGCAACCGAATCGATGACCGAGGCCGGATAGAGCGGCGAGCCCGCGCCGGGGGCCAATGACTCCCCTTGCTGGAACCTGATGTGGGCTGCAGTGTTCAAAGCACAGTCGCTTGCGTGGTGTCCGCCGAACCAAAATTTTAGCGTCTCGTGGACCTCAAGTGTCCGACCTCACATGGCAATCTGAGAACAGCCGAAGGGAGGAAATCTGGGAACATTGCATCAGCTGGCGAAAGCCCGAGCTCTCCGTGGGCTGGCTGAAAAGGAAATTCAGGAAGACGTCATGTTTTCGCATCCCATTCCGGGGGTCTGCGAGGGATGCGGGGCCCGCCGCACGTTCGTTACGATCATGCATGACAGCGGTACGGACGCGGGATCCTCGATCCTCATCGTCACGGTTCCCCATTACCTCTGCGACGGGGTCTCGGTGCTTTCAGCGAACCTGCCCGATGGACCCGAGGCGGATCCCGACGACAGTTCTGCAGGCGGAGATTCTCCCGCCGTGGAGGGTCTCCGGAAGAGGGAAGACCAGTAACCCGGGACCCGAACAACACATCGAAAGCGCCTGGCGATGGCACTTCTAAGTAGTGCGTGCGGCCTTCCTGGATTTGATGACCGGGTTCTTGGGAGAAGCCTTCACCCGTTCGGCGGGAGGAGCGTCTAGATCTCCAAGTCGGACTCGAATCGCGCGGATGGCTCGTCGAAGCGTGTACACGTCTTCGTTTGTCCACTCTCCCCAATTACTGATGCACCGTTGCTGGCAGAAGAGGAAAGTTCGCAGTCGGACGATCGATCGGCCGGGTGGGGCGCCGCCCTTTTCGAAGCACTTGTCGGACGAGCCCCAATAGAGATACCCATTGAAGCTCAGCGCGAACTGCTCAATCTCAGGCTGACCGGCGTTCACCGGCGGGACGTCTTCCAGGAGAATCTTGCGCTTCGGACGCTGGAGCTCGGGAGGAGGAGGAGGCTTACGCGAACCGCGACGAGGCCGCTTCGGTTGGTTGGCCGAACGAACGACCGGCTTGGCATTCTCGGGGCGCCGGATCAAGTGCTCTCAGTCTATCGCCTGAAATGGGTTCAGTTCCAATTCGTCGACTCGAACGGCGGGCGTTGAGGAGGGCTCGCCCGCGCCAATGAGATTGAGTGGTATAGGCACTCGATTGCGTGGTATAAGCACGCGTTATGGACAGTCTCAGCCGACTCCTATCCTCCCGGGTCAAGGCAGAAGTATTTCGGTTGCTCTTCGGACTGGATGTCCGTGAGCTCCACGTCCGGGAGATCGCCAGGCAGGCCGGGCTCAACGACGCGACCGTGCGTCAGGAACTCAGGCGGCTGGCCGGCCTGCGGCTCGTTACCGTGCGACGGTCCGGGAACCGGGCGTATTACCGGGCGGAAGTGACCAATCCGCTCTACACGGACATTCGGAACATCGTCGTGAAGACGACCGGCTTCGTCGACGCCTTGCGGCAGGCGCTTGTCCGGAGGCCCGGCATCCGAGTGGCATTCATTTTTGGATCGCTTGCATCCGGAGGCGAGAAGCCGGCGAGTGACATCGATCTCATGATCGTGGGATCCGTCTCGCTTCGGAAACTCGCGGAGTGGCTGGCAGGCATACCCGACCGAGTCGGGCGTGAGATCAATCCTCACGTTTTTACCCCACAAGAAGTCGCGCGCCGGCGTCAGGGGCGTGATCACTTTCTCAAGTCGGTGCTCGACGCGCCCAAGCTCTTTGTCGTAGGAACCGAAGATGACCTTGCAGAAGTGGCTTGAGTTTGGGTGGCTTCGGCCTCACCAGACCAGCCGGGGAGAGATTTCGGGATTGCTCTCGATCGTTGATCGCGATCTCAAAGATGCGGACGAACATTCGATTTCGCCTGACTGGCGGCTCGGAATTGCCTACAATGCCGCTTTGAAGCTCTGCACAATCCTCCTTCACGCCTCGGGGTATCGACCCGATCGGGCGCTCGCTCACAAGCGGACGATCGACGCTCTTCCCCTCATACTGGGAGACCGTCGAAGAGGGGATGCCGCATACCTCGACGTTTGCCGCATCAAACGAAACGCGGTGGAGTACGACGCGGCGGGCGGCGCGACCGATGCGGAGGCGGATGAGCTCCTGCAGTTTGCGACTACCCTGCGCGAGGACGTGATCGGGTGGCTGAGAACGACTCACCCGGAGCTCGTTCCTTGAAAGCCGGCTCCCCGGTTCACCCTGAAACCCCGGCGGGCGGTCAAACGGTCGAGTCGCCGCACATTGGAGGATGGGACCCTTCCCGTCCGCCTTTCTTCCGCGCGGTGGGACAAGTCTCAGTGATCCACTTTCCGAATCCCCCGCCCGTCGCGGGAGGTGGGGGTGAATCGGGGGAAAGGTGGGGAAATCCGAATTCAGCAATTCAGCGTTGGCCCTATCGCCGGACTGTCCGGAGACAGCGTTGCGTGTTGAGAAGGATCTTCAAGGCTCGAAGGTTGAAAGGACGTCGGCGGGGAGCGGGGCGTCGAAGTCCTCCGGGACCTCAAATTTCCCTTTTTGGCTGCCCAGCGCGCGGGGTTCGACTGACTTGCCTGCCGGAATCAACCGGGTGACCGCTTTAATCGCTTTTATGACCAGGATCTCTCCGCCCGCTCCGACCCGACTCAGCAGACGGGAAAGGTGAGTCCTGGCCTCGTGAATGCTGACCATTTTCATCGGCATCGAGAAGACTAGACCAATACCTTGGTCAAAGTCGTAACCCGCGCGCGGGCGGTTGCGAAAGCCTCGACCTGCGTTTGCATACGACCCGTTCTCAGATTCGTCTCGTGTGCGATCAGTTTCAAAAGGACCGTCGCCTCGCAGTGATCTTCGTAGCTTTCGAAATCGAGGAGGACTGCTTTGGCTCGCCGCTCTGCGTGATCACGACCGGACGTCGGGTCTCGTAGACCTTCCGAAGCAGCGTGTCAGCGCTCGTTTTCAGGGCTGCTACCGATACAGAGTCGCGCCTTCGCGGCATGGTGCCGAGAGAGTACGTGATGCGCGCTTGGGTTTGCTTTTCGAGAAACCGGGGATGACGCTTCCGCTCTGCTAAGATGAAGGGCATCAAGAGAGGCGCGAGGGTTCTGGCCCGTCGACCGTCCGGCAACCTGCGAACGCAGCAAGGTGCCAATGCCAGCCCGAAAGGGAACGATGAGGCTCACGCGAGCAAACAGGCGTGAGGCCCCTCGCGATCGAGGGGCTTTTCGTTTCGGGCGGCGGGCTTCGGGCCAGCGACCTCCCGCCCGGAGGTTTCGATGTCGAAGTGGCAGTCGGTCGGATATGTGCCCGGGAGCGGCCCGGAAATCGAGTGGACGCGGCAGGTCGAAAAGCAGCTCCTGCGCGAGCACCTTTCGATTCTCGTCGCGAGCTCGCGCCGGATCATCGAAACGCCGCGGTACTTCTTCTGTGGGCCCGTTTCCGCCTGGCTCTCGACGTGGTTTCTCTATGGCGGAGGCGGGAGGATTCCGCTCGGGGTGCTCTGTCTCCTCTGGGAGGCGGGCGAGATGGTGTTCGAGTGCCCGGGCTGCGGCGGCGTCCTCTATGCCGTCGGCGTCGGCGGATCGCCGTTCTCCGGGTCGGCCACGGCCTGGGGGGTGTGCGTCGGATGCCGGACGTGGCAGCGGCAGCCGGATGCGGGCGGCTCTCGGACGATCCACGTCGTCGGGGGATTGCTGGGCGGGTACCGCAACGAACCGGTGATCGAGCGGGGGAAGCAGCCGCGTTTCGACTGGAAGGAGGGGCTCGTCGGGGAGTCCACGCCGGATAGGGTGATCGTTCCGGCGGTGGTTCACGTGGACCTCTCGACTCTGATCGGCGACCTCACCGATCATAGGGGTGAGGAGAGTGGTCGCGTTTTTGCTCCTGCCAGTCGATCTGCCATGGTTCCGCGTGAGGAGAAGCGCCCATCCGGGATGACGTTTCCGCTGTTGCTCGAGAAGAAGAGTCACTGAAGGCCTTGTTCGGCGGAGCAGGGTCTTGCCCGTTCATCGACCCGCTGGATCGCCGCTCACACTCATCCTTTCCGCGACTGCGGGAAAGGGGGAGGTGATGAACGCATCGCCTGCCTTCGGGCCCCGACCCTCTCCCCGAGCGCGGGGCGAGGAGCCTTCAAGAGCCGCTGGCATGAATACGTCATTGACTCGGCGCGGCGCCCACCGGTCGCTCGACCCGGGAGACGCGGCCGGCTCAAACTTTCTGATATGATTGGACTTACCCGATGCGAACTGTCGCGCTGCCGCATCCGCGGCTTCCGGACAACCTCCAGCCTCTCGATCCTCTCTCCCGGGATCTGCGCTGGACCTGGCGGCCCTCCCTTCGGGCCCTGTTTGCGGCGCTCGATTCGGAGCTGTGGGAAAAGACGGGTGGCAACCCCGTAGCGCTCCTGCACGCCGTTTCGGCGGAGCGGCTCGACATCGTGTCTCGGGATTCCGGCTTCCTGACGTCCCTGGCGGCCGTTTTGTCGGAGATCGGGATCGAAGACGACGCGCCTCCTTCTCATCCGGCCATGCGCGCGATGAAGGCCAAGGGGGATCGGATCGCGTACTTCTCCGCCGAGTTCGGGCTGACGGAGCTGCTCCCCGTTTACGCGGGCGGTCTGGGCGTGCTGGCGGGCGACCACCTGAAATCCGCGAGTGACCTGCGGATGCCGCTCGTCGGCGTGGGGCTGTTCTACCGCCACGGGTATTTCCGCCAGTCTCTGACGCGCCCGGAAGGGCAGCGCGAGTCGAACCCCGCAATCGAGCTCGGGGACCTTCCGATTTCCCTTCCTCAGACCCCGGACGGGTCGCCTCCCATCGTCACGGTCGCGGTCGGGGGTCGCGACGTGCGGGTCCTCATCCGGCTCGTCCGGGTGGGCCGCGTGCCGTTGCTGCTTCTCGACACCGACCTCGAAGAGAACCATCCCGAAGACAGGACCATCACCGCGCAGCTCTACGGCGGCGATCACGAAACGCGGATCCGCCAGGAGATCGTGCTCGGCATCGGCGGACTGCGGGCGCTCGATCTCCTGGGCTGGCGGCCGACGATCCGCCACATCAACGAGGGGCACGCGGCGTTCGTCGGGCTCGAAAAGATGCGGCAGTTGATCGCGGATGAAGGTCTGTCCTTCGCGGACGCGCGCGAGCGCGCCTCCGCCGGCACGGTCTTCACGACGCACACGCCCGTCCCCGCCGGCATCGACCGGTTCGCCCCGGAGCTCGTCGCGAAGTACATCGCCGGGTACGTGCCGGATGGTCTTTCGCTGGACGAATTCCTGAAGCTCGGGCAGGAGTCGGGCGGCGATCCGCGCGAAGCGTTCTCGATGGCCGTTCTCGCGCTCCGCCTCTGCGGACACGCGAACGCCGTCTCGCAGCTTCACGCGCGCGTGTCGCGCCGCCTGTGGCTCGGCCTGCTGCCCGAGCTCGCCGACGAAGACGTCAAGATCCGCGCGATCACCAACGGGGTGCACCGCCCGACCTGGACGGACCCCGAGATCGCGGCGCTCCCGCTTCTGGAAGAGCCGCAGCGCGTCGCTCCGGAGAAGCTCTGGTCCGTGCACGAGTCCCTGCGCGCGCGGCTCGTCGAGATCTGCCGCGAGCGGCTCCGGATCCATGCGGCGGCCCAGGGGGCTTCGTCCGACGAGATCGCGCGGGCCGGCAGCGTGCTCGATCCGGGGGCGCTCACCATCGGCTTCGCGCGCCGGTTCGCGACGTACAAGCGCGCCAATCTGATTTTCCATGATCCCGAGCGGCTGCTCCGGATCCTGTCCTCCGCGCGGATCCAGATCCTGTTCGCCGGGAAGGCGCATCCCCAGGACGAGCCGGGCAAGGAGCTGCTGCGGATCATCGGGGAGTACGCCGCCCGGCCCGAGTTCTTCGGAAAGATCGTGTTGCTGCCGGACTACGACATGCGGCTCGCGCGCGCGCTCGTCGCCGGCTGCGACGTCTGGCTGAACAACCCGGTGCGCCCGCACGAGGCGTCCGGCACCTCCGGCATGAAGGCCGCGATGAACGGCGTCCTGAACCTGTCGGTGCTCGACGGCTGGTGGGACGAGGCGCCTTACGAGGAGACGGGTTTCGTCATCGGCCCCGCAACCGACTACGCTCCCGACGAGGAAGTAGCCGCCTCGCTGTACAAGGTTCTCGAAACCGAGGTGCTGCCGCTGTTCTTCGAGCGCGACGCGCGGAACCTGCCCGCGGGCTGGATCGAGAAGATGATCCAGAGCGCGGCGCGCATCGGCCGGCAGTTCTCGTCGGACCGGATGGTCCTTCAGTATCTGGAGCTCTGTTACGTTCCAGCCGCCGAGCGCCGGATCAGCGTGCTCGAAGGCGCCCGCCGTTCCGCGTACGCGTTGACGCCGTCCAACCCGCGGGGATGACCGGGACCGGACCTCCGGGTCCGCCTCCCGCGCGGCGCCGCGCGGGGGTCCTCCTTCACCCCTCGTCTCTTCCGGGCCGGTTCCCGTGCGGGGAGGCGGGCCCCGAGGCGGTCCGATTCCTGGCCTGGGCGCAGGCGGCGGGGCAGTCGCTCTGGCAGGTTCTCCCGCTCGGCCCGACGGCCGGAGGAGATTCCCCGTATGGCGGCACTTCCGCCTTCGCCGGCAATCCGCTGTTCATCTCCTCGGAGTGGCTGGAGGAGGAAGGATGGCTTTCGCCGTGGGACCTGACGGGCGCTCCGTCCGGCTCTCCGGGCTCGTGCGATTTCCGGGTTGCGGCCCGGTGGAAGGAATCCCTCCTGCGGGAAGCGTGGCGGCGGTTTCGCTCGGAAGGGCGGGGTCAGGCCGATCTCGCCGCGTTTCGAGACGAGCCCGGGCAGGCGTTCTGGCTGGCGGACTGGGCGCTTTTTGCCGCGGCGCGCCGGGCGCGCGGCGGTCGAGGGTGGTGGACGTGGGAGGCGCCCCTCGCGAGGCGGGATCCCGATGCCCTGTCCCGCGCGCGGGCCGAGCTGGCGGAAGAGGTCGCCTTCGAGGAGTTCGTTCAGTTTCTCTTCTTCCGCGGCTGGGCGCGGGTCCGCGCGGAGGCGGCGGCGCGCGGGATACAGATCCTCGGCGACCTGCCGATCTACGTCGCGCACGACAGCGCCGACGTCTGGGCGCACCGCGAGCTCTTCGCCCTGGACGCGGCCGGCCTTCCCGAGCGGGTCGCCGGCGTCCCGCCCGACTACTTCAGCGCGACGGGGCAGCTGTGGGGATATCCCGTTTACCGGTGGGACGCGTGCGCGCGGGAGGGCTACGCCTGGTGGATCGAGCGGCTGAGGTCGAACCTGCGTCTGGCGGACGTCGTGCGGCTCGATCACTTCCGCGGGTTCGCCGCGTTCTGGGACGTCGGCGCGTCGGAAACGACCGCGATCGGAGGGCGCTGGACGCCGGGTCCAGGCCGCGCGCTCTTCGACGCGGTGCGCAGGGAGCTCGGCCCGGTTCCTCTCGTCGCCGAAGATCTGGGTCTCATCACGGAGGAGGTTTCGGCCCTTCTGGCCGAGCTGGGGCTCCCTGGGATGAAGGTCCTTCACTTCGCGTTCTCGGAGGACGACAGCCCGCATCTGCCGCATCGCCACGTCGAGAACGCGCTGGTCTACACGGGCACGCACGACAACGACACGACGCGCGGCTGGGCGGCCGCTCTGCCGGCGGCGGAGCGAGCGCGCTACCTCGAATACGCCGGAGGATCGGGTGCGGACCCCGCGGCGGACCTCATCCGGATCGCGTACGAGTCGGTCGCGGGAACCGCGGTCGTTCCGCTCCAGGACGTCTTCGATCTCGGGACGGAAGCGCGCATGAACACCCCGGGGAAGCCGGAGGGCAACTGGGCATGGCGGGCCCGGGCGGAAGACTTCACCGTGGAACGCGCGACGCGCTTGCGCCGACTGGTGGAATTGACGGGACGGTCCAAGGAGCTCCCCGCTTCGAGCTGACGGGTTCCCGCCAATGCTCCCTCTCCCCGGGCCCGGCGCGAGGGGGAGGTCATTCTCCTACCCGGACCGTATCTCCTTCTTTCAGTCCCGTCCGGATCTCGATGAACTGCGACGTCGATGCCCCGACGACGACCGGGCGGCGCGACGGCGTCCCGAGCGCCGGCACGGCGAGCACCCACGTGCCGCGCTCGTCGGAGCGCACCGCTTCGATCGGCAGGTAGAGGGCGCCGGCGATTTTTGCGCAGAGCACGGTGCAGCGCGCCGCCATCCCGGGCCGGAAGCGAGGATCCGTCTGGGCGAGCTGTACGGTCACCGGAAAGGACCGCGAGGCGTTCTTCTCGGCGGCGCCGACGCTTCCAATCGCGCGGAGAGTTCCCGTCAGTGCCCGGTCGGGAAAGGCGTCGAGCCGGATGCGGACCGGCTGGCCCGGCAGGAGCTTGTGGATCTCAGACTCGGGCACGCGCCCTTCGACGAGCATGCGCGACAGGTCGGGAAGCGTGACGACTGTGGTGCCTCCCCAGGCCGCGTCGCCCACCCTCAGCTTGCGGCGCGAGCCATCCTTTTCATACACCTCACTGTGGACGACGAGGCCGGGGCCCTTGGCGACGGCCGTGCAGGCTGCGATCTTCGCCTCCGCCTCCGCCATCTGCCGCCGCGCTTCCTCCAGCCGGACGCTCGCGACTTGCGCCGCCGCATCCGTCTGGCCGAGCTCGACGCGCGAGCGCTGCTGCTCGAGCTCGAGCTGCAGCCTGCCCGTCTCGGCCTCCTCCGATTTGCGGCGGATCAAATCCGGGTTCGTCTGGTGCACGAGAGCTGAGTGGCGGGCGCGCGAAAGCTGCAGGTCCGCCGCGGCCTGATCGCGCCTGGTCCTGGCGGCGCGGTACTCCTCCTGGGAGATGAACCCTTTCGCGACGAACTTCTCGAGCCCGGCAAGGCGCGTCTCGGCTTCCTCGAGCGCCCTCTCCCGCTGCCCGACCTCGTGAAGGGACTCCTGCGAGGTCAGGGGAGCGGTCGTGTTCACGATTGCGTCGAAGTCACGCGCGGAGTCCTGCGCCGACGTCGCCTTGTCGTGGAGCCCGGCGGTGTTCTTCAGCCGGACGGCGTCGCGCGCGAGCCGAGCCTGGTCCGATTCGCCGGCGAGCTCCCGCGCCCGGGCCCGCGCCGTATCGAGGTCCTTCCGGAACGGGGCAGGGTCGAACTCGATCAGCCGGTCGCCGGCGCGGACGAGCGCTCCCTCCTGCGCGAGCCACAGGATCTTGAGCTCGACTCCCGGCACCGGGGCGCCGTAGGAGTCCGAACGCTCGGGGGTCAGGGATCCGACCAGCGCCACGGAGGGCTCGAGCGTTCCGCGGCGCACGGCCGCGGTCCCCGGTCCGCGGCCGGCTCCGAGCCGCGCGGCTCCCCACAGGAGGAGGAGCGCCGTGGCCGCGACTGCTGCGGAGAGCAGGGGACGGCGGCTCACGCGGCGGCGAGCCTCCCGCGCCGACGCGCCGAGGAAGATCGTCACGGCCGTAAGACGCGAGACGCGGGCGCTCATGGGGCCACCCTACCCGAGAGCCCGGACGGATCGGGGCTCTTCATGGCTGCTGCAGAAAGGGAAGGACGTCCAGACGCCCGGCCGAGAAGAGGCAGTCGAGCCGCGCGAGCAGGATGTTGAACCTCGAGTCGAGCTCGTACAGCCGGGCCGAGTTGTAAAGCGTTTCGGCGTCCACCACGTTGAAATTGTCCGTCAGCCCTTTTTCGAAGCGCAGCTGCGCGACCTCGACCTGAAGCTGCGCGGCGCGCACGTTCTCCGAGGCGATCTCCCAGTTGCGGCGCAGCGCGTCCAGGCGCCGGTACGCGCGCCGGACTTCCCGGACCAGGTCATCCACGAACAGCTGGTAGTTCCGCTTTCGCGTCGAGAGCGCGATCTCCGCCTCGCGCCTCTGCGCGCGCAGGAGCGTCGAGTTCAGGGCATACCGGGACCGGAGCCCGAAGAGCAGAGACGGGTTGCGGGGACGCAGGGCGTCACCCGCCGTCGCGCTGGACGACGCCCCCTCGTAGGTCAGCACGCCGTCGAGCGAGGGGAGCTCCAGGCTCTTCGCGATGCGGACGGCGAACTCGGCGTCGACGACGGCGTCGCGCGCTTCCCGGGCCTCCGGCCGGCGGTCGGCGATCTCCGCCGCGGCCGTGCCGGGGTCTGTTTCGGCCTCCGGAAGTTCGGCGGGCGCCGAGATCGAAAACCTGAGGTCGGGAGCGAGGCCCGCGGCCCGGCGCAGGGCGTCGCGAAAATCCTCGACGAGGTTCTCGGCGTCGTTGCGCGTGACGATCGCGAGCGCTTCCTGCTGCTCCGCGCGGAGGACGTCGAGCCGCGACAGGCTTCCGGCGGAAAAGCGCGCCCGCGAGAATTCCGTCAGGCGGCGCGCGCGATCGACGCGCTCGCTCTCGAAGCGCAGCGCATCTTCCTGGCGCGCGACTCCCAGGTACGCCGCATAGATCGCGATCACGGAGCGGCGCTTCAACACTTCGACGGCGCGTTCCTGGCCGGACGTCGAGCGGCGCGCCTGACGCAGCGGCTCTCGTGTGACCGCGGAGTCGGCGCCGCCGAGAAGCGGCTGGGAGAGCGTGAGACGGTAATCGGAGGCATAGGGGTTCTCCGGAAAGTCGCCCGGATTTCGATTCACGCTCGCCTGCGCCTCGAGCCGGGTCCCGAACGGGAACTGCTCCGAAGCGATCACGCCCCAGGTTTCCGTGCGGACGCCGGAGTCGCGGCTCCTGTCGAGCTGAAAGAACGGCACGGCCTGCGGGAGGAAGCCGGCGGCCACGCCCCGTTCCGCAAAGCGGGTCGAGAGCAGCGCGTCCTGCCCGTTCAAGAGGTCCGGGTTGCGCTGGAGGGCCGCGCGCAGCGCCTCTCCGATCGTCAGGACGGGAATCGCGGCCGGGGGCGGCGGCTCTTGAGGGCGCGCGGCCCGCGGCACGGACAGAGCGGCGAGGCCGGCGAGACACCCGGCGCGAAGCCCGCGGCGGATCCGGAACCCGGTCAGCCGCGCGCCTCAGCCTTCCCGGAGCGCCGCCGCCGGATCGATGCGCGAAGCCCGGCGGGACGGCCGGATCCCCGTGATCACACCGGTCGCGACACACACGATGGCGAGAGCGGAGAAGGTCAGGAGCGACAGCGAGGAGCCTTGAGACGAGCGATCCACGGTGGCGAGACCGATCGCCCATCCCGCGAGAAGACCGCCGCCGCCGCCGAGCACGCCGAGAAGCGCCGCCTCCAGCCGAAACTGAAGGACGATGTCCCGGCTTCTCGCGCCGACGGCGCGCCGGAGGCCGATTTCCTTCCTCCGCGCGAGCACCGAGGCGGAGAGGAGGTTGGAGATGCCGAGCACCGCCGACGCGGCGGTCAGAAGGCCGACGACGAGGACGATCCGGTCGAACGTGCTCCTCGTCTGGCGGTATTGCCGGAGTGTCTGGACCGGCGAGGCCACGCGGATCGCGCCTCCGCTCCCGCACCGCGCCGGATCGATGCGGGGAGCGGAGCGCGCGGCGGCGTCCGCTTCCGACGCGGAGGAAAACGCGAGGACCGCGACGTCGACCGGATAGCGGCCGTCCGGCTCGGCCGCCGGCTCTGGCTCGGCCCCGAGCGGCACGATCACGGCGCGATTCCAGTCGAACGAGGGGAGCTCGCCCGCGGGAGCTCCCTCGAATGAGGCCGGCGCGAGCTCGCCGACGACCTCGTAGCTCCGGGAACCGATCGCGAGCACGCTGCCGACGGCCGGGGAGAGCCGCGCCGCGCGCGCGACCGCGCTCCCGATGACGCAGTAAGGCGATTTGCGCGCGACGTCGACCTCGCCGAGCGGCCTTCCCGCGCGCAACCGCGTCGAAAAGAGCTCGGCGATCGGGCCGGCGATGGCGTACAGGGGAGCGTCGAACGGCGCGCCTGCCGCGAGCACCGTGTGGCGCGCGATGCGGATCCCGGCCGCCGCGCGGACCGGGAGGACGGCGCGGAGGCGCTCGACGTCGTCGAGGCCGTGCCGCCGCGCATCGTCCGCGCCCGGCCGATGGACGAGGTACAGGTTTTTCAGCCCGGCGCGCTCGAGAGACCGGATCGTCGCCGCCCGTCCGCGTTCGACGAGCGTCGTCAGGCAGACGACGATCGCCATCGCGAGCGCCAGAGCGACGAGCGCGGCGCGGGTCGAGACGCGGTCCGCCCGGAGGGACTCGACTGCGGCTTCGAGCGCGCGTCCGACATCGCCGGGCCGCGCGGACGCGGTCTGCGCTCCGGGCAATGGGCCTCCGTTCGCGGGTGGTTTCCGGATTCTCGCGCCGATTCTCATTCAAAGGCCGTGTGATGACAAGCGTGAGGCGGTCCCTCGCATATATTGGTCGGAGCATTTGACGAATTCTCGGCGGGGTGCCTCCGGATGAGCTCGACTCCCGGATCGTTCGACGGCAAGTACGAAGTTCTGGGAAAGATCCGCGAAGGCGGCATGGGCGCGATCTACATGGTCCGCCACCGCCTGCTCGACGAGATCCGGATCATCAAGGTGATGCGGCCCGAGGTCGCCGAGAGCGCCGATCAGCGCAAGCGATTCCTCCGCGAGGCGCAGATGGCGACGCGCCTGAAGCACGGCAACATCGTCGGGTTCTACGACTTCTTCGTGGACGACGAAGGCACCGCGTTCATGGTGATGGAGTTCATCGACGGGATCAACCTGCGCGACATGATCCGGCACTGCGGGCCGCTGCCGATCCCCCTCGCTCTGCACCTCGCCGCGCAGTCGCTCTCGGCTCTCGACTACCTGCACCGGAAGGGAATCGTCCACCGGGACATCGCGCCGGACAACGTGATGATGATGCAGGAGGAGGACGGGACCATCCAGGCGAAACTGATCGACCTCGGAATCGCGAAGCTGGCCCGGACCGAGGAGCAGGACCAGTTGACGGGGGCCGACGAGTTCATCGGGAAGCTCCGCTACTCTTCCCCCGAGCAGCTCACGAAGAAGGCGAGCTCCTCCGCGATCGACGGGCGGAGCGACCTCTTTTCGTTCGCCGTGGTCCTGTACGAGGCGCTGACGGGCGTGTGCCCCTACGGCGGGGGGAGCCTGCAGGACATCCTGACCGCGCGGCTGCAGCAGCCGCCGATGCCCTTTACCCGGAGCGACCCGGGCAACAGGGTCCCCGCCGCGCTGCGCGAAATCCTTCTCCGCGCTCTTCAGAAGAGCCCCGACGACCGCTGGCAGTCCGCCACGGAGTTCGCGAAGGCGCTCGAAAGATTGCCGGCGAAGGATGTCGCCGCGAAAAACCCGGAAGAAGTCAGCGCGTACGTCCAGTCGGCGGTCGAGTTCGTCCGCGCCGCCGCCCTCGCGCAGAACCCCGCGGGAGCCACCCTTCAAAAGAACCTGCAGTCGAAATTCCGGGTCTCGGAAGTGTCGATCCGGCCTCTCGAGGCCACGGACATGAAGGTGCAGAGGACGCTTTCCGGGTGGAGGGATTCCACGCCCTCCGGACGGTCGGATGCAGGGGGGCGAGAGGAGCCGCTGGCCAAGACCGTCGTCACCGATCCGGGAAAGCTCCAGAGGGGCGAGCGGCCGCGCTCCTCGATCGCCGGCTATGTCGCGGTCGCCGTCGGCGCCGCAGTCCTCGTGGTCCTCGGGATCGTCGTCTCCGGCTGGATGAACCGCGACCGGCGCGCTGCCGGGACGGTCGAGACCCACGCAACTCCCGCGCCCACTGTGGGGGCGCCGGGGGCGGTTCCCGCGGCGCCCCTCCTCCCGACCGCGGGACCGGCCCTCGTGCCGGCCGCCACACCTCCTCCGGCCGCCGCGCTGCCTTCACCGCCCGAGGCGCGGGTTGCCGCTCCGCTCCCGACGTCGAGGCCGGCCGAGCGGCGCGCGGACGCGGTGCGGGAGAGGCGGCCGCCGGAGCCCGATTCTTCGAGGGCCTCTCGCCCGACGGGCGCGTCCGCCCCGGCGGCCTCCGGCTCCAACCGCCCGAAGATCCACTTCTGCGCGGACATCGGGCGCACCGCCTTCGCCCAGGGCGCCACTCAGGAAGTTCCGGCCGGCTTTGCCGGGACCGCCCTGAAGCCCGCCCGTCCGGACAGCGGCCGCATCTCGATCCAGATCCGAATGAACCCGGAGGAGGCGATCGAGGGGCAGGAATTCACCGTCTCGGCGCGCTTCGTGAACGGCGGCGACGAGACGTTCCGGTTGTCCCGGGCGGAAGAGTCATCGCCGGCGACCCGCGGGGGCTTCGAGCCGATCGCGGGGCTCTCCGTCCCTCAGGCGGTCGACATCGGAAGCTCGATCGAGATCTACCGGACGAGCCGGTCGCTCGCCGCGGGATCGACCTTCCGCAAGGCCTTCCGCGTGCAGGAGCAGCGCCGGGGAGACAACTGGGAGAACTCGATCACCGTGAAGCCCTGCGTCGAGCAGTAGAGGCTCTCCGGGCCGAGGGCCCGCCGGGACAGAAAATTCTTGACAAGACCGGCGGGTTGCCCCAACGTAACGGCCCGATGAACGCGAACCTCGCCGCTCCGCTTTTCGCCTCCCGCCCCGCGAGATCCGCGCCGCCGCGTCTGTCTGCCAGGAGGATTTCCTCCATGGCGGCGGCGCTTTAGTCCCGTAGACTCCCCCAAAGCCCGTCGCCGATGAAACGCCGCATGCCGGTCGTGTGCCTTGCCTTTTCCGGTGGTTTAGACACCACCTACTGCGCGGTCGTTCTGCGCCAGGAAGGGGCCCGCGTCCATGCCGTCACCGTCGACACGGGCGGGTTTTCCGCGGCCGAGCGGCGGACGATCGCCGCCCGCGCGAAAGCTGCCCGGGTCGAGAAGCACGTCTTCGTGGACGGCCGCCGAGACGTGTTCGAGCGCTACGCTCTCCCGCTGCTTTTCGGCAACGTGCTCCGCGGAGGCGTTTACCCGCTGTCGGTTGCCGCGGAAAGGGCCGTCCAGGCGGAAGTCGTCGCCGCCTACGCGCGCCGCGTCCGCGCCCGCGTGATCGTCCACGGCTCCACGGCGGCCGGCAACGACCAGTTCCGGTTCGATGCCGCGCTCCGCGTCTTAGCGCCGGACGTCGAGGTTCGCGCTCCCATCCGCGACAGCGGCCTGTCGCGCGAAGACGAGACGGCGGTGCTCGCGTCCGCCGGCGTCACGATCCCGCCGAAGACGACGCGCTACTCCGTCAATGAAGGGCTCTGGGGCACGACGATCGGCGGCGGCGAGACGCACGATTCCTGGGCGCTGCCGCCCGAGGAGCTCTTTCCCGGCAACCCGCTCGCCCGCTCTCCGCGGCGCGCTCTGGAAGCCGTCGTGACCTTCGAGCAGGGCCGGCCCGTGTCGCTCGACGGCGTTCGAATCGATCCGCTCGCGCTGATCGCGAAGTTTAACGCCATCGGGAGGCGCTACGCGGCCGGGCGCGGGATCCACCTGGGAGACACGATCCTCGGCGCGAAGGGCCGGATCGCGTTCGAGGCGCCGGCGGCGCTCGCTCTGATCGCGGCGCACGCGGAGCTCGAAAAACTCGTCCTCACGAAGGAGCAGCGGCAGTTGAAAGCACTCGTCGCCGAAACCTACGGCCGCCTCGTGCACGAGGGACTCCCGTTCGAGCCGGCCGCCGCGGAAGCCGCCGCCTTTCTGACGGGGAGTCAGGGCCGCGTGACGGGGGAGGCGCGCCTGCGCTTCACGCCGGGCCGGTTCGAGGTGGCGGGGGTGCGCAGCGCTTTCTCCCTGATGCGGCCGGAGCTCGTTCGCTACGGGGAGTCGAACGCCTACCTGTCGCCTTCCGAAGCCCAGGGCGTCGGCAAGACGCTCGCCCTGCCGGGCCGCCTGTGGACCCTCGCGGGAAAGGAGACCTCGTGATCATTCTGGACAAGATCGCCTCTTCGACGGCGCGTCTCGCGCTGCCTCGGGAGGTCGAGATCTCTCCGCACATCGAGGCGAAGGAAGGCAACGTCCTCGCGGTCCGCGCCCTGATGGAGAAGAGCGTGTACGACCGGCTGGAGCTCGTCTCCGGACGGATGGCGAAGATCAACAAGGGCGACGTCATGGCGGGGACCCTCGGATACCGCCGCGCCCTGAAAGGGTTCGTGGGGGTCGTTCCGGAGACGATCCACGTCGGCGACACGATCCACGTGCTGAACCTCGGCGGCGTGCTCGGGCTGTGCGTGGGGAAGAACCCGGAAGTGGGAGTGCCGCTCGACGTCGAAGTGCTCGGGGCCGTCCTGATCGACGGGAAGCCCGCCAACATCGCGCAGAACGCGCTCGCGCCCCGCGATTCCCTCGGGCCGTGCCCGCCGCTCGTCGTCATCGCGGGGACGTGCATGAGCGCCGGGAAAACGGCGGCCGCGTCGGAGATCGTGAAACGCTTCGCGAGCGCGGGACAGCGCGTCGCCGCGGCGAAGCTCTCCGGCGTCGCGTGCCTGAAGGACACGCTCGACATGGAGGACCACGGGGCCTTTGCCACCCTCTCGTTTCTGGACTGCGGCCTCCCCTCGACCGCCCACGTGAAGGACCTGGCACCCTACGCGCGCGCCATCCTTGCGGAGCTCGCGAAAAAGTCTCCCGACGTGATCGTCGTGGAGATGGGCGACGGGATCCTCGGCGACTACCGGGTCGGAACGTTCTTCACCGATCCAGAGCTCGTTTCCGCGACCAAGGCGGTGGTCATGTGCGCCAATGATCTTGTCGCGGCCTGGGGCGCGCAGAAGCTGATGGAGCAGTGGCACATTCCGATCACGATCATGTCGGGGCCCGTCACCGACAATCAGACCGGCACCGAGTACATCCAGTCCGAGATGAAACTGCCCGCCGCCAACGCCAAGACCGACGGCCGCGCCCTCTTCGGGGTCGTCTACGAGGAGATCCACAAGTGACCACGATCCGCGCGGCGATCTTCGGCGCGAGCGGCTACGCGGGCGGCGAGCTCCTCCGCCTCCTGCTGGACCATCCGAAGGCGGAGCCGGTGGCGGTGATTTCGCGCTCGCAGGCGGGCCAGCCGGTCGCCGCCGTGCACACTCACCTCTCGCGGCTGACGGACCTCGTTTTCACGAGCGCGCTGCCGGAGGGGGAGGACGAACCTGAGGTCGTGTTTCTCGCGGGCCCGCACGGGTATGCCGTGGACGCGGCGCCGCCGCTTCTCGACCGCGGGATCCCGGTGGTCGACCTCTCGGCGGACTTCCGCCTGAAGAGCGCCGCGTCGTTCGAGAGGTTCTATGGTCCGGTGCCGGCGGGTTTCGCGCGGCAGCCGGAGTTCGTCTACGGGCTGCCGGAGCTCTTCCGGGAGCAGATCGCGTCTTCCCGCGCGATCGCGTCGCCGGGGTGCTTCGCGACGGCGTCGATCCTGGCCCTCTCGCCGCTGTGGCGCGCCGGTCTCGTCGCGGAAGGGGCTCCCGTCTCCGTTTTCGCGATCACGGGGTCGTCCGGCGCCGGGGTCACGCCGACGCCGACCACGCACCATCCCCGCCGCGCCTCGGCGTTCTTCGCGTATGGCCTCGAGGGCCATCGCCATCTGCCCGAGATCGAGGAGTCCCTGTCCACGGTGGGACCCGCCGCGGCGGGCCGCATCGTCTTCCAGACGCATTCGGCTCCTCTCGTTCGGGGGATTTTCGTCACCGCGGCCGTTCCCCTTCGCGCGGCGATGGACCGCGACGCTCTGCGGGCCCTCTACCGCGAAGCGTACGGGCGGGAGTTTTTCGTCCGACTCGTCGACGGCTCTCCCGACGTCGCCGCGGTCAAGGGGACGAACTTCGCCGACATCGGGATCGCCACCTCCGGCGACGTCGCCCGGATCTTCGTCGCGATCGACAACCTGGTGAAGGGCGCGGCGGGGCAGGCCATCCAGGCGATGAACATTCTCTTCGGGCTTCCGGAGCCGACGGGTCTGAAGATGTCCGGGGTGTTTCCGTGAGTCGGATCGCGATCGACCCGAAGGCGCAGGGTTCCGGGAGCGAGCTGCCCACCTACACGCGGTGGCCGATCACGCTCGCGCGCGGCGAAGGGTCGACCGTCTGGGACGAAAACGGGAAGAGCTATCTCGATCTGTACGGCGGCCACGCCGTCGCCTCGACCGGGCACGCGCATCCGGCGGTGGTGCGGGCGATCTCCGAGCAGGCGAAGACGCTCCTCTTCTACTCCAACGTGGTCGCCCTGGGCGTCCGCACGCGCGCCGCCGACGCGATCGCCCGGCACGCCCCCGCGCCCCTCACATCGGTCTTCTTCGTGAACTCCGGCACCGAGGCGAACGAGAACGCGATGCGGCTGGCGCGCCGCGCGACAGGGCGCAGCGAGATTCTCTCTTTCCAGGGCGGGTTCCACGGCCGGACGGCCGATGCGATCTCCGCCGCCGGGCTCGAGAAGTACCGCGCCCTCGGAGAGCCGAACGTGCCCGGCCACCGGATCGCCCCGTTCGGAGACCTCGCCGCGGCCGACGCGCTCCTCGACGCCCGGGTCGCGGCCGTGCTGCTCGAGCCGATCCAGAGCCTGGCGGGAGTGGTGGAGGCGCCCGCCGGATATTTTCAGGGACTGCGCCGGATTTGCGACGAGCGCGGCGTGAAGCTGATCTACGACGAGGTGCAGACCGGATTCGGGCGGACGGGCACGTTCTTCTTCGCGGGCCGCCACGGGGTGGTCCCGGATCTCGTGACCCTCGCCAAGGGAATCGCGAGCGGCGTCCCGATGGGCGCCGTGCTGGTCTCAGACGACATCGCCGCGGGCGTGAAGCCGGAGGAATACGGGACGACCTTCGGCGGCGGCCCGCTCGCGTGCGCGGCCGCGGAAGCGACGGTGCGCGTCATCGAATCGGAAGGGCTCCTCGAAAACGTGCGGAGTGGGTCCGAGCGCCTCCGCGCCGGGCTCGCCGGGATTAACGGGGTCCGCGAGGTGCGGGGCGAGGGATTTCTTCTCGGGATCGTCCTCGACCGGCCGGGCAAACCCGTGCGCGAGGCGCTCATGGCCCGCGGGATTCTCGTGGGCGGCAGCGACCTCCCCGACGTGCTGCGGCTCCTGCCGCCGCTCGTCCTCCGGGAGGCGGAGATCGACACGTTCCTGACCGCGATGCGGGAGGTGCTGTGAGGCATTTTCTGACGACGCGGGACCTGACGTTTCCGCAGTTCGAGGCCCTGCTGGCGCGCGGCGAGGAGTTCCGGCAGGGGGCGCGGAGCGACGCGCTGGCGGGCGCCCACGTGGGTCTGGTGTTTTTCAATCCCTCCTTGAGAACGCGCGTGTCGATGGAAGTCGCGGTCTCGAAGCTCGGGGGCACACCCGTGACCCTCTCGGTCGGCTCCGACGCCTGGCCGATGGAATACCGGGACGGCGTCGTCATGGACGGCCCCGCCGCGGAGCACGCGCGCGAGGGCGCGGGGGTCCTCGGCCGCTACTGCGACATGCTCGGAGTCCGGTCCTTCCCCGAGGGCAAGGACTACGAGGTCGACCGCCGGGAGCCGGTATTGAACGCCTTCGCCCGGTACTCGGGCGTTCCCGTCATCAACCTCGAGTCGCCGCTCGACCACCCGTGCCAGGCGATGGCGGACGCGCTGACGATCCGGGAGCAGCTCGGAGACACGAAAGGGCGGCGGATCCTGCTCACGTGGGCCTACCATCCGAAGGCGCTCCCGATGGCGGTCCCGAATTCCTTTGTCCTCGGCGCGGCGCGGCTGGGCGCGGACCTCGTCCTTGCGCGTCCGGAGGGCTACGAGCTCGACGCCGACATCGTGCGCACCGCGGAGCGCCTCGCGGCGGAGAGCGGCGGCGCGCTCACGGTGACGGACGAGCGGGACGCCGTCTACGACGGGGTGGAGGTCGTGTACGCGAAATCCTGGGGGGCGCTCGCCGACTATGGAGAGCCGGAGGCGGAGGTCCGGCGGCGCGCGAAGCTGCGGGACTGGCGGGTCACCGAGGCCCGGATGGCGCGCGGCCGGAACGCGATCTTCATGCACTGCCTGCCCGTCCGACGCAACGTCGTCGTCGACGACGCGGTGCTCGACGGACGCCGCTCGGTCGTTCTCGACGAAGCGGAGAACCGGATGTACGCGCAGCAGGCGATCCTCGAATGGCTGGCGCTGGAGAAACAGTGAAGGACGGCGCCGCCGGGGTGGAGACGCTCGGGCACCGTCTGACCGGCGTCGACGCGGAGATTCTGCGCGAGGCGCTCCCGTACATCCGGCGTTTCAAGGGCAAGACGTTCGTCGTGAAGATCTCCGGCAAAGTCACGGAGAAGCTCGACAATCTGTCCTCCCTCGCCGAGGAGATCGCGCTCCTGCACCAGGTGGGAATCCGGGTCACCGTCGTGCACGGCGGGGGAGCGCAGGCGACTCAGCTGTCGGAGCGCCTGGGCCTGGAAACAAAGCTCGTGAACGGCCGCCGCGTGACGGACGACGAAACGCTCGAGGTCGTGAAGATGGTATTCGCCGGAAAGATCTCGGTCGAGATCCTGTCGGCCCTCCGCGCGTTCGGCGTGCAGGCGGTCGGCGTCTCGGGAATCGACGGCAACGTGGTGCTCGCGCACAAGCGCGCCCGGAAGAGCCTCATGAACAAGGACACGGGCAAGCGCGAGCTGGTCGACTTCGGAAACGTCGGGGACGTCGTGGAGGTGGACCCTCGGCTCCTGACGACGCTCCTCGACGCCGGCTATCTCCCGATCGTCTCGCCGCTGGCGGCGGACGAAGGGGGAAAGGTCTACAACGTCAACGCCGACGCGATCGCCTCCGCTCTGGCCGTCGCTCTCGGGGCGGAGAAGCTCATCCTGCTCTCCGACGTGCCGGGCGTTCTGTCGAACCCGGCGGATCCCGCCAGCCGCATCTCGAGGCTGTCCGCCTCCGACGCGCGGAAGCTCGCGAAGAGCCCGGCGGTGTCCGGCGGAATGGTGGCGAAGCTCGAGGAGATCTCGCGGGTCGTGGAAGCGGGCGTGTCCGCCGTCCACATCGTGAACGGGAACCAGAGAAATGCCCTCCTGTCCGAGGTGTTCGGGGATACCGGAAGCGGCACGATGGTGATCGGCGCGTGAGAGCCGGATGAGAGCCGCCGGCGTCACGACGGTCCTCGACCGGCTGATGGAGTTCGTCTCGATCCAGAGCGTCTCCGGAAACGAGGGACCGCTCGCCGACCGCATCGCCGGAATCTGCGCCGATTTCGGGGTCCGGGCGGAGCGCGAAGGGAGAAACGTCGTCGCGCGGCGCGGGACGGGGAGTCCCTGCGTGCTGCTGAACTCGCACCTCGACACGGTCCCGGCGGTCGACGGCTGGACGGCGGATCCGTGGACGCCGCGGATCGAAGGCGACCGGCTCGTCGGGCTCGGAGCGAGCGACGCGAAGGCCTCCGTCGCGGCGCTGCTCGAGGCGTTTCTGACGGCGCCGCTGCCGGAAAATGACGGAGGAAGCCTCCTCTTCGCCGCGACGTGCGACGAGGAGACCGGCGGCCAGGGCCTCGAGACGCTCGTGCCGGGCCTCGCCTTCGACGCGGCGATCGTCGGAGAGCCGAACGGGTTTACGCCGGCCATCGCGCAGAAGGGTCTCGTCAAGGTCAGGCTCCTTTCGCGCGGACGCGCGGGGCACGCCGCGCGCCCTCACCTGGCGGAGAACGCGATCGTGCGCGCCGCGGAGGACGTCCGGGCGATCGCCGCGCTGCGTTTTGAGGAAGAAGATCCCTATCTGGGGAAGCCCACCGCCACGGCGACCGTCATCCGGGGCGGGCTGAGATCCAACATCGTGCCGGACCTCTGCGAAGTGACGGTCGACGCCCGGACGATCGGCGCCTTCGACAACGACGCGATGTTGGCGGCGATCCGGGCAGCGGTCTCGTCGGATGTCGAGATCCTGTCCGTCCGTCTGAAGCCGGTCGCGGGGGACCCGTCCTGGAAGATCGCGCGGGCCGCGTCTGCCGCCGCCGGAGGGTCCGCGATCTCCGGGTTCCCGAGCGTCAGCGACCTCGCGCACCTGGCAGGGAGGCCCGCCGTCGTCTTCGGGCCGGGCGAGCCGGCCCACTCGCACGCGCCGGACGAATCGATCGCCATCGCGGCGGTGGTGGAGGCGCCGGACGTCTACCGCCGCGCGATCGCCGCGTACTTCGCGTGAGGCGCCCCGTCAAAAAGCCAGGGCGTGGCCGCGCGAAGGGCGCTCGGGGGACGGCGCTGTGGGGCGCCGGATTCACGTCTGCTCCCGGTGAGGCCTTAGCGCGCCTCTCGATCTCCCATCCCTTCGACCGGCGTCTCGCGGAGCATGACGTGCGCGGCTCTCTCGCCCATGCGCGCGGGCTGGCGCGCTCGGGCCTTCTCACGAAAACGGCGATCGCGCGCATCGTATCGGCTCTCCGGAAGATCGGCGCGGAGCTCGAAGGGGGGACCTTCCGTTTCTCGGACGCGGACGAGGACATTCATTTGAACGTCGAGCGGCGCTTAATCGAGCTCGCCGGAGACGCGGGCCGGCGCATCCACGCAGGGAGATCGCGCAACGATCAGGTCGCGCTCGACCTCCGCCTGTGGACCATCGCCGCGATCGACCGCGCCTCCGAAGGCGCGCGGCGGCTCGCCTCGGCGCTGCTCGATCGCGCGGAGGAGTTCCTGGAGGGGAACGTCGTCGTCGCGGCCCGCACGCACCTGCGCAGCGCGCAGCCCGTGCTGCTCGCGCACGTGTTCCACGCGTGGGTGGAGATGCTGCTGCGGGACCGGGCACGGCTGGCGGATGCGCGGCGCCGGGCGGCCGTGTCGCCGCTCGGGTCCGGGGCGTGCGCGGGCTCGACGCTCCCCCTCGACCGGGCGGGCGTCGCGCGGGAGCTCGGACTTCCCGCTCTCTCGGCGAACAGCCTGGACGCCGTCTCGGACCGCGATTTCGCCGCCGAGTTCGAGTTCGCAGCGGCCCTCGCCATGGCGCATCTCTCCCGCATGGCCGAGGACCTGATTCTCTGGACCGGCGAGGAATATCGCCTCTTCCTTCTCTCCGACGCGACCTCGACCGGCTCGTCGATGATGCCGCAGAAGAAGAACCCCGACTCGCTCGAGCTCACGCGCGGGAAGGCCGGGCGCGTGATCGGGAACCTGATGACGACGCTGGCGGTGATCAAAGGGCTCCCGCTGTCGTACGACCGCGACCTCCAGGAGACGCAACAGCCGTTGTTCGAGACGGCGGACGCGATCGACGCTTCGCTGGCAGCCGTCACGGAGGTCGTCCTGGGACTCGCGCTGCGTCCCGAGGGGGATCGCCTCTCAATCGAGCCGTCGATACTGGCGACCGACGTGGCGGAAGAGCTCGTCCGCCGGGGCGTCCCCTTTCGCACCGCGCACGAGCGGGTCGCACGCTGGACCGCGATGGCCGCCGAAGGCCGACGCGACATCCGCGAGGTGGTCTGGACGGAAGCCCCGGAGCTGCGCTTTTTCGCGGAGTCCCTTTCGCCGGAATCTTCTGTCCGGCGCCGCGACGGAGTCGGGGGCACCTCCCCCCGACGAGTCCGGTCCGCCCTGCAGAGGGCCCGGCGCCAGCTCAAAGGGTGAGCACAGGAGACCGGTTCAGATCCGACTGAGGTGACGCGGCGCCGGCGGATCAAAAGGCCTTTCCGAGGTGCATCCTCAGGCGGGCGGGGTTTAGCTCGCCGGGCGATGTGTCTTCGGGGGGAGCCCCAGTTCTTGCGCGGGCGCGTCGCGCGCGGAGAGAGGCTCGAGCGGTTTCGATCTTTCGTGACCAACGCGTGTTCTCCGTGTTTCTTCGGGAGGAGACGTTTTGCGGCCTGAGCCGGCCCCGCCGGGCCCTTCTTGATTTGCTTTAAAAAGAAAAGTACTTTATAACTCTTCACGTACATCCTGAAAGTCGACGCGCCATGGGAGGTTGCCCAAATGAAATTTGCGATGATGAAAAGGCCGACCGCGTTTTTTCCTCTGGCCATGTCAGCCGCCGCCCTGGGCACGGTGCTGGTTCACGTCGCCGTGCTCGGCACTGCCCGCCAGGCCGACGAGGGGACCGCGGCCCATATCTGGCAGATTCTGATGGCGGCACAGATGCCTATCGTGGCTTTCCATGCCATCAGGTGGCTTCCGCAAATTCCAAAACAGGCTCTGCTGGTGCTGGCGTTGCAAGCTGGCGCCGCGCTCGCGGCGGTGGCGCCCGTTTTCTTCCTCAATTTGTAGGCCGGAGCTCGCCTGCGGCCCGCACAGGCGGGGCCACCTCGGAATGGAGTGGTGGAAGGCGGCTCCAGAAGGCGGATTCGCGGCGGATCCTTGCTCCGTGATCCTGTGTCGGGCGGCGGTCCGCTCGGGAAATACGCCGGAGGTCGCGTGGATCGTTGTATAAAAATCTCGAAGGAGTCCCCATGTGCAGAAACATAAAAACACTGTTCAACTTCGAGCCCCCGGCGACCGACGACGAGATACGCAATGCGTCTCTCCAGTTCGTCCGCAAGCTGAGCGGTTTCAACAAACCCTCCAGAGCCAATCAGCTCGCCTTCGATCGGGCCATCGAAGAGATTGCCGCCTCGGCGGGCGTCCTCGTTCGGTCCTTGATCACGAGCGCCGATCCACGCGACCGTGAGGTGGAACCCTGCGGGCGCGCGAGAAGTCAGCGGCCCGGTTCGGCGCGCGGGAGTGAGCCTCGGCCGGTGGATGGGGTCGTCGCGCTTCGGGCGGGCTCTACGTCCATGACGGAGAGAGAGAGGGGCGCGTTGCGCGCCCGACGCTTCCGAATTCTCGTCAGGGCGATTCTCGGGGTCGGTCTTGCCATCGCGGCCGCGATCTACATTGCGGCCGGAGCCGGTCCGTCTACCCGGGCCGGAAACGATCCGAACGACTCCAGGCAGTACTTGAGGCAGATGCAGATGTATGGCGGCAAGTCGAATGTCGTCGCGACCGAGATTCGGGAGTGGTTGGGAACCCTCTGGCACGGGAAAAGGCTCGCCGGAACGGTCGCCTTCGCGACCGTGCTGTTCGCGGCCTCCGTCTGGTTTTTCACCGTCCCGGTGAAGCCCGGGCCGGGTCGCGCGGCAGCACCGGGGGACGACGGGTCAGACGGCACCCTCGTCTAGCAGGCTGCTGAAAAAGGGTGTGAGGCAGCGTTGCGAGCGCCGCGCAGCCGGATGCAAGGAGCCGCGACGAAGGCGATGCCGCTGCATCGGGGAGGAGCGGCGACGCCGCAGACGGCCCCGCGCCGCCGCAACCTGGCCTTTTGCCCCCTCATCCTCACAATGAAAAGGTTAGCTTCAACTCAACTCCACCTTCATCGCAATCTGCAAAAGGCCAGACACGATGCCGGCATCCATTTTCCAGCAGCCTGCTAGACCCCACCGTGTCGTAGCATTTTCACGAGTTGTGCATGGGCCTGCGTTCACGGACCCCCGAGGCGAGAGGCCTTCGTGACCAATCCACTTGGGAGACTCGTGAAAGACTCCTCGCGGCCCGTTACGGCAAAAACGAATTCCGAAGCGTCGGGTCGCTTTCATGGCTAGATACTGGTGGCAGTGCCTCTCCTGCGGAGACAGACCGGCCTGGTTGGCGGTCTGCGGCTCCCGCAGCGTTGCCGCTTTCATCTGGGATGAGCTGGCACCGAGCGGCTGGGACCAGCGGCTTCTGCGCCGCACGTGCCAGTGTAAGCGCCGCTCGCTCCGCATCACTTACCGCTTTCGGGGGAGTGATCCCGAGAGGCTCAGCGTCAAGCACATTGTCGGGCTCCCCCCGGATGGCGATTACCTCCCCATGCTCTGGGAAACGTTTCGGCATTCGAGTCCCTCGAACAGCTGGATGGACTTCAAGTACCAGAGGGGGCGCAGCCCCTGGGGGCTCACGAAGCGGCTCGTTCTGGAGAAGAAGCAACTCGCGCGTCTCCTCAAAGCCTACAAAACCGCCACGACCCGGACGAATCGTTGACGGCGATGGCTGCGGCGCGCATCAGGTCCCCGTCGGGCAGCCTTCGCGGGTGATCGCTGCTGCGGAGGTGGCAGGGCACGAGGGCGCCCGCGCCGGCGTTGCGCTCGGTACACCGCGGCCGGGAGAACCGGGAAGCAGGGGATACTTCGCGCAAATGAATGCGATCCGCTTCGCCAGAAGGACGGGTTGACGCGTGTTCTGCCCCCGCTGCGGTGACGAGTTCCGACCCGGGTTCTCGGTCTGCCCGGATTGCCAACTCTCGCTGGTGTCCGAGCCCCCGCTGCGTGACAGCGCGCCGTTGGAAGACGACGAGGACCTTGTCACGCTCGCCACGTTCTCGACTCTGTTCGAGGCGTCCGTGGCCCGGGGAGCGCTGGAGGACGCGGGAATCCCCGCGTTGGTCCCCGGAGAGAACGTGGGAGCGTTCTCCCGGTCCAACGTGGCGCCGCCGATGGCGTGGGCAGAGATCAAGGTCAGGCCCGCCGATGGCGAACGCGCGATGAAGCTGCTCAAGCAGGCGGGTCATCGATGACGAGGACCCCGGGGAAACCGGATGCCGCCTCCGCGTCTCCTCGTTCTCTCGCAACGCGCAGCCGGCGCGAGCGCGTGAAGAAAATGGAGCGCTTCGGGGGGACGGTGTTCGCAGGACACAAGGACGCCGCGTGCGAGGTGCCCTTTGATCCGGCGGTCCGCTGGGGAATCCCGGCCGGGCCGCTCAGGAAGGGGCGTCGCGGCCACCGGGTCCGGGGGCGGATCCAGGGCGTTTCCTTCGAAAGCGCCGTCGTTCCCCGGGCGGGGCGATTCTGGCTGCTTATCCCCGAGGAAATTTTGAAGTCGGCGGCCCTCGCGATCGGCGAGTCCGTCGCCGTGGGCCTCGAGCGCCCGAGCGGCCCCCCGATCGGGCGGCCGGCGCGGCGAAAGCGGCGGAGGAATTGACGTTCGACACGCGTGTCGGCCAGGCCTGGCCTCCGGCTGAACAGAAACCAGAGATCCGCGAGGACGCCATGTCCGGAAAAATTTTCATGCTCGCCGTCGCCGCCACGTTCCTGCTCGCGACCCCGCCGAATCGCGCCAGCGGCGACGGGCCCCCCGCCGCAACGCGGGACCTGGACGTCGCCGGAATGGACAGGACCGTCCACGCAGGAGACGACTTCTACGCCTTCGCCAACGGCGGGTGGATGAAGGCGACGCCGATCCCCGCGGACCGGTCGAGCTACGGCGTGTTCACGATCCTCGAGGAAGAGGTCAACGAGCGGATCGCGGCGTTGATACGGCAGGCGGGCCGGTCGAAAGCGCCGGGCGGGTCCGACGCGGCGAAGGTCGGCGCCTTCTACGAAGCCTACATGGATGAGAGGGCGATCGAGGCGAAAGGCCTGACTCCGACCGGAACCGAGATCGACGAAATCGCCGCGGTGGCGGACAGGAAATCCCTGGCGCGCGCGCTCGGAAGGGGGCTGCGGGCCGACGTGGATGCCCTCAACAACACGAGATTCCACACCGATCGGCTGTTCGGGCTCTGGGTGTCCCCGGACTTCGCGAACCCGGAGCGCAACGTCGCCTACCTGCTGCAGGGCGGCCTCGGCATGCCGGACCGCGACAATTACAGGAACGCCGGGCCGAAGGACGTCGAATTGCAGGCGGCCTACAGGGCGCACATCGCCGCGGTGCTCAAGCTCGCGCGGATCCCCGATGCCGACGCGAAGGCGGCGCGGATCGACGACCTCGAGCATCGGATCGCGGACGCGCACGTCAGCCGCACCGAGTCGGAGGACGTGCTCAAGGCGAACAACCCCTGGCCGCTGCGGGAATTTGCAGAGCGTGCGCCGGGGCTCGACTGGGGGACTTATTTCGAAGCGGCGGGACTCTCGGCGCAGCCGATGATCATGGTCTGGCAGCCCTCCGGGATCTCCGGCATCGCCGCTCTCGTCGGCAGCCAGCCGCTCGACGTGTGGAAGAACTACCTGACGTTTCACGCGCTCGATCGCGATTCGCGGCTCCTGCCGAAAAACTTCGCCGACGAGCGGTTCCGGTTTTACGGCACGATCCTGACCGGGGCCCCGCAACAGCGCGCCCGCTGGAAACTCGCCGTGAGCGCGACGAACGGAGCCCTCGGGGACGCCGTCGGCAGAATGTACGTTGATCGTTACTTCCCCCCGGCGGCGAAAGAGGAAGCGCAGTCCATGGTGCGGAACATCGTGGCGGCGTTCCGGCGCCGCATCGAGAACCTCGCGTGGATGTCGCCCGCGACGCGAGAGAAGGCGAAGTCCAAGCTCGACACTCTGTACGTCGGGATCGGGTACCCGGAGCATTGGCAGAACTACTCGGGACTGACGGTCGGGAAGGCGGATGCGCTCGGAAACGCGCAGCGCGCGGAGCTCTTCGAGTACCGGCGAAGCCTCGCAAAGCTCGGCCAGCCAGTCGACAGGTCGGAATGGGCCATGAGGCCGCAGACCGTCAACGCCGTCAACCTCCCACTGCAGAACGCCCTGAACTTTCCCGCCGCGATCTTGAATCCCCCGTTCTTCGACATCGCGGCGGATCCGGCGCAGAACTACGGCGCCATCGGGACGATCATCGGGCACGAGATCAGCCACAGCTTCGACGATCAGGGCAGCCAGTTCGACGCGCGCGGCCGTCTTTTCAACTGGTGGACCCCCGAAGATTTCGCCCACTTCGCTTCCGCCGCCGCGCGGCTCGCGGCGGAGTTCGACGCGTACGAGCCGCTCCCGGGCCTGCTCGTCAACGGCAAGCTGACTCTGTCCGAGAACATTGCCGACGTGGCCGGGATCGCCGCGGCGTTCGACGGCTACAGGAGCGCCCGAGCCGGCGGGCCATCGGAAATGCGTCAGGGATTCCGGGGAGATCAACGGTTTTTCCTGGCGTTCGGGCAGGCCTGGCGCGTCAGGGAGCGCCCCGAGGCCCTGAGGGGGCAGCTCATGACCGACGGCCATGCTCCGGGCGAGTTTCGAGCGGACACGGTCCGTAACATCGACGCCTGGTATCAGGCCTTCGACGTCCAGCCGGACCGGAAGCTGTATCTGGCCCCCGAAACGCGCGTGCGCATCTGGTGAGGGGACGCAAGCGTCTGGACGCCAGCGCCAGCTTCCCGGAAACCTGCCGCGCGGCTAAGTCTCACGGCTGGAAGAACGTGGGCCTTTTCGGCACCCGGCTCACCATGAAGGAGTCAGTTCTATCGGGCGGTGTTTTCGCGCGCGGGCGTCCGGATATCGCTGCCGCCGCCCGAGGAGCGGGCCTATATTCACGAGACGTACATGGGTGAGCTCGTTCCCGGACTGTTCCTCCCCGAGACCCGCGGGAGCTTCGCCGCGATGGCCCGCCGGCTTTCGGAGCGCGCGGGAATCGAGGAACTGATCCTGGGAGGGACGGAGTTGCCGCTCCTCCTTCGCGGCGATCGCGTCGTGGAGGTCCCCGTGCTCGACACCACTCGCCTGCACGTGGCGGCCATCGTGGACGCGCTGCTCTCGGAGGGCGCGTGACGGGGACCGGTCGCGGTGAGCTCCGCTGTCGCGAGTCGGTCACGGGCGAGCGATGAACGCCGAAGGGACGGGCAAGGGGCCGGACGAGACACCCTTGATTTCGGGCCGGCTCTCCGAGACGCCTCTCTTCGTCGTGATGAGGCAGTTGCAACGCGAGCAGCTCTCCGGGACCCTGTCGGTGTTCCGCGGCGAGCAGGTCCGCCAGCTCGTCTTCGAGAAGGGAGAGCTCTATGCCGCTCGATCTTCACGCGAGGACCATCGGATCGGAGCGACTCTCGTTCGCTGGGGCTACATCTCGGAACGGGATCTAGCAGACGCTCTCGAAGTGCAGAAGGAAAGCCACGAGCGGATCGACCGCATCCTGGTGGAAAAAGGGCTCGTCACCCGCGCCGTGATCGACGGGGAAGCGCGGCGACAGATGGAGCAGGTCGTCTTCTCGACGCTCTCCTGGCCCGAAGGGACCTACCACTTCGAGCGAGACACCGGCCCGATGGAGCTCGACGTCGCCACTTCTCTGTCGCAGGAAATGATCATCGAGGGCATCCGCCGCATTCCCGAGAGCGAGCAGTTCATGGAGCTTCTCGGAGATCTCTCGGACGTCCCGACGCTGACGCGCGACCCGATGTCCTCCGGTTCCCTGAGGCTCTTGAAGGACGCCGTGGGCCTCATCTCTCAGATCAACGGGATCACGACTTTGAAAGACCTTCTGGAGACGGGGTCGATTCCAGGCAGCGCAAGCGCCAAGATCCTGTACTCGCTCCTTTTCGCGGGCGTCATCGAAATGCATTCTTCGCAGCCCGTTGCGGCGGACTCCGCCGACAGCGGGACGGCACTCGAGGCCGGCGAGGATCGGCTCACACCGGAGCGCCGGGCGACCGACCGCCGCTCAGAGGACCGCCGGGCCGCAGATCGGCGCGCCTCCGAGCAAAAGGCGGCCGGCTATCTTTACGACATCCGCGGTGTCGGGGCTTTTCGGAAAGCGGCCGAGACCGGGGTCCTCACCCGACCTTCGGCCCTTCCCCCGGACCCCATCCAGGAGCCGGCGCCCGTGTTTCGCAATCCTCCGCGCACGCCGAGAGAGCTGGTTCTCGAGACGCACCGCCAGCTCGACTGGCTATCCCACTACGACCTCCTCGGGGTTTCCCGCAGAGCGACTCCCGCCGAGATCGACGAGGCTTACCGGAGTCGCTCGCGGCTCTTCGACCCATCGTTGAAGGCGCACCCCGAGCTCGTCGACTGCTGGCGTCAGCTCACCGTTCTCGCAAAGTGGCTGCGTGTGGCGTACGGGGTCCTCTCCAACGCCGAGTCCCGGCGCGTTTACGATGCCAAGATCAGCGAGGCGACGCCCGCTCCGCCGCCGGCGAGCGGGACCAGCTGAACGGACGGGAAACGACGGTTGTCCCCGCGCGGCCATACTCGCTCGAGCTGACCGCCCAGCGCTTTTCCAGGTTTCCCGATCTCGTCGATCGGTTTGATGGAACGACCTACCGAAGGCTGCTTCCCGTGCGCCCCGCGGCGCTGCTCGCCGTCACTCAGGAGGGGGGTTCGGCGCGTGCGGTATTGAAGGTCCGGTTGGAGGGCCCGGGGGCGCGATCGGAAGCGTCCGGCGCCGCGGCCTCGCGAATTCTCGACCGGACGCTCGGCATTCGAAGCGATTTCGCCGCCTTCGAGAGAGCCTTCCGCACAGATCCCCTGATCGGAGGGGCGGTGCGGCAGTTCCGCGGCGTCCGTGTCGCCGGCGCGCCGACAGTCTGGGAATCCCTCGTGCTGGCGGTGCTCGCGCAACAGATTCATCTGGCGTTCGCCGCTTCGATCCGGCGCGAGCTCGTTCTGGCCTTCGGCCGGCGCGCGCGGATTGGAGGCGAGATCTTCTTCGACTTTCCGACGGCGCGCCGGATCTCTGCGGCCGGCGAGAAGGGCCTGGACGGGTTCCGGCTCTCCGCCGGAAAACGGGACACGCTTCTGCGCCTCGCGGCGGAATTCTGCCTGGGGCGTCTTACGGACGAGGACCTGGAACAACTGACGGACGCGGAGGTGGTGGCCCGGCTCACTTCGATCCGCGGCGTCGGACGGTGGACCGCGGAGGTCGCGCTCCTCCGCGGGCTGAAACGGCCCGACGCATTCCCCGCCGGCGACCTCTCGATCGTGAAGAACCTCGCCATCGGAGTGCTCGGCCGCGCCGGCCCGTCCAGCGAAGGGGAGATGCGGGAGATCTCGAAGAGGTGGCAGCCGCACCGCAGCCTGGCGCTCGTCACGATGTATGCGGCGATGGGCGGGCGTAAGGCGTAAGGCGTAAGGGAAGGCGCTGGGCGCTGGGCGCTGGGCGCCGGGCGGGAGGCGGGAGGCGGGAGGCAGGCGGGAGGGAGGCGGGTCCTCACCGACGACCTTTTCGCCGTTCGCCGTTCGCCCTTCGCCGTTTGCCGTTCCGCCCTCGCCCTTCGCCCCCGTCCCCTGCCGCCTGCTACAGTGCCGCCCGATGCGGATCCGCCTTGGGACCAGCGGCTACAGCTACAAGGAGTGGAAGGGTCCCTTCTATCCGGAAGATCTTCCCGCGTCGGGAATGCTCGGCTTTTACGCCCGCCGGTTCTCGACCGTCGAGATCAACAACACGTTCTACCGGATGCCGACGGCGAGCGTGCTCGCCACCTGGGCCGAACAGGTGCCGGACGGTTTCACGTTCGCGCTCAAGGCCTCGCAGCGGATAACCCACCGCTCGCGGCTGAAGGACGCGGGCGAGTCCGTCGCGTTCTTCTACCAGGTCGCCGCGACGCTCGGAGACCGCCTCGGCCCCGTCCTCTTCCAGCTGCCGCCGAATCTCAAAAAGGACCTTCCCCGTCTGTCGGCGTTCCTGCCGCTGATCCCGGCGGGCTCGCGCGCGGCGTTTGAGTTCCGGCACCCCTCCTGGTTCGACGAAGAGGTCTACGGCGCCCTGCGCGAGGCCGGAGCGGCGCTCTGCATCGCCGAGGACGAAGACCTCGCCACGCCCCTCGTCTCCACTACGGGTTGGGGTTACCTGCGTCTCCGACGCCAGGACTATGGGTCCGAGACCCTCGCCGCATGGGCGGCGCGGATTCGGGCGCAGGCGTGGAGCGATGCCTTCGTTTACTTCAAGCACGAGGACAACGCGAACGGCCCGCGGTTCGCCGAAGAGCTGGTCAACATTCTCGGCGCGTAACCCCCCGCTTTTTGTTAGACTTTGGTCGTCCATGAGCGCTCGAGCCATCGGGAACGCCAACATCTCGTTCGGGCTCGTCTCGATTCCGGTGAAGCTCTATTCTGCCGCGAACAGCTCGGCCGGGATCTCCTTCAATCTCCTCCATGCCAAGTGCGGCTCGCGGGTGAAGCAGCAGTACGTCTGCCCGAAGGAGGAGAACATCGTCGTCCCCCGCGACGAGATGGCGAAGGGATACGAGTTCTCGAAGGACCAGTACGTCCTGTTTTCCGCCGACGAGCTGAAGGCCCTGGAAGAAGACTCCACGCAGCAGGTCGATGTTACGGAGTTCGTGCCCATCGCGGCGATCGATCCGGTGTACTACGACAAGGCGTACTACCTCGGTCCCGAAAAGGGCGGTGCCAAAGCGTACTGGCTCCTCTCGAAGGCGCTTCAGGACACCGGCCGCGTCGCGCTCGCGAAGTACGCGGCGCGCGGAAAGCAGTACCTCGTGATGATCCGTCCCGTCGAGGGCGGGCTCGTGATGCAGCAGCTCCTCTATGCCGACGAGGTCCGGCCGATTGCGGAAGTCGAGCTCGGAAAGGAAGAGGTCAAGGACTCGGAGCTGAAGCTCGCGACGATGATCGTCGAGCAGCGCGCGACCGACCGCTTCCGGCCGGAGGAGTACGAGGACGAGGTCAAGAAGCGGATCCAGGAGCAGCTCCGAAGGAAGATAGAAACCGGCCAGGAGATTTCCTCCTCCCCGCGGCCGAAGACGGGGGAAGTGATCGACCTGATGGAAGCGCTCCGCCGAAGCCTCGCCTCCGCTCCGGACGGCCCGCGCCGGCGGGGGACGTCGCCGGAGCGTGCCGAAGAGACCCGGAAGCCGGCCAAACGCGCCGTCTCCGCGAAAAGCGAGAAACCCGAAAAGAAGACCGGCACCGGCAGGGGCAAATAAAGACATTTGTCCGTTGTCCGTCGTGAGGTCGCGGTTCCGTCCTCCGAGGTCCCGTCCGCCGCTGAGTCCTGAGACGGTTGTGGCGGAGGGCCGACTGTGAGCCAGTCGAGAATCTCCGCTCATGACTGAGAGCTGACACGCGTGGGCTACGGAACCCGCGAAGTCGCCCAGATTCTGGGCCTCACGCAGACGCAGGTGCGCTCGTATGTGCGGTCGGGATTCCTCGAGCCCGAGCGGGTCGGCAAAGGGCGGTTCCGGTTTTCCTTTTCCGACCTCGTGTTCCTGCGAACGGCCAAGGGGCTGCTGGCCGCCGGGCTGCCGGCGCGCCGGGTGCGGCGTTCTCTCTCCCGGTTACGGGCGCACCTTCCGTCCGGCCGCCGGCTGACGGGACTTCGTATCGCCGCGCACGGGGACGAGGTCGTCGTCGCGGACGGCGACGGTCTCTGGCAGGCGGAGTCGGGACAGTCCCTTTTTGATTTCGGCGTGGCAGAGCTCGCGCGCAAAGTCGCGCCCCTCGCCCGCCGCGCGTTTTTCGAGGCGAGCCGGGATTCCGAGGCGCTGACCGCGGCCGACTGGTTTGCGCTCGGCTGCGACCTCGAGGCCACCTCTCCCGACGAAGCGAAACAGGCTTACGCCCGGACCGTCGAGCTCGCTCCGGGTCACGCCGATGCGCGCGTCAATCTCGGACGGCTCCTGCACGAGTCCGGGGACGCCAGGGCCGCCGAAATGCAGTACCGGGAGGCCCTCGCGTGCGACCCGGCGAACGCCACCGCGGCCTTCAATCTCGGAGTGGCGCTCGAGGACATCGGGCATGCGCGCGCGGCGCTCGACGCCTACGCGAGCTCGCTGGCGCTCGACCCGGAGAACGTCGACGCCCACTACAATGCCGCGCATCTCTGCGTCCGGCTGGGAGAAACGGCGGCGGCGCTCCGGCACCTCCAGCAGTATCGGAAGCTCTCGCGACGCTGAACACCGGTTTCACCCTGACCCTCGTTGGTCATCGATCTTTTCACCCAAGGTGATGAGGACGGACGACGCGGATCTCGTCCCACAGACGGTGGCGGACCTTGTAGATCGCGCCCCATGCCGCCCTTGCGGATCTTCCCGAGGATCCCGCACCTGCCCCCGATGAATGTCCCCGGTTGCTGCGGGCAGATCCTCCGGCGCAGCTGTCGCGTCTGGCCGCGCGGTCTTGCGGTGGCACGCGCTCTGCAGAACCGGCGCCGGTGCGCCTTTGTCCTTGAATACCACCGCCCCCTCCGCCTACGACGCGGTCATCGTCGGAGGAGGTCCCGCCGGGCTGTCGGCGGCTCTGATCCTCGGGCGTTGCCGCCGCCGCGTGCTCCTCTGCGATGTCGGAAAACCCCGTAACTTCGCCTCTCACGGGCTCCACGGATTTCTGACCCGCGACGGGATCGAGCCGGCGGAGCTGCTCCGCATCGGGCGCGAGCAGCTGGCGCCGTACGGCGTCGAAATGATTCTTCGCGAGGTGACGGACGCCGCTCTGGCCCCGGACGGGTTCCGGGTCACTCTCGGAGACGGCCGCGTCGTCTCGGCTCGAACCCTGTTGCTCGCGAGCGGCGTCGTCGATCGCCTGCCGGACTTCGAAGGCGCGGCCGAGATGTACGGACGGAGTCTCTTCCACTGTCCCTACTGCGACGGCTGGGAGTCGAAGGATTTACCGCTCGCCGCCTATGGGCCCGACCGGGAAGCCTACGGTCTGGCTCTCGCCTTGAAGACATGGAGCGCCGACGTCGTCCTGTGCACGGGCGGAAAGGCGACCCTTCTGCCGAGGGACCGGGCGCGATTGCACCGCCTCGGAATTCCCATCCGCGAAGAGCCGATCGCGCGCCTCGAGGGGGAGAACGGCCGGCTGCGGCGCATCGTGTTCGCCGGGGGCGACCCGCTCGACCGCGGCGCCATGTTCTTCAAGACGGGACAGCACCAGCGCTCTCCGCTCGCGGAACGGCTCGGGTGCGAATTCAACGCGCGAGGAACTGTTCGGACGGACCGCTTCGAGGGGAGCGGCGTGCCCGGCCTTTACGTCGCGGGGGACGCGTCCGAAGACGTGCAGCTCGTCGTCGTCGCCGCGGCGGAGGGGGCAAAGGCCGGGTTCGCCATCAACAAGACCCTGCAGAAGGAAGACCTCGCGCGGGCCGAGGGGCGCAACTCGCGACGCGGGCGGCCGGCAGAAAGGGGCCGCGGTCCGAGCGGCGCGAGCCCGCGGAGCTGAGCGCGTCCGACACGGAGCCGGCCGGCCCGTGGCGTACAATGAATGATCCATGGCCGCGAGATCGGAAGGCGAACCGCGTCCGCCGGCGGCCCTTCCCCCGGCCTCTTCGCGCTCCGCTCTCTCAGCCCTTCTCGTGTCGGCGCGTCCGGCGCAATGGGTCAAAAATCTGGTCCTCCCGCTGCCGTTTCTGTTCGGCGGAGCGCTTTCGACCGCCCGCGGGTGGGCTCTCGCCACGGCCGGGCTCGGGGTGTTCTGCGCCTTGACGAGCGCCATCTATCTCGTAAACGACGTCATGGACCGGGAGCGGGACCGGGCGCACCCGGTCAAACGCCACCGGCCGCTCGCCGCCGGGACGCTGGGGGCCCCGGTCGCGCTCGCCGCTGCGGCGCTCGCGGGTTCCGCGGGTCTCGCCGCCGGATTTTTTCTTTCGCCTTCCTTCGGCAGCTGGTGCGCCCTGTATGTCGCGCTCATGACGGCCTACTCCCTCTGGTTGAAGCGGGTGCCCTTCCTCGAGGCGCTGATCGTGGCGGCAGGGCTGCCTCTCCGCGCCCTGGCGGGCGCCGCTCTCGCCGGCCTCCCGCCTTCCGCCTTTCTCATGGGGTGCGCCTACCTGCTCGCGCTGTTCCTGGTCGTCGGAAAGCGCCAGTGGGAGCTGCAGCATGCGGGCCGCAACGCGCAGTCCTCTTCCGAGCACCGCGCGGTCCTGGCGTCCTACGGGGCCGAGGGCCTCGACTTTCTTTTTATCGTCACGGCGCTCACCACGGTTGCGAGCTATGCCGCCTACAGCGTCGTGCCGTCCACCCGGGTCCTCCACGGGGGGCGGTCGTTCGCCCTGACGATTCCTTTCGTCGTGCTCGGCGTCGCGCGGTACGTCCGACTCGTCTACCGGCGGGGCGGGGGCGGGAATCCCACGCAGGCGCTCCTGATCGACGATCCCTGGATCCTGTTCCTCGTCGTCGGCTGGGTGGTCGCCGCGGGCTGGATCATTTATGGTTGAGGGAGCGCGAACACCGCGCGGCTCAAAATCTGCGATGTCGTGATAGATCGGTAATGCAAAACGCGAGCGAGTCCCACCCGCGCCCGAAAGTGCTGAGAAGCTGAGATGTCATGATCCCTCGGTAATGCAAACCCCGCCCCGCCGCCCCAAATCCAGACCTGCCCCGCGGCAAACCCCGCGAGGCGCCTCCTGATAACGATGTCCGACGACCGCCCCGCGACCGGCGAACCTCCTCCGGCGCGCGAGCCGGTCCTCCGCTCGGCATTTCAGGTTCTGATGCTCGTGCTCGTCGTGGTCGGGTCGCTCCGGGTTCTGTACCGGCTCGAGGGCGTGCTGTTGCTCGTCATCCTGGCTGTCTTTTTCGCCTACCTTCTCGCGCCGCTCGTCGCATTCTTCCGCCGGGCCGTGCGCCTGAGAGGGCAGCCCCGCTCGCTTCCGCTCCCCGCCGCGATCGGAGCCGTTTATCTCCTGCTCTTCGGGGCCCTTGCTCTCGCGGTGTGGCTGCTGCTGCCTGTCGTCACGGCGCAGTTCGAGGCGCTGACCCGGGAGCTCCCCGGGTATCTGACGCGAGCCCAGGCGCGCCTCCACGCGTGGCAGACCTACGAGCGGGGACATTTTCCCCGCGGCGCACGCGATGCGATCAACGGGGCGCTCGAGCAGGCCTACTCGTCCGGCGCCACCGCCTTCAAGAGCGGCATCTTCCCGTGGATCGGGCGGATGCTCGGATACCTGCCCTGGCTCGTCCTCGTTCCGATCCTCGCGCTCTTTCTGCTCAAGGACGCCGACTCTTTCCGGCAGTCCGCGCTGCGGCTCTTTCCCCGGGGGCGGCTGCGCTGGCGCGGGAGGGAGTTCTTCGAAGACGTCAACAGCGCGCTCGCGGCGTATGTCCGCGCCCAGTTGATCGCGTGCGTCCTCGTGGGGGCGGCCTGCACGATCGGCTTCGCGGTGATCGGGATTCCGTACGCCGTCGTCCTTGGAATCGTCGCGGGGCTGCTCGAGTTCATTCCGCTGGCGGGGCCGCTCACCGTGGGGGGCGTCGCCGTGATCTTCGCGCTCTTTCATTCGCCCGGCCAGGCTCTCGCGGTCGCGCTCTTCCTCGCGGTCCTCCGGCTGATCGAAGACTACGTCGTGTACCCGCGCATCATCGGCCGCGGGATTCACCTGCACCCGCTGGCAGTGATCCTGGCGATTCTGTGCGGGGCGGAGCTCGGCGGATTGACCGGCGTGTTTCTCTCGATTCCGGTGGTGGCCATACTTTCGGTCGCATTCCGCCACTGGCGCGAACACCAGGCGGAGGAGACCGTGATCGCCGAAGCGGCGAGCCGCTCTTAAGACTCCGGCGGCCGTCGGTTGCCGGCGTGGTCCCGGCTTCTGACCACCTTCGGATTCGCCGGGCGAGCGCGCTCAAAGTCGGTTTGCTACACTGAAGCGACGATTCCCGGTTGCCGTTTGCGTCAGTTCCACCGAAAGTCCTGAAGATCGCGGGTGGCCCACCTCCCGGGCGGGGAGGCGGACGCACCCGAACCGGGCGTCGCCCGGGAGCGCTTAAAAAGGGAGATATGTCGACTGAGAAACAGCCCCGACTCGGCGTCGCGTTCCTGGCCTACAACGAGCAAGAGCTGATCGCGAAGACCGTGGCAGAGGCCGTGTTGTCGCTTTCCGCGGTCCCGGGACTCGATTGGAGGATTTTAGTCGTCGACGACGGGAGCCGCGACCGGACCGGCGAAATCGCGGATCAGCTCGCCCGGGAGGATCCCCGCGTCTCTGTTTTCCACCACGACGGCAACAAGGGGTATGCGGTCGCGACCGAGACCGCTCTGCGAAACACGCCGGGCGAGGTCGTGATGGTGGTCGATGGAGACGGTCAGCACACCATGGCCGATGCGCCCCGGTTCCTCGATGCGATCGACGCGGGGGCCGACGTGGTTTTCGGGTGGAAGAAGAAGCGCCACGATCCCCTGGCTCGGCTCGTGCTCTCGAAAGGGCTGAATACCTTTTCGCACCTGCTGCTCGACTCGCCGCTGCACGACATCAACGGCGGATGCCGCGCCTTCCGGCGGGACGTCGCGCGGCGCATCGAGATCCGTCACCGCATCAATTTCGTCGGCGACGAGATTTACGCGCGCTGCCGCATCGCCGGCTGGAAGGTCGCGGAGGTCGTGGTGCGGCACTTCCCGCGGGAGGCGGGGCAGAGCATCCACCGCCCCCTCAAGATGCTCGGCACGATCCGGAGGGTCTTTCAGTATCTCTTCGACTTGAAGGGGGAAATGCGCCGGGCGGAGCAGTTGAAACAGGTCGCGGCGGCGCGCCGCCCGCGCTGAAACCGTCGGGGGCGCGAATTCCCGGCATGGGACGCGCCAGCTGAAGCCCTCCGCTACCTGATCCGCAGCTCGCCGATCTCGATGTGCGTCGGGTCGACGCCGTTGCCATCCGCGATCTCGATCCGGACCCCCGCGGACAGGAAGGCTCCTCCCGGCAGCCGGACGTCGGTCGAGGGCAGGGCCGGCCGGTTCGGGACCGTCACGCTGCCGACCCGGTCCTCCCCGGAGGGCGAGGTGGCCTTCACCGTGAGTCTCGCCTGGTCCATCGCGCCGAGCGACACGCTGACGGAGGCCACCGCCCGCGCCGTCGGGAACCGGATCTCGAGGATGAAGGGATTCGCCTCGAGGCCGCGGGAAATCGTCTCCGGGCGCCCGTCGAAGAGCGCGTCGAGGGATCCCATGTCCGTTCTCGAGTGGCGCACGGCCCAGGTCTCCTTGCCGACGGCGACGGTCTCTTCCTGCAACACCGCGCGCGACACCTTCTCGGCGGCGAAGATCTCGGAGACGTTCGGGACGTATCGCAGCCGCACGAACCGAAAACCCGGTTTGCCGTCGGGGTACGGGATCGTCCGCAGCGAAGGGGAGACGAGGAATTTCCGGCTCTCCGTGGCGATCGCATATTCCTCCGGGGTCATGATGAAGACCTCGTCTCCGGCGAGGGCCTGCTCCCGCTGTTCCCAGGCGCGAACGTCCGCGATGCGGACCCGCGCCTGATCGGAGGCGGGCAGGAAGAACGAAAGAAACTCCTGCGGGTTGTTGGACCAGGCGGAGGAAAGCAGAAAGGTCGATCGGCCAGCCGGGAGGTCCTGCCGGATCGCTTCGAAGATCTGCGGCGCCCCCCACTGCATTCCGTAGAGGCCGTAGTCGTGAAACCAGGTGGGGCCTTGGACGAGCGCGTCGCGGGTCAGCTTCGCGCTCAGGAAGGCGAGGCTCGCGGCGCACGCGAGCGCCGTCGCGGTATACGGCACGCGCAGGCGGGCCAGCCAGCGCAGAAGCTGGTCGATCGCGATCGCGGACAGGAGGACCGCCGGAACTACCATCGCCATCAGGCGGAGGATCTGCAGCTCCGCCGCCGCCGCCGAGAAGGGGACCCCGAGCGGAGAAATCAGCGCCGCCCGATGGAGCGCGGAGCGCGGCGCCTTCCAGAGACAGATCCCGATTCCGAGGACCATCAGCGGCGCCAGGAACACCGGCAGGAAGGGGGAAGTGTCCATCCTGTGGCGCGGCATCTCCGAGCCGTTCGGCCGGAACCAGTAGCGAGGGTCGAGGCCCGCCGCGTAGTTGCGCCCGAAGTGCCGGAGCTTCTCCGTCAGCGGAATCGGGTGGGTCCAGTACGAATCGAGGACCGCCAGCTGCTCCCGGACCACCCCGGGATGAAGCCGCCGGTAACGGATGTAAGGCGCGGCGAGCACGAGGGAAAACAGGATGGCCCCGACTAAGAGGGTCTTTTTCTGTTTCAGGTGGTATCGCAGATCCGAGAGCAGCAGGGCGAGGCCCGTCACGAGCATCACTCCCTGGCCCGCGGTGTACGAATAGAAAGTCGCGGCCCCGAACGCGAGCGCCGCGTACAGCCAGCGGGCGTCCCGGCCCCGGTAGACGAAATAGGCCCAGAGGAAGCAGAAATAGAAGGACGCCATCATGGCCGTCTCGAACCCGAGCCGCGCGTGGACGAAAAAGAGCGGGATCGGAGCGAGAAGGAGAGGGCCACCCCACCAGAACCGATTGCGCATTTCCTTCAGGGCCAGGCCGGCCGCGGCGGCGCCGAGCACGGAGACGGCAGCCGACGTGGAGCGGATCACGGCCACCGTCTTGCCGAAAAGCGCGACCGGAAGGAGGTGCAGGTACACCGAAAGGCTGACGGCCCAGCGTCGATCGTTCAAGAAATACGGTGGCAGGAACGTCCCGGTGTGATCCCGGAAATGATTGTGCAGGAGCTGCGACGCCAGGTTGCCCTGCAGGGCTTCGTCGCAGAAGAAGAAGATCGGGTACCGGGAGATCCCGATGAAGCGCGTCGCCGCGTAGACCGCGAGCGCCAGGAGGAACAGGATCCACTCGGCGCGGGGCGCGCGCGAGGGCGAGGCGGGCGGCGGAGCGCTCAGGCGCGCCCCTCGATCACGGGAGAACGGAGGGGAGCGCCCAGGAGAAGATCCGGTTGGTCCCCCGGTCCGTGACTGTCACTCGGCCGTACGCGTCGACCGCGATCCCGGTCGGCTGCTTGAAGTCCTTGTCCGCCTTCCACGATCGCCGGGCCACGCCCTTGGAGTCGTACGCCGCGACCCGGCCGCCCCAAGCGTCCGTCACGAGCAGAATGTCGCCCGCGAGCGCGAGGTAAGGCTCCGTGTAGAAGTCCTTCCAGCCGGACACCGGAAACTGCCGGAGGAACTTCCCTTCGGGGTCGAAGACCTGGATCCGGTGATTGCCCGTATCGGCGACATAGATGTTTCCTGAGGCGTCGGCCGCGAGGCCCACCGGTTCGACGAACTCCCCGGCGCCGCTTCCGTCCCTGCCGAAGTCGTTCAGGCGTTTCCCGTCCCGGTCGAACCGCACCACTTTCTTGTTTCCCGTGTCCGCGACGTACACGAATCCCCGCGACACGACCACGGCTCGCGGCCCGAAAAACGCGTTCTCCGGTCCGCCGATCGCGCCCATGAACTTGCCATCGACCGCGGAGAACCGCGCGATCCGCGCATTCCAGGTATCGGCGACCCAGATGTCTCCGTCGGCATCGACCGCGATGCCGCACGGCTCGTTGAACTCTCCGGGCCCCGCACCCTTCGACCCGAACTGGCGCACGAACCTGCCGTCGGGCTCGAACACCTCGATGCGGCTGTTCTTGGTATCGGCCACGTAGAGGCGGCCCTGCCGGTCCACCGCGATTCCCCGCGGCTCGCCAAGCTCCCCGGCGCCCGAGCCGGGCGCGCCCCATGTCTTGAGCGGAGGGACCAGCCCGGCTTCGCCGTTGTAGTCGCGCGCGGTCGAATCCTTCAGGACGATGTTGACGGCGGGCAGCGGCCCGGTGCCTTCGTTCAGATCCTTGCGCACGAAGAACGTCGTGTCCTGCGAGCCAATCGGGCTCCAGATCTCGTGGAACAGCCAGTACCGCAGCACGTCTCCTGCCGTCGGGCGGGCGGGATTCTTGCCGTCGGCCGCGACCTTTCCGGGGAACCACCAGGCGCGAATCGGGACCCGCGTCGCCGTGTAATTCGCGGCAAGCTGTTTCTGGAGGCCGCCGTCCGCATCCCAGTCCGACACGATGATGGGCGTCGAGGTGTCTTCGACGCGCGTCAGCCACCGGGTCTGCACGTCTCGGAGGTACCAGGTCAGAGGCCAGGATGCCTCGCCGGTGACGGTGATGACGGGCTGTCCCGCCGCCATCCGCGCCTTCGCCTTCTCGACAGAGGAGAGCGCGCGAACGAGGTCCCGCGACGTCTGAACGTAGGCCAGCATTTCGGCGTGTCCCGGGTCTTTCGCGATGTCGTGCGCGCCATAGCGAAAGCAGGCGAGGTACATGCCGGTGGCGTTCACGGCGAGGAGAAGAGCGACGGCGGCGAGGCCGAGCCGCGGGCCGCTGCGGGCGCGGTCGCGCCAGACGTCCGCGAGTCCGATCGCCGCGAGGATCGTGACCGGCAGGAGCGGGTGGACCGTGAGCCAGGGGACCTTCTCCCGGGCCCACCCGTAAATCGCGAGGGAGGCGAGCGCCCAGTAGACGACGAACCTCAGAAAAGGGGCGGCGCGCTCCGCGTCGGGGAAAGGGCGGCTCAGGAGCACGAGAGCGCCAATGCCTCCCGCGGTGACGATCGCGAGCACGATCCACTTCGCCGCGGGACCGTGAACCGCTTCGGAGGCGAGCGCGGCAACGCCGATCGCGCCGATCGCGCACGCGACCGAGCGGACGAAAGGATCGCGACGGAGTTCCCGCCGGCGCAGAACGAGAAGGGCTGCCGCCAGAGTGCCCGTTTCGTACATCGCGAGCTGCGGGAAGTAGTAGTACCAGGGGCCCGGAATCCGCGCGATCGCGTGCTGGCCCATCCAGTATTTGACGGCTTTCGGGATCGCGAGCCAGTCGCCCGGGTACCGCCCGAAGGACGTGTAGAGCAGAGACCAGATGCAGAGAAAGACGGTCGCCGCGATCAGCATCGGAACGAAGCGGGGCCGCATCCACGCGACCGTCGCGCCAACCGCGGCCGCCGTTCCGGTGCCGGTGCCGGTGCCGGTGCCGGCGGCGGTGGCGTCCCGCGTCCCGGCCGGCCTGGCCAGGGCGCGTTCGAAGAACACCCAGACGCCGAACAGCACGAAGAGAACGCCGGTCATGTAGGCGTTCTCCTTCGTCGCGCCCGCCAGCGCGAAAGAGACCGCCGAAAGGGTCAGCCATCGCGATCGATCGGTCTCCAGGAACCGGCGAAAGGCGACGATCGTCCCGAACGTAAAGACGAGCGAGTAGAGGTCCTCCCGGATGAATCGGGAGAAATAGGCCAGGTGCGGCGAGATCAGGATCAGGAGCGCGAAGGCCACGGCGGCTTCGAACCCGAACCACGTGGCGAGCGGGATCGCGAAGAGAGTAAGAGCCACCCCGAAGACCGCCGGGAGGAACCTCGCCGTGACGTTCGTCGCTCCGGCGATCTTGTAAACGAGCGCGTTCGCGTAATAGAGGAACGGCCCGTGATACGCCGGGTCGTAGCGCCAGGTGCCGTCGCGCGACAGCGTGTAGGACTGAAAGGCGTGGATCGATTCGTCGTGGTGCAGCGGGCGCTCGCCGAGGAAGGCGAACCGCGTGACGAGAAGAATCGCGGCGAAGAGGAGGTACGCGATCCGCCGGCGACTCGACGAGGCGGCCCCCGGGATTACGGACGGCGAGTCGGCCGGCAGTTCGCCGCCGACCGCCGGAGAGGGGATGGGATCCACCGTGGCTTACTTCTCGAGCCGGATGCGGGAAATGGCGTTCGCGTCGGTGTTCACGACGTAAAGGATGCGGTTCTTCCGGTCCACGGCCAGGCCGCGGGGGCGCAGCATCTTCTTGCCGTCGTCGTCTGCCGTCCATCGGTGCACTTCCCGGCCGGCCCGGTCCAGGTGCACCACCGCGTTGCCGACCGAATCCGAAACGAAGAGAGTCTCGTCGCGATCGACGTCGATATAGGGCTCCGCGTTCGGGCCCCAGCCGGTGAACTTCCAGCTCGCCTTGAAATGGCCCTGCGCGTTCAAGACCTGGATCCTGCCGTTGCCGGCGTCCGCGACGTACACGTCCCCCGACGGACCGATGCCGATCCCGATCGGAGCGGAGAACTCCTCCGGTCCGGCGCCCTGTTTTCCGATCGAGCGCGGGTTTCCGAGATCCGCTCCGGAGAGGACGACCCGGCCGTTTCCGGTGTCGGTGATCCAGACCTGCCCGTCGGCGGCGACGGCGACGTCGTGCGGGTTGTAGAGGCCGGCCGAGCTCTTGCCCTTCCACTGGCCCGCCTGGGAGAAGACTTCGACTCCCGTGTTGTACGTGTCCGCGACGTAGACGTTGTCGCCGTGGATCGCAATGCCGGAGGGATCTTTCAGGGCGTATTCGCCCGTGCCCCGGCCGCCCCAGCCGCCGAGGGCTCCGCCGGCGGTGTCGAACAGGCGCAGAGCGGAGCCTCCCTGGTCCACGACCCACAGGCGCCCCTTGTCGTCGAAGGTGGCGTCGCTCGGAGACTTCAATGCTGCCCACGGCGCCTGGTTGGGCGCCGCCGCCGCCTGGATGGAGGGGCCGGGGGCGACCGGCAGGGTCTCCGTCGGCTTCGCCGCGACGGCAGCGCCGCCGGCGTCCGCATTCCCGGGAGCGCCTGCGGCGCCCATTTTCTCAGTCTTGCGGCAGGACAGAGTGAGGAGCCAGGGCGCGAGAACGAGAACCGCGGCCGCGATCCGGAGGACCGGCAGGCGTTCCCGCCTCCCTCGCGGATCCGAAGATGTGCGCGATGTCATGAGTCTCCTTCTCTTAAAAATCGTCGATTGTCCTCATAACGTAAGAGATACGGCCTCCGTTGTCCAGCAGAGCGCGGCGTTTCGTCGCAGAACCGACGAACTGGCCTCGCTGGACGCCGCCCGGGAAGTGCGTCACTTCCCGTCGACGGAGATCCGCGCGATCGAGCTCGAGTCGGTATCCGCGACGTAAAGGATCCGCTTCTTCCGGTCGAGGGCGACGCCGGTCGGCTTCAGAAACGACTTTCCGGACTGGTCGGTCGTCCAGCGTCGCCGCTCGACGCCGTGGGAGTCGAGCCTCACGACGGACCGGCCGACCGGGTCGCTCACGTAGAGCGAACCGTCCGTGTCGGTCTCCACGTACGCCTCGGCGTCCGCGCCCCATCCGGAAAATTTCCAGATCGTCTTGAACGCGCCGGAGGCGTCGAGGACCTGGATGCGCCGATTCCCCGTGTCGGTGACGTACACATCGCCGGAGGGGCCCACGGCCACCGCGACGGGAGAGGCGAACTGCTCCGGCCCCGCGCCGGACTTTCCCACGGCCCTCGGCTCCGTCAGATCGGCCTTGCACAGGAGCACGCGGTTGTTGCCGGTGTCGGCGATGTACACGGTCCCGTTCCGCCCCACCGCGACGCCGTGAGCGCCGTAGAGGTCCGCGGCGAGCTTTCCCTGAAACCTGCCCGCGGCGTCGAATCGTTCGACGCCCGTGCGCCAGGTGTCGGAGACGTAGACGTCGGAACCGTGGACCGCGATGCCGCAGGGGTCCTTCATCGCCCAGGTGCCTTCGCCATGGCCGCCCCATCCGCCGTAGAGGGCGCCCGCCGCGTCGAATACCCGAATCGCGGCGTTGCCGAAGTCGGCGACCCAGAGACGGCCTTTCTCGTCGACCGCGATCCCTCGCTCAAACTTCAGTGACCCGAACGGGCCGGCGGCCGTGGACGGGCTCTCTGAAATGTGAGGGGAGAGATCGACGGCGGCTGTCGGAGACGGCGCCTCTGCCCGCGGCGTCGCGACGACTCCCTTCTTCTCACCGCGTCCGCAGCCAGCCGCTCCCGCTAAACACAGACAGAGGACCGCCGCGATCCGCGTCCCGCGGAGGGATGCTCTGGAAATCATCGGCTCTTCCTTTCGGGGAGGGGAAGGGTGGACACGGACGAATTACCCGCGTTGACGACGTAAAGGATACGGGCGGACGGGCTGATCGCGAGTCCCGAAGGCCGCGAGAAGGCCCTGCCCGAGGCGTCCGCGACGATCCGGCGCAGGAGATTTCCCTCGGGGGAGAATTCGAGCACCGCGTTGCCCGGAGGGTCGCTCGCATACACAGCCGCGTCCGAGGCGGCGAGCTGCGGCTCGGCGCCGTCTGCCCATCCGGGAACCGGCCACGCTCCCGTGATCTTGCCGTCGGGATCGATCGACTGAATGCGGCGGTTGCCGGTGTCGGCGACGTAAACGCGGCCCGAAGATGAGATCGCGATCCCGATCGGTCCCGAAAACTGTCCCGCGCCCGATCCCTTCTGTCCGATGACTTTTCCGCCCGTCAGGTCCGGCTCGTAGACCACGACGCGATGGTTGCCCGTATCCGAGACCCACACGCGCCCGTCCGGACCGACGGCGACCCCGCGGGGCCCGTAGAGCTCGGAGACGGCGGCGACCCATTTGCCCGTCAGATCGAACCGCTCGACACGGCCGTTCCAGGTGTCCGCGACGTAGAGGTCTTCACCGCGAGCGGCGACGGCGCAGAGTTCTCGGAATCCGTGCTGCCCGGCCCCGCGGCCTCCCCAGCCGCCCAGGAATCCGCCGCGGGCGTCGAACACGCGCAGCCTCGAGTGGCCGAAGTCGGCGATCCAGACGCGCTCTCGAGAGTCGACCGCGGCGCCGCGGGGCTCCTTCAGGCGTTCCCAGGCAGGGGTGCCTTCCGCCGCGCTCTGCTCGATTTCGGGCGCCTCCTCGGGCTCCGTGTCGGGAGCGGCGGCTCCCGGACTCGCCGGCTCGGCGGACGGAACAGGGAGTGACTCGCGCTCGGGTGCGACGACGTCCTGAGAATCGCCGCCCGCCACGCGGTACACGGCCGCCTCGGGGTTTTCATACGCGACAGAGAAGAGGTCCTTCGCGGTCCGGAACTTGGCGAGCCCGGCGGCCGGATAGGTCTTGCGCTCCAGGGCTCCGACGTACACATATCCCACGTGGTAGCGGCGAAGCAGTCCTTCGACCGCGGAGGCCTTCGAGCTCGTGTAGATGTCCTGCACCGCGGCGCGCCGCGCATCGATCTGCGCGGGAGGGTTTCCGCGCTGCTGCACGTGGTAGTCCCAGCCGAGCACCGTCGGCAGGCCCGTCAGCATCGAGATGCGGCCGAACTCCTGGTACGAGGGACCCTGCGCTTCGAGAACGACGGGCGTTCCGCGGATCGTCCGGCGGAGCCACTCGACGGCGCGGTATTCGCCCGGGTGCCACCGTTCGCGGTATGCGAGTCCGTCGAGCGTGGGCGCGGAGGCCCGCACGCCGTCGGGCAGAGAGGGCCGGTTGGCCGTCAAAGCGCCGGCGGCGCCCGACGCGGATGTGAAAAGAGCCGCGCCGAAAAGAAGGATCGCGAGAGCGCGCAGCGCGCGGGGCCAGGAAGCGAACGATCCGGGGCGCTCCGGGGACCCGAAGACGAGCACGGCGCACCCGACGGCGAACAGGAGCCAGGCCTCGAGGTAGAGCTTGAAGTACGTGTTCATCCGGTCGTAGATGTAGAAGCGCTGCGTGAACAGGATCAGGAAAAACGCGGTCGCCAGGAAGCCGCACGCGAGCCGGTCCTCGGGCGCGCGAACGAAGAAGATGGCTGCCAGGAGGAACAGCAGGACGCCCGTCGCGCAGAAGGCGTCCGGCAGGCGAAGGGCGAGGCTCGTGAGCAGCGCGAACGCGAGCAGGGCGACCGCGGTGCGGAAGAGCCGTCCCCGGCGTCCGGGCGTTCCCTGCCGGACGGCCGTGACGAGCCACCACGCGACCGCGAGGAAGATGAAGACGCCGAACACCGTCAGGATGTCGGTCCCCCGGGCTCCCGGCGCGTCGTTCCTGCCATGGCCGGGCGCCCCGCCGCCGTGCACCCAGAGCGGCAGGACGAGGGCGAGCCCCGTCAGAGTCGAAATCGCAAAGGTCAACAGGGCGCGTCCGATTCCGGCGGGTGAGAGACCGCCGGTCGAAAACGCCACGGCCGCGGAAATCAGGACGAGGAGACCTCCGAGCAGCGGGACGTCCCAGGCGTTCGTCAGCGCCTGGGCCGCCACGGCCGCCCCGAGAGCGGCGGCGGCCCCGGCGATCGACGGGATTCCGGCGCCGCGGACCGCGGCGCGGCGGAGCAGCGCGAGAGCGCATGCCGCGACGAGCAGAAACAGGGGGATCGCGAACACGTGCGCGTGGAGGTCCGCGAACGTCAGACTCCAGAGAGGATATTCGTTGATCGTGTCGCGGATGACGCGCGACGTGGCCCAGAAATAGTGCCAGTCGAGGTGTCGGGTCTCGCCCCGCGCCGGCTGATTCAGGAGCCATTCGCGCAGGCCGGCGAGATTTCCGAGAAGCGCCACGAAAGCGGCCGCCGCGAAACCGGTGCGGTGGCGGCCGGTCCAGTTCCGCCCGAGAGAAAATGCGCCGGACATCGCGGCGCCTCCGAGGAGACCGAATGCGAGGTTGAACGTGAAGCGGGTCGAGAGGCCGGTCAGCATCGTGAGCAGCGCGACCATCTCGTGCCCGAACGTGTAGTAGCCGAGAGGAGCGCCGGCAAACCACGGGTCCGACGCGGGAAGCACGGGAGTTCGCACGAGGATGTTCAGGATCGAGAAATCCATCGGCTTCTCGCCCCAGAAAATCTCGGGATTGAGCGCGCGCAGCCCGGCGAAGAGCGTAAATCCCGTTGCGAACGCGGCTTCCGTCTCGATCAGTTCGCGGGTATTTGCGCGCCAGAACTCCCGCACCGCGCGGCCGCGCGCGGCCAGCGAGACCGCCGAGAACAGCGCGAGGAGCGCGAGGCCGGTCACCGCGGCCCCGCGCCCATTGGCGAGAAGCCGTGCCTGGACGAGGACCGTCAGCGCGTACGTCGCGACCGCCAGCCCGACGATCCGCGCGACTCCCGCGCCCCGGTCGGGGAGAGCGCCGAAGACCACCGTGGAGAGCGGGAGCGCCAGGAATCCCACGAGCGCGGTCGCGAGGTAAAAAAGGATCGCGGCGCCCCAGGACCCGGTGGCGCGTTCGGCCGTCGAGACCCGGTCGGAGGCCGCCTGGCGGGCCGGGACCAGGGATTCCGAAACGCGGCGGTTCCGGCGGGGTGCCTTCTCCCATTCCCAGATCGTGGGCGGTGTTACGGGCATCGCCGCGAGGAGAATCGCGCGCGCGCGGCCTTCGGAAAAACCCGGCGTCTTTCTGAAGAGAAGCACGCGCGGATGGTCGTACACCGTGAACTGCTCCTCGGCCCGGTCGTCGGGGAAACGGAGCGGACCGAGCGACGGGTATGACGTGAAGTCCGCGGCGCGTTCAAACCCCAGACGCCCCTCGAAGAGCGCCCGGTAATACGCCGTCGTCATCGGGAACACGGCGGGCAGGCGGGTGATGTTCCCGTAGACCCGGTTGCTCGTGATCGCGAGCCAGTCGGTTCTGGCGAGCGTCGCGACGACTGCCTCCGCTTTTGCGGGATTGTCAGGCCCCCACAGGTCCATCGCGGGCCCTTCGTAGCGGCTCGCCTCGTATCCGGGGAGGGGGAGTGGAATCGCGTCGTCCCAGGATTCGGACGAGAAGCGGGCGGGAGCCGGGACGTGCTCGTAGATCCACCGCGAGGCCTCGACGCGGGTGTGCGGGCGCCGGTACACGGCCGAAAAGGCGACCCCGGCGAGAACGGTTCCGAGGACCACGAGCGCCGGAAGAGCCCGCGCCAGCCGGGACGCCGAAGGGCGCTCCACCAGCCCAAAGAGAAAGAGCGCCGTGACGACGGCAAAAACCGGGTACGCGGGGTAGAAGTACCGGATCGACTTTGAAAGCGTGAGCCCGTGGTACGCGCAGACCACGGCGGCGTAGAAGAGAAGCGGCAGGAGCGGCCGCCGCCCGCGCCGCCAGCAGGTCACGACGGCCGCGCCGAAAGTCGCGAGCGCCGCGATCCCGAAGAACGGTCCCGCGCCCCAGAGGACGAAGTTCTTCAGGGGAAACACGATCGTCCGTCCCGCCCACTGGAGTGCCGGCGGGAATCCTGCGACGCTCTTCGACAGCGCCATGAGCGCCTGCATGTCGCGGATGTAGCGGGGATCGAGCTTCCAGCCGGCGAACACGTAGGGGAGGGCGAGACGAATGGCGGCGTACGCCGCCGCGGCGGCGACCAGGCTCCGGAACACCACGCGCAGGGTGGCGCGCGCGATTCCCTTTCCCGCCGCGGCGGCCTCGACCAGCAGCGCTACACCGACGGCCCCGAACAGCGCGAGCGCCGTGATCTTGCAGGCGACGGCGAGCCCGAGCGCGGCACCGGTCGCGGCCACGCCGCCCGAGGAAGACCTCCCCTGCGCGATCCGCACGGACCCGAGAAGCGCGGCCGCCACGAACGTCGTCAAAAAACTGTCGACCGTCCAGAAATGCGAGAGCTGGATGCCCAGAGGGCAGAACGCCATGAGCGCGGCGGCCGCGAGCGCGGTGCGTCGGCCCGCGAATCTGCGGGCGATCAGGTACGTGAGCCAGACGGTCGCCAGGTCAAAGAGGGCGGACAGGGCGCGGCCGACGAGATAGGCGCCGTCGTACCCCGGCCTGTGGAGAAACTTCGCGACGACCTTCGTCACGAAGAGCGGGAGCGTGCCGTAGACGAACGAGTCGTGCTTGCGGTTGTACGGGTTCAGCGGGGAGGTCGCGGAATCGAAGTACTCGCGGACGCTCTTCGGGAACTCTAGGTTCTCCTCGACCATGGAGATGTGGCGCTCGTCCGGGTGGAGGTGGTGCGCGTCGTCCCAGGCGAGGCCGGCGAACCGCAGGAGCGCGCCCGCGAACAGAATGGCGAGGAAGATCGCGCGGGCGCGCCGGCGATCACGCTCGGGCGGCGCGTGAGACGCGGTGCCGGGGGCCGTCAAGCTTCGAGGCGCCTGTTCGCGGCGAAAAGGAACCCGAGGTTCGCGTGCGCGGGATTAGGCCGCGTGCGCACGCGAAATCCATGGCTTTCGAGATATGGAACCAGGTCTTCGTGCGAATGCGCGGTGATTCCGTCGTGGAATTCCATCGCGATGTGGCGCACGCGGGAAAGCGCCTCCCCGCTCGCGCCGAACAGGATGTCGTATTCGCCGCCCTCACAGTCGATCTTCAGAAGATCGCAGACGGCGATGCCGGAGCGATCGAACGCCGCCTCGAGGCTGATCGAAGGGACGCGCAGTGCGCCCCCCGTCTCGGGCGTCGCCGTTTGCGCGGTGCGGTGCTGGCCCTCGAGTCCCGTCTTCGTGTAGAGGAGCAGCTCGCCCTGCCGGCCCGCGATCGCTTCGGGAAACGCGGTCACGTTGGACAGACCGTTCAATCTCAAATTCTCCAAGAGGAGCTCGAACGACTCCGGGAGAGGCTCGAACGCGAACACGCGCGAGCGAGGGCTGCGCCTCGCAACCGAGATCGCGAAGTCGCCGGAGCCGGCGCCGATGTCGACCACCGTCCACCCGTCTTCTACGGCGACGGCGCCGCGTTCGTAGTCCCGGTCGAGGCACGTTTCCTTGATGATCCAGACGTCCATCCGGCCGCGGACCCGAAAGCGGCTGCCGTCCTGGAGAACGATCGTCACGGGGCGTTTCACGGGAAGTCCCGCAAAGATCGCCAGCACGGCGGGCCAGCTGCGGATGCGAAGGAGGAGCGTCGGGATCGACGCCAGGTAATAGCGCCACCGCGAGAACAGAAGCGCCCTTTCGCGCTCCGCCAGCGGCAGAGACTGCGCGGCAGCGGTCAATGGGAGTTTCCCGGCGGTCGAAGACTGGGCCGCTGGATCATGAGGGAGAGCGGGTTCCATTGTAGCGGACCGGTTCGACCGGCGCGGCGCGGCCGCCCGACGCGAGCCGGTACACGTCCTCGTACGCGGTGACCGTCCTCTCGAGAGAGAACCAGGCCTGCGCGGCGGGCGCCTTCTTCCGGTACGCGGCGGGGGAGGCAAGGACGCGCAGAAGGGCGGCTGCCAGCGAATCCGGATTGCCGGGAGCGGCGAGCTCGCCCATGCCGGTGCGGAGCACGGGCTGCCGCACGCCGGGGATGTCCGAGGCCACGGCGGGGACGCCCCGCAGCATGGCTTCCATCTGAACCATCCCGAAGGATTCGGTGCTGTTGGTGGAAGGCAGCGCGAGCACGTCCGCGAGATCGAAGAGCCCGTCCATGTCTTCGGACGCCACCAGCCCCGGCATCCGGATCCCCGAGCCGCGGTCCTTCGAGAGGACGTCGAGCCGGCGGCCCACGCTCTCGCCGGGCACGCGGTCCTTTTCGCCGGCGAGGAGCAGCACCGCCGCGGGGAAACGTCCGCGCACCGTGTCGAACGCCCGCAGGAGATCGGGCAGCCCTTTCTCCGCGGCGAAGCGCCCGGCGAACAGGACCACCGGCGCTCCCGTGATCTGCCACCTCTCCCGCAGCGCCGCCGCCGTGGCGCCCTGAGAGGCCGGTCGGGAGGAGGGAGGCGGCGGAGGAATCTCGACGAACCGATCGATGCGGGAGGCGATCGCCGGAACGCTCTCCGCGTAGTCGCGCGTCGAGTGGACGATCGCCGCGGCCCGCTCGAGGGCGTAATTCTGGGAGATCCGGGCAGCGCGTTCCAGAAGCGCCCCGCCGAGTCCCCGTGGAAGCCGGAGGTCGCAGTGATACGTCACGACGAGCGGCGTTCCCCGCCGGCGCGCCAGCCGCGCGAGCGCGACCGCCGGGACGAGCGGGGAGTGCAGGTGAAGGACGTCGGCGCCGTCGAGCTCCCGCGCGACGATCCCCGGGAGACCGGGAGAGAAGAGCGCCTTCCCGACACGGAGCATCACGGGAGCCCGGAGAATTCGGACCCGTCCCTCCGTTTCTTCCGACGCCAGCGACGAAACATGCCGGTGGGTCACGACCGTCAATCCATGGCCCCGCGCGGCGAGGCCTCCCGCCAGGCGCTCGGCATACACCGAAAGGCCCGACACGTTCGGCCGGTAGTAATCGAGCGCCATCACGATCTTCATGGTCCGGCGAGGACGGAGTAGACCGCGGTCGGGCCTCGCAGCTCCGGGGAGAGGAACGGATAGGAGGCGATCCTGTCGGCAGAGGGATAGAGGCGGCGCTCGAGGTCCCCTAAGACCACGTGCGTAACCCGGTAACGCTTGAGGAAGAGGAGAGCCACGTGCTCGTCGCCGCCCTCGTAGAACGAGCGGATCAGGGAAGATCGATCGGAGACCTCCTGATCGTTGCTCCGCCAGAGGCCTTCGTGGTTGGCCCACCCGAGCACCGTCGGAATCCCCGTGTGGGAGGCGATTCGCGCGTACTCGCTGTACGCGTCGCCCGTGGCTTCGAGCACCACCGCGTCCCGCTTCGCGTGGGTCTCCAGCCACTGGACGGCCGCGGCGTCGCCGCCGGCGCGTTGAAAGAGGGAGGGAAACGCGTCGAGGGTGAAGCGGCCTTCGTGCGCTCGCAGGCGGGAGAGCAGCGCGTCGGCGGGGTAGAGGAGCGCGAGCACGATCGAGGCGCCGAGAGCGATTCGGACCGGCTTCTGCAGGCGCCCCTCCGACCGCCAGGCGCGTTCCGCAAGCACGGCCGCCGCAATCGCCAGGAGCGGCCACGCCTGATGGTAGAACTTGAACACGGTGTTCATCCGCTGCAGATCCTGCCCGTAGGAGTCGCGGAAGTAGACGAACTCGCATCCGGCGACCATGGCGAGGCCGAGGAGGAGGAGACACCCGGCGTAGAGCGACTCCGTGTCGTCCGCCCGGAGCGCCTTCCACGCGAGACCTCCGGCGAGGAGGACGAGCGGAACCAGGATGAGGAGCGCCGGGGTGCCCGTGGCAAACGCCGCGGCGAGGGAGGCCGCTCCGGCCAAGGCGCGGCGAAGATCCCGCCGGCGGCGCGCCGGCTCGTCGGCGGGCGGCGGCCCGGTCGAAAGGCCGATGGCCGCGGCAAGGAAAAGAAGCCCCCAGAAGAGGAGGAACTCGAGCAACCCGGATCGCAGCGTCGCCTGGCCGAGCCCTCGCGAGGGGAGCGCATACGACTTCGAGTACGGGTACCAGAGGACGAGCGACAGGAGGAGGAGCGCCCCTCCGCGGATGGCGCCCCATGCCGCGGCGGCGGCGGCCGGGAGGCGGCCGCCGCCTGGCGCCGCCCGGAGGACGCAGACCGCGACGAGGAGGATCGCCAGCGCGGGCAGCGTCCAGTTGTTCGCGGCCCTCGCGGTTCCTGCCAGAAACGCCAGAAGAACGAAAGGCCACGCGCCGGCGATCCAGCCCATTCCGGCGCGGGGCAGCGGGGGTGCGGACGGCACCGGCGGCCGCTCCAGCACGCGATGGCCGGCCGCGAACGCGGCGATGAAGAACGGGAAGGCGAGGAGGTGCGGATGCAGGTCCGCCTGGAAGAAGGTGAAGAAAGGAAACTCGTTGATGGTGTTTCCGCTCCCGATCACGCGCGATGCGTGCCAGTAGTCGAAGCCCTTCCCGAGCGGGGCCTTCCAGGCGTCGAAGGCGCCCGCGAGGTCTCCCGCGAAGACGGCCGCAACGCCCGCCCACATGGCGGCGCGAAGCCGGCCCCCGGAGAGTCGGAACCCGAGACACGCCGCGGCGGCGAACGAGTAGCCGGCGAACGTCGCAATGAGGAGGTTGTACGAGATGGTCGTCGTGATGGCCGAAAGCCGCACGAGGGCCGCGGCCAGCAGGTAGCCCCAGTAGTAGTAGTTGATGGTGGCGCCCGCCATCCACGGGTCCGGCGGGGGCATCGCCGGATTGCGGGCCAGAGAGTTCAAGAACGCGAGGTCCATGAACTTCTCCTGCCCGAGAATCTCCGGGAGGCAGGCGCGAATCAGGAGGAACACGGCCGCCGGCGCCCAGAACAGGAGGGCGCCCCGGCTCTCCTCCGGCCCCCAGAACGGGGCACGGGGACGCGGCCCGCTCCTCCGCGCCACGACCCAGGAGAGCACACCGAACAGAGCGGCGGCGGCGATCAGGCCGCGGCGGTCGAAGGGGACTTTCGGGAGGAGCGACAGGGCCCACCCCCCCCACGCCACCAGCGCGAGGCCGGCCGGGCGCGACAACAGGGCCGCGTCGCGGCGGTTGTCAAACGCCGCGCGCAGCAGGGGCAGGACGGCGAGCCCGAGGAGCTCGACCACGGCGCCCCACCGGGCAATTTCGAGCATTTCCTCCAGTTTAACCGGGAAAGGAGCGCGCACACCGCGCGGCTCCCGGCGGAAGGCCGCCGTCCGATGCGGCCGTGCCGCCGGCTTCAAAGTCCGCGCGCAAGGCGGAGGAACCCGAAATGCTGACGACGCGGCTCCCGGCGGAAGGCCGCCGTCCGATGCGGCCGTGCCGCCGGCTTCAAAGTCCGCGCGCA
>JBBSGZ010000008.1:0-53262 GCA_038253555.1 Thermoanaerobaculia bacterium
CCTCCTTCGACGCGACCTTCTCGATCCCTCACCATCGCGATCTCCCTACAACTTGCTTCCATCGCTGGCTGACCAATGATGTCCAGACACCCAAAACTCACATCACATCCCTCGTCCGCCATTACTCGGACACGCTCCTAGCAGGCTGCTGAAAAAAGCCTGCGGGCGTAGTGTCCAGGCTTTTGCATTCGCCATCGATTTCGCATTCTCATCGACTCACCTTGTTCCCACTCTAGGATCGTTTTCTCGACTCCGGGAGCAAAAGCCTGTCCACCCTGCGGTTGCGGCGGCTCGCAACGCCATCCCACACCCTTTTTCAGCAGCCTGCTAGAAACCCCCGCCGCGGTTTCTCGGGGCGCCCGGCGCACGATTCAGATTCACGAACCCGCTATTTCCCGCCGTAGCTGATGGACTTCGTTTTCGGAAAGAGGGTCCGCAGGAAATCCTCCATCACCTTGTCCTCGGTCCAGGTGATCTGCGTCCCGTCGATGAAATACGTCGGCGTCGAGTTGACGCCCAGCCGGTAGCCCTCGTCGATCTCGCGCCGGACGCGGGAAAAGCTCGGCTCCTGAAGATAGCAGGCGAGGAAATCAGCGGATGAAATCCCCTCCGCGCCCGCCGTCGTGACGGCGATCTCGTCGATTCCCGAGACAGTCATGCTTTCCTGCCGCGCGTACACCTGCTCCTTGAACCGGAAGAAGGGAGCGGCCCCCGCGGACTTGAAGATGCAGTCACCGGCGGATGCGGCCTTCATCGCCCACACGTGCCCGAACCAGAGCGGGAAAAATTTGTAATGGCGGCGCGCATTCACGATGCCGGCGTTCACCTCGAGCAACCGGTCCATCTGAAGGCCGCGCATCTTGCAATAGCCGCACTCCATGTCGGCGAACTCGACGATCGAAACCGCCGCGTCGGGCTTTCCGCTGGCGCGCCCCGCCGAAAGGTCGATGTGCCGGCGCCGTTCTTCGCGCGGATCCATCCGGAAATCCCAGAACACCCCCTGGAGGAATCTCGCGCCGTCGGCAGTGACATATCCGGGCAGGCGGACGACACCGTACCCCGTCTCGATGGCGACGTGGACGCCCTTGTAGGGAGCGGCGTCGCGCTCGGGCGCGAGCTGAGGCGTCACCTTCGTACGAAACACCGCCGCCAGCTTCTCTCCCACCCAGGCCAGGTCGGCGGCCGAGCGGACCGGCCGCGGCGCCGGGTTGGTCACCGAATCCCCTTCGAAGAACCACCTGCCGTCGTCGGACACGTAGAAGACCCGGTCTACGTTGAGTTTCTCGTAGCGTCCCTTGCGGTGAACTTTCCACGACTGAAACCCCGGGAGCGTCTCGGTCGACTTCTCCACCGTCACTCGGCTTTCCGGATCGAAAGAAAGGAATTTCGCCGCATACGCCGCCACCTCGGGATTCGAGGGAGCGGCCGCAGGGGCTTTCCTTTTCCCCGCCGGAGGCGGCTGAGCTGTTTTTCTCGGACTCGATGCGCCGGCGGAAGCGGCGGCCGCGGCAACGAGAGCAAAAAAGATGGCAGTCTCCGCCAGTCGACGCTTCATTGAATTCCTTTTCTCATACCGGGCACGGGATGACCGCGCCTCAAAATGTTCAGCGATTCCACGGCTCCCGGCTGGTCCGGCTGGATCGAGAGCGACCTTTCCAGCAGCGCGACCGCATCCTGCCGTCGCCCCAGGCACGTCTCGAGGAGCGCGAGCGAGTTTAGCGTGTTCGGGTCCGAAGTCTTTACCTCGAACGGAGCCAGCAGTCCATAGCCTCCCTGGCAATCCTGGCGCTTGAAGCGATAGAGCGCGAGAGTGCGCGCAAAGACCTCGTTGGCCGGGTATCGCTTGATCGCCTCCTCCAGCAGAGGGACCACAGCCGCCGGACGATTCTCCTCGTACCAGTTGATCCATCCGACGAGCGTCCGTTCCGGTTCCGCGTGTCCCGCCGCAAACGAGCGAAAAAGCCAATCCTGAGCGCGGCCGTCGTCTCCAACCCCCCGGGAGAGGATTGCGAGGTTGAACATGGGCGAGTGGTAACCGGGAGAGAGCGCCAGCGACTTTTCGAAGGCTTCCCGTGCGGCGGGAAGATTCTCGACCGTCTCCCGCAGGTAAAGGCCCAGGTTGTTCCAGGCGCCTTCCGTCATGCCCGGGAGGTCCCCCCCCGGCGGAGACAGAGGTTTCGCCTCGCTCCCGGAGAGATACCCGAGCGCCAGCAGCTTCTTCGAGTACTCGTTGGCCTCCGTCGCCGACATCGGCGCGGCCACCACGCGACGCACCGCCACACCCGAGAACAAATCCTTGCGGACGGGAGGTCCCAGGTCCCGAAATCCTTCCGAGATGGGGCGGCCCCGCATCCGGCGGTCCTGAGGTAGCCCGAGGAGGGCCAGAGCGGTCGGCGCGACGTCGAACATCGATGGCTTTTTTCCACGCTCCTTCCCGGGCTGAACGCGCGCTCCCCAGGCGGCGAAGACACCCTCCAGGCGATGCCAGTAAGCGGCCGTGCTCCACCCGGACGAAGAAAGATCGCAAGGGCGATCTCCCCCCCACTTGAAACCGTGGTCGGAGTGGACGATCAGCGTGGCCCCATCTTCCGCGGCGCGCCGCATCCACTGTCCGAGTATCTGGTCGATCAGGCCGTAGTAGACGTCGGCCGTTCGGCGGTAGCGGGCAAAATCCTCCTCAGAGACGCAGGAGAGCCTGGGCTCGGCGAAGGGCGCGAAAAAATGTCCGATTTCGTCCGTCCCCTCGATGTAGAGCATCATCAGGTCTGGCAAATTCTTGTCGTAGAGATCTCGCCCGGCCCTCTGATAAACGCGCGTCGCGGCGACGATCCGCGCCAGCGCCACGATTTTGTTGTCCATTCCCTGCCCGCTCTCCAGGTTGCGCGTGAGCTCGGCGGAAGGTATCTCCACGAAGCGCGCGAGGTCGGCGGATCCCGGATGCCCCTCGCGCTCCACCGTCCGGGAAACGCCTGCCTCGAGCCCCGGGGGATACGCGACGCCGGAGAGTGAGGCCTTTTCGTAAAGAATCGGGCTCGCGTGATCGGAGATGAAAAACCCGTTGACTTGTTCCGCGGGATGCGTCGCCCACCATCCGACGACCCCGACTTTTCTGCCCGCCGCCGAAGCGAGATTCCAGACTGCAGGAACGGCGCGCGACAGGCCGGAAATCGGAACCTTCAGCCCGCTCTTTGGATCCACTTCCTGAAAATCGAGAACCCGATGAACGTCCGGCCCCACTCCCGTAGCCGCGGTCGTCCAGAGGACCGGAGAGAGAATCGGCACGAAAGCCGAGAGCCGCGAGGAATAACCCTCCGCGACGAGCCTTTTCCAGTTGGGCATCCTGCCGGCACCGGACAACCGGTCGAGGATCTCCCAGTCCAGACCGTCGAGCCCGAGCCAGAGGACAGGCGCTGTGCCACCGGCGGGGCGCGTTGCGCGCTTCGGAGGATCGGCGCTCTCCACCGGGGATGGGACCTCAACCGGCGAGACCGCCGAGGGGCGGGACCCGGTCGTCTCCCGGCTTCCGCCGCAGCCGCCCGGGATGGCCGCCGAAAGAAGCAGGGTCAGGGCAACCGACGCGCGTCGCGCGAGAGCCACCCGCGGCGTCGGCCTGCGCGTCACGGATTTTTGCGGGCGCGGTCTTCAGTCGGAGCCAGAGGGTACCTCTCCGCGAGGAAGGTCTCGAGCAGATCATGCTCGCCGGAGACAAACACTCCGTTCTCCACGAAGGATGGCGTTCCCCCGATTCCCAGGCGGATCGCCAGGGTGATGTCGCTCAGCACGCGCTGCCGGGCGCGGCCGCTCGTGAGTTCCAGCTCGTACGCCTGAGTCAGTCCGTCGGCTTCCGCGATGTCGGCCGCAAGCTCCCGGGCGGCGGCGGCGGTCATTTTCTCCTGTCGGGCAAAAACCGCCTCCTCGTAGCGGGCGAACGCCGCGGCACCGGTGGCCGCCAGGGCGGCGCCCTGTTCGGCGGCGGCAAAGGCCCAGTCGTGCGTCTTCACGAGCGGCAGGAAACGCGCTTCCACCGTGCCGCCGCGCAGGCTGGCTGCAAGTTGAACCTCGGGCCAGCGCTTGCGGCACCGCTCGCACTCGAAATCGACGAACTCGACGACCGCGAACGCGCCGCCGCGCGCCTTCGAGGGAGAGGGGCTTTGCGAGAGCAGTCTTCGGCGAAACGCACCGGCGCTCTCCCCGAGGGGATGGAATTCGCCGAGCAGCAGCGTCGCTCCGTCGGTCGAGACGAAACCCGTCCTCGTCGCGAAGGCGTTTTTCTGCTGGTCAATCGAAACAGTCAACGGAATGAGCGTTCCCCTTCGAGGTTCGTCCGTGGTGACCCCGACCGGCAGTCCGAACGCTTCTCGCAACGAGGCTTCGACGTTCCCGAGGTCTTTCGCGGAGTCGAAGGGCCGACGGGCCGCGGCCCGGTTCGGGTCGTGAAAGACATCGCCAACGAAAACCTCGTCGCGCGCGGGGTCGAAGAACGCGACGTTCGCCTCCTGGTGGGCCCTGGATTCGCTGTGCCGCTCGATCCGATAAGTTTCCAGGCCCGTCAGGATGACTTCACGCGTCTCCGTCGCGGAGACCCGCGACCCGGGGAGATACGAATACCACCCGCCGAAGTAGCTCAGGATCCGCTGGCGCGTGGCGGCGGCGGCGCTGACCTGCGAGGCCGAGGCGAACCCGCACAGGAAGGCGAGAAGCAACACCTTTCGCACGAAGCGGAACTTAACACGGAGGCAGACGGGCATTGCCGGACCGACTGCCTCGACCGTCGGATTTTCTGCTTCGCCCCGCCGGCCCGCTCGAATCTCAGCGGCGAATGTCGCTGGAGGCGTCGACCCGGGGGACCGGGCTCACGGACCGCCGCGGCCGTTGGTCGCGTTCCCCCCCCGGCGGGATACGTGTCGCGCCTTCTCGAGCGTGTACACCACGGACGATTCGCGCTGGAGAATATTTTCTCCGTAGCCTCTCTTCGTCAGGAACTCGAAGTCGACCTGGAAGTACGGGACTTCTGCGGGCAGCGATTCGCGCCGGTAATGCCAGACCTCGCGCCAGTTGGAAGCGGCCTCGTTGACCCGCGTCCCCGGGCCGGTGACGGCTTCCACCCGCGCGACCTGCGCAGACCGGCTCCCTCCCGGGACCGATGCGATGCGCACGTCGGAGGTCCGGTAGAGAGAGAGGGCGGCATCCTCGTTCCGGTCCTCGCCGCTGGTCAACGGCTTTCGACCCACGTAGGTCGGCGGGCCGAGCAGGAGGAAGACCATGCCGCGGTCCGTCAGGCTTCCCCGCGTCTCTCCCTGAGTCAAACGAGCGTCGGCGAAGGCGACGCGCTTCTCGAACTCTTCTCGAAACTCGTTCTCGGGCGTCTCCGGGCTCGGGTCGCACGACTTCCAGAAGGCGGTGACGAACTCGGACCGACCGATCGAGTCCAATAAATGCTCATAATCGCGCTTTTCCTCGGCGGTCAGGAGATACCCGACCGGCCCGGCGGTCCAGTCTTCACCGAGCGCGCCGCCCGCTTCGGCCTCCGGGCGGCGAGACTCGCGATACGCCGCCGCAAAGGAGTCCGATTCCGATTCTCCTTCCCGTTGCCCTTCGCGCGCGCGCTTGCGCGCTTCCTCGAAAACGACCACGACCTTTTTTGGATAGAGCGCAGGGTCGAGGCTCGAATTCGGCCGAACAGCCAGGTAGCGCTGAAAGTCGGCGAGGGCCTCGGCGCGGCGGCCGAGCGCCGCAAGGCAGGCGCCGCGGTAAAAGGCGACAACCGGTTCGAGGACCGCGCGATCCCGCTCCAGGCCCGGTTTGGCGCTTTCGGCCTCGAGTTCTCCCAGCGTTTGCAGAGCGCGATCGTAAGCGGCAAGCCGAAATTGCTCCTTGGCCCGCTGGAGGAATCGGGACAACTCCGGGGACGCCGAAGAGCCATTCGCGAGCAGAAACGCGAGAAGCACCAGAACAGGGGCGCGCTTCATGAGTGACCTCCCGGACGAGGCCACGATGCTACGCCCGCGCAGGACCGGAGGTCAAAGCGAAAGGGGGCCGCGAGGCCCCCTTTCTGACTGAAACCCCGGCGAAAAACTAGAAAGAAACCTTGACCGCGAGACGGACCGTGCGCGGGTCCTGACGGGTGGTGGGCTTGGCCCAGTCCTTGTCCGGGAGCGGATCGCCGTATTTCAGGGTCCCAAGGCGAGCGAAGTTTCTCTGCGTGTAGTCGGGCGTGTTGGCGGGCGTGCACCCCGCCGTGTTTTCGCAGAACGTCCCCTGCGGGTTGAAATCCTCCTGGACGTCCGTGATGCCCTGCCGGTTGAGGACGTTGAAAATATAGACCGCCGGAGTGACAGAGACCTTGCCCATCTTGATGGAGTAGCCCAACGAGAGATTGGCTTCGTACTGGCTGGGGAGCCGCCCTCCGCTGACCGTGAAGTCGCTTCCTCGCGGGACGAGGTGAAGCTCATTGCCGTAGAAGTCGTTGTACCAGCCGTTGCGGGAAACCGGGGGCCCGCTGCGGTAATAGGCGCCAAATCCCATGGTAAGACCAAAAGGAGCGGTGTAAACGGCGTCCAACCGAAGCTGGTGAGGGCGGTCGAGGTACAGCCGACCGTCAGAATTCCGCAGGAAAAGGGGATAGTCGTAATCGGCATTGATGCCGGGGTCCGTCTGACCGGAGGCCACCCGGACCGCACCGTCGTAGTTGCCGCGAAGCTGCGAAAACAGGTAAGAAAACTGGGCCCACAGATTCTGGCTGAAGGTCTTGCGGGCGGTCAGTTCGATTCCTTTGAACTTTCGGGTCGCGGCGGGAACCGCCGGAGCCCCGCTCGCGAAACACTGCCCCGCCGTGGGCGAGACAAAATCCGATCCCGCGGCGTCACACCAGGGGAAGTCCCCTTCCGGGCTCGAGGAACCGGCCGCCCATCGGTGATTGGAACCCGGATTCTGAATGGCGCAGGAGGAAGACATGTTGATCGGTGCCGAGTAATCGAGGTCGCAGCGGTCCTCGATGGCGCGTCCGAGCTTGCGATAGGTTCCCTTGAGCCCGACCGCGAAGGTCGGCGTCAGCGCCTTTTCGATGCCCAGGGTCAACTCGTCCTGATACTCGCCCTTCAGGTCGTTGTCGACCGGCTCTGCCGTGGCGCCCTGAAACAGGGACTTGCGGTTGGGCGGGCCCGTACCGGGAGTGCCCGTGGCGGTCGACGTCCGGGAGTAGTTGTAGGTCGACGTGTCGAATTCCGAGCCGTAGACCCGCACGTTCAGATCGTTGGGGATGAGGTAGTAGAAGCGTCCGACGGAGCCGTAGATCTTGGATGATCCGTCGCCCACGAAGTCGTACGTGAACCCCAGGCGCGGCTGCCACTCGTTTTTCAGGTTAATGACGGTGACGTTGTCCGCGTTCTGGACCTTCTCATTGTCGTAGCGCACGCCCAGATTTACGGAGAACCTCGGGGTGACGCGCCACGTGTCCTGTATGAAACCCGAGTACGCCTTGGTCGGCGGCGCGGTCGGGCTGTCGTGCACCGGTGTCAGGGAGCCGAGCGCTTCGGCATAAAAGTCGTGCTGGAAGTAGACGCGCTTCGTCTCACCGCGCGTGTTGACATAACTGGTGCCTTCGCCCGGGGGACAGTAGCTGACGGATGTCGAGCTCGAGCTGCAGTTGCGGACCTGCACACGCTGCGAGCCCGTGTAGCTCGTGATGGCCGCCGTCACGTTCTTGACGTAATCGCCCCCGAACTTGACCTCGTGATTCTGGACGAATGCCGTGAACGCGCCCTCATAAGCTTTCCGGTCGCCCAGATTGTGATAGCGGAAACCGGCGACGCGCCCGAAGCCGCCCGAGGTGGGGAAGAAAGGGTAGTCCTCCGGGTGCGTGCGGTCGCGATACTGGATCGCCTCGGGGTCCAGAGGCGAGAAGAGGAATCGGTCATGGTGCCTGGAGTACTGGAGGTTCAAGACCCCGAATGACCCGAAGAGCTGGTTGAAGCGGCCCGCGTAATCGTCGGAACCGACGTCCAGCCTCCCGGAGTACTGGTTGACGTTCGTCCCCGTTGGCGTGAAGATCGCCCCCTCCCGGTGCTCCGGATCGCGGAAGTAGGTTCCGACGATCGAAGAGCCCTCCGCGATGTTCCACGTCAGCTTGGTCGAGAAGAGGTTGTAATAGGACCTCTGCTCGAAGCGCTGACCGAGCACCGACCTCGCCTGTTGGGGCACGCGGTCAATCCGGCCGTTGTCCCCGTTGTAGGCGAGAAAGAACCACAAGCGATCCTTGACGGCGTATCCGCCGACATCCGCGCCGTAATCCGTGTCGCGCACGCCGTCGAAGATCGTGTTGAAGGTATCTCCCCCCTCCGGTGTGTTCGTGTCGTGCCGCTGGTTCGAGCGCAGGCTCTTCGGGCTGTAATTGACGAAAGCGTCGGCGTGGAACTCGTTGCCGCCCGACTTCGTGATCACGTTGATGATGCCGCCCATCGCGCGGCCGTACTCGGCCTGGAAGCCGCCGGTCTTGACCTCGACTTCCTGGATGAACTCGTTGTTGATGATCTTTCCCTGGACACCGCGCTCGACCTGATTGGTATTGACGCCGTCGATGACGTAAGCGTTCTCAGCCGAGGTGGACCCGTAGATGGAGAGCGCCAGGCCTCGTCCCTGCCGGTCGCCCGTGTCGGGCTGGACGCCCGGCTGGAGCTGGACGACCGACGCATAGTTACGGCCGATCGGCACTTTCTCGAGCACCTTTGCGGTGTAGTTGGAGCCCGTGGTGGTCGAAGTCGTGTCGACAACAGGGGCCTCGCCGCTGACGACGACCTGCTCGCTCGCCGTGATTTTCATCGTCATGTTGACGGTCGCCGTGCCCCCGAGGCTGACCACGGCGGTCTTTTCCACGGTTGAAAAACCCGAGAGAGCCGACCGTACCCTGTAGCTTCCGGGGGTCAACGAGGACAGGCGAAAGTTTCCATTGTTGCCCGTCACGCCGGAACGAGTCCCTTGCCCGACCGCGCTGACGGCTTCCACCGTGACACCAGGAAGGGGTTTACCGTCCGCGTCCGTGACCGTCCCCTGGATGTCGCCCGTCGTCTGAGCGAAGACTGCCGGGGCTGCCAGAAGAAGAAAACAGGCGGATAGAACCAGGAGATACCGGGACCGAAATCTCATGCGCTCCTCCTTTAAACTCAATCAACGAACCTTGTTCCGGAGAATCAAAACGTCATGCCTGGCTTTTCGTTAAGCCTAGAACCGGGAAGGGTCGAACGCAAGCTGAGAAAACGGCGGACAACGGATCCCCGCGGTGCCGTTCCAGGAATCTCGCGGTCGACCCGACTTCGCGCCCCTACAGTCAGAGAACCACAATTTTGATTCGCTCCAAGATAATGGATCCCCGTTCGCCGACAGGAGAGGATCTCGAAGCCAAAGAAATGCGGCCGCGATTCGCAGGGGACGGAAGACGCCACCTCCCGGTTGCCATCCGCGCGTTACCGGGTCGCCTGGATCCAGGCCGCCCGGTCGAGGAGTGCCTTGCGGGCCGCTTCGATGGTGTTCAAGGTGGCGACTTCGCGCTGGAGCACGTTTTTCCCGTAACCCTTCCGGCTGATGAAATCGAAATCGACCTGCTGATACGGAACGCCTTTCGGCAGGACTTCCCGGCGGTAATGCCACACTTCCCGCCAATTCCCCGCCGCGTCGGGAAGTTTGTTGTTCGGCCCCGTCATGCGGTCGACGACGAGCCCCGACGACCGTGAGTCGAGCCCGGCCTGCGCGACCGTGACGTCACTCCGGCTGAAACGGGACATTCCGGCGGGGTCGGAACGGTCTTCCCCGGTCGCAATCGGCTTCCTGCCGATGTAGGTCGGGGGCCCCAGAAGCAGGAACACCATTCCGCGATCTGTCAGCGAGCCGCGAATTTCATCCTGCGCGTAGTGCGCATCCGCAAACGCCACCCTCTTGTCGAATTCCTCTCGGAGCTCATTGTCCGGGGTCTCGGGACGGGGGTCGTGCCCTTTCCAGAAGGCGACGATGAACTCGCTCCGCGACACCGGGTCCGCCAGGCGGGCAAAGCTACGGCGCTCTTCCGGCGACAGCAGGAACCGGACCGGGCCTTCTGCCCAGTCTTCGCGCATTGAGGCTCCCCCATCTGGATTCGGACGGGCAAACGTGCGGTAGGCGGCCGCAACCGACCCGGTCTCTTCCGGCCGATCATGCCTGCCGGTGAGGCCTCGCCGCGCCTCGTCCAGGGCCTGGAGGACGGGCGCCGGAAACAGCGCGGGATCGAGGACCGCCGAAGGTTGAAAGACGAGATAGATCTCGAACTGCCCGCGCGCCTCCTCGCCTCGACCCATGGCGGCGAGGCAGGCTCCTCGATAGAACGCCAGTCCCGGCGCAAGCGCGGTCCTGTAGGAGGCATTCTCGGGAGACTGGCTTTTTAAATCGAGCTCCTCGAGTGTTGCAAGCGAGTCGGAGTAGGAATGGAGTCGAAACTGCGCCTTGGCTTTCTGGAACAGCTCCGGTGGAGTGCCTGCCCACAGAGCGGCGGCGAAGGAAAGCGCCAGCAGCGAGGCGAAAGCCGATCGGTGCATGACCCACCTCCCGTCAGGTTGGAAGCAACGCCATCTTACGCCCGGCACCGCCGGAAAACGAAAGGGGGCGGCCGAAGCCGCCCCCTTGAAAAAAAACCGGGGTGAGGATCAGAACGAAAGCTTGAGCGCGACCCGGAACAGCCGCGGCGAGACACGCGCCGTCGCCTTGCGATAGTCCGGGTTGTCCGTACAGGGGGTCGTGCTCGTGCAGAGCGTCCGATCCGGTCCGGCCGTCCCGGGCTCCACGCCCGCCTGGCCATAAAACGGGCTCGCCGTACGGGTGACGAAGGAGCCGCTCGGGTTGAACGTCTGGTCGACTCCCGTGACGGTCTGACGGTTCAGGACATTGAAGACATAGAGCTGCGGAGTGACCGTCACTTTTCCGATATTGATGTTGTACGCGAGCGACAGGTTCGCCTCGTACTCCGTCGGAGTGCGGCCATTGGTGCCGCGAGGATCCAGGAAGAGCTCCGTCGTGTAGAACTGGTTGAAATACCCGAGACGCGAGGTCGGCACGCCGCTCCGCGCGTAGGCCTGGAAGCCCACCGCGACGCCAAAGGGCGCCGTGTACACGCCATCGAGCCGGAACTGGTGCGGGCGGTCGAGCTCGAGGTTCCCGTATGCGTTCCGGAGAAACTGGTTGTAGTCGAAGTCCGCGTTGATGCCCGGATCGGTCTGGCCGGATTCTGTCCGGATCGCGCCCGAGTAGTTCCCGCGAAGCGTCGAATACAGGTAAGACGCCTGCATCCAGAGAGACTGCGAAAAGGCCTTGCGGGCAGTGAACTCGAGGCCCCGGAAGATCCGCTTCGCGTCGGGGATCGCGGTCCCGGCCACAGGGCTTCCAGCCGTGGGGTCCGTCGGATTGGCGGAACCGTTGTATCCCGGAAAGAACCCGTTCGCCCCGGGAAGGTTGCTGCCCGGATTCGTCAGGGCGCACGAGTTGAACTGAGTCAGCGGGCTGTTGTAGTCGAGGTCGCAGCGGTCCTCGATCGTCCGACCCAGGGACCGATACGTGCCCTTCAAGCCAACCGAAAGTGTCGGGTCGAGGGCTTTCTCGACTCCGAAGGTGTACTCATCCTGGTAAGCCGCCTTGATACCCGCATCCACCGGCTCGCCGTCGAACGATCCGACCTGCACGAGCTGTTTGCGGGGCGCGCCGGGATCCTGATTGACCGCGGTCGGGCTGTAGTTGAAGGCCGTCACGGAGGTGTTCGCCGTGAAGACGCGCACGTTCAAGTCTGTCGGGAGAGCGTAATAGAAGCGGCCCGCCGAGCCGTACAGCTTGGAGGTGCCGTCGCCGATGAAGTCCCACACGAAGCCGAATCGGGGGGCCCACTCGTTCTTGAGCTTGAAAGCCGTTTCCCCGTTCCCCTTGATGATGTTTTCCGTGTCGTAGCGGAGGCCCACGTTCACCGTCAGGGTGGGAATGATCCGCCACTGGTCCTGAAAGAACCCGCTGTAGCGCTTGCTCGGTGTATCAAACGGCGCGGTCTGGAGTTGCGTCAGGTCCGTGCCGCTCGGGGAGAAATAGGAGTGCTGGTAAAAGACCTGAACGCGGTCCCCGAGCGCGTTCGTATAAAACGGCGCTTTCGTCAGGTCGCACACGCTCGTGCCGCGCTGGGTGCAGGGGCGGATGAAGATGCCCTGGCCGCCCGTCCGGAACGTCGCGCCGAACGTGTCGTCCTTCTGATAGTCGCCGCCGACCTTGATCTCCATGCTCCCGAGGTAGCCCGTGAAGCTGCCGTTGTACTGGTCGCGCTTGGACGCGTTGTTGCGGGTGGGACCGAAGATCTGTCCGAACCCCCCGAAGACCTGCGCGGGCTGGGCAGGGCTGTGGACGCCCGGGGTGAAGTCCACCACGCGGGCGATATCGAGGCCGTCCGGTTTCGTGTTGAAGCGATCGGTGTGGTGCCCGTACTGGAGGGTCAGGATCCCGAATGACCCGAAGAGCTGGTTCAGGCGTCCGGCATAGTCCACGCCGCCGGTGTCCCGCCGCCCGTTGTAGCTGAACGGGTTGGTCCCCGCCGGCAGATTGATGGCGCCGACTTCCTTCTGCGGATCCGCGAAGAGGGTTCCGACGATCGTCGACCCCTGCGCGAGGTTGAGCGTCAGCTTCCCGGCGTAGAGATTGGAGGTGAAGTCGTCCGCGAACCGCTCGTTGGCCCGCCGGCCCGTGAGAGGGACGCGCTCGATGTTGGTCACGACGCGGTCATACGCTCCGTAAAACCAGAGCCGGTCCTTGACGAAAAAGCCGCCGACGTCGGCGCCCCCTTCCTTCCGGTCGTTCTTCGGATTGTCCTCCGAGAACTGGACGTCGCCCCGGCCGGTGTAAGCCGCCGTCTCCTGGACCTTGATGTCCGCGCGCATTTTGGCGTTGTTGAAGTAGCCGAACACGTCGCCGTGAAACTCGTTGCCGCCCGACTTCGTGATCACGTTGACCACGCCGCCCGTGTTGCGGCCGTACTCGGCCTGATAGCCGCCGGTCTTCACTTCCACTTCCTGGATGAACTCGGTGTTGATGTTCTTCCCCTGGAAGCCTTTGATGACGTTCGTCGTATTGACACCGTCGATCAGGAAAAGGTTCTCGGCCGACGTCGAGCCGTAGATCGACAGCGCCAGCGACCGGCCCTGCGTTTCGCCGTTGTCCTGCTGGACGCCCGGCTGTGAGAGCACGATCGAGGCGTAGTTGCGCCCCACCGGCAGTTTGTCGATGACCTTGGCCGTGTAGTTGCTTCCGGTGGTCGTCGACGTGGTGTCGACAATGGGCGCCTCACCGGTGACCGTGACCGATTCCTTGGTCGTGAGGCTCAACTGGAGATTGGCCGTCGCGGTCGCGTCGAGCTGCACGTTCGCGGTCTTCTGGACGTTGCCGAAACCGGACAGATTCCCGGTGACCGTGTAGCGGCCCGGCGGGAGCGAAACGAACCGGTACCGTCCGTCGTTCCCCGTGACTGCGGTGCGGGTGCCCTGAAGGTTGGGGCTCGCAAGCTCCACCGTCACGCCGGGCAGCGAGCCGCCGTTCTGATCGGTGACCGAGCCCTCGATCGTCCCGGTCGTCTGAGCGACGACGGCGAGAGGAGCGAGGATCAGGCACACCGCCAGAAGCAAAGTAAATCGGAATCCGAACTTCATTCGAGCCTCCTTAAAAACCACTCGAGATTCGTGGACGTTAGTGCCGACGCGCTGAACGTAGAGCAATGTCACTGCCAGCGCGGGAGGCTCGCCGAGACTCCCCCGTGCCGTTGACAGGGCGGGAGTTACCGCCGCCGACCCCTCACGGGGATGGCCTCCCGGACCGGGATTTTGGACGTTGGTTCAATTATTTGGATGCGACGGTCGGGGGCGGGTTCCCTCCCTCCGGGGCCGCCGCGCGGGCGTTCTTCAGAGTGATCCGGGCGGTCGGGATTTCCGACATCTCCGACGAACAGAGGAGGATCCCGAAGCCCTCCGAGGAGAGCCGCCGCAGGAGCGCGTAGATCTCGGCCTTCGCGGCGAGATCGATCCCCCGCGTGGGCTCGTCGAGAAGCAGGACCTTCGGGCCGGCGAAGAGACAGCGCGCCAGCACCGCCTTCTGCTGATTGCCCCCCGAAAGCGTCGCCATCGCGACGGACGGCGACGCCGCGCGCAGCCCGGTCTCCGCGGTCAGACGCCGGACCGCCCGGGCCTCGGCGCCGCCGTCAATCCACCCGCCGCGGCTGACACTCTCAAATCGAGAAGGCGGCGCGCTCCCTCCGTCGCCGGTGAGTGTCGCCGAGAGGGCGAGCACCGACCCGACGGAGAGGTCGATTCCGCCCGAGACGATGACCGCCGTCATGCCTCCAGTCGGGATTGTTGGACGACGAGCGAAAGGCCTGGAAATCCTTCTGCTGCGAAAAGGCGAGGGGATCGACGGGCCCCGTCAGGGACGACTGGGCCGGTGCGGAAGCGGACCAGAGGAGGGCGAGCGCGGCGGCGATGGAGAGGGCGCGCCCGGAATCCGCATCTACGAGCTCCCCTGGATCCGCCCGATCGCCCGTTCCGCGGACCAGCGGACCAGGGGCTTCTTCGCGAGATCCCGCAGGACGGGCAGGGCGGAGGCGGCCGGCCTGCCGAGGGTTCCGAGCGCGTCGGCGCACGCGCGCAGCACATGGGTGACCTCGTCCGGCGCGCGGCACGCCGCGAGGAGCGCGGGAATGGCAGTTCGCGCCTCCGGGCCGATCGCGCCGATCGCATTGGCCGCCATCATGCGGACGCCCGCTTCGCGGTCTTTGAGATCCCGCACCAGCGCGTCCAGGGCGGGCCGCGCCGCCGTCCCCTTCTCGCGCAGGCCGAGCGCGGCGAGGCCGCGCACGACGGGATCGGGACTCGCGAGAGCCGCGGTCAGGCCCGGCACGTCGGAAGGGACGGCGGGAGCGGCGGCTTTCTCGGCAAGTTTCCAGCCCGCCGGTCCCGTCCTCGCCAGGATGAAGTTGTCGACGCCCAGCGTGTACCCGGCGGACTCGGCGTTCTTGCCCGTGCACACGAACGTCAGCGTGTGCCGCCCCCTGGAAAGATGCGGCCAGCCCACCTGGTACGCGTACCCGACGTAGGTCTCGTACGTGTACCCGTCCACCGATGTCTGCGGACGCACGTCCGCTCCGGGCTCGTGCTCCAGGACCGTCGCCTCCGGCTTCTTGCCATCGAGCAGCGCCGTGTAGATCCCGTAGTCCGGCGCCCGCGCCAGCTCCGCGTACAGCTCGTAGTCCCCCTCCTCCTCCACCTCGAACGGGATCTCGATCTTCGATCCCGCCCCCTCCGCCTCGAACAGCAGCACGTCCTTGGACCAGAACAGGTCCTTCGACACCGACGTCTTCCCCTTCTCCGCCTTCACCTGGCCGATCGACTGCTCCACCTCGATCTGCTTTGCGTTCCCCTGCGGCAGTCGCGCCGACCCGTACGGCACCGGCCACAACCCCGTCGCGATCCCGTCCTGGTACCAGTACGCCACGGACGACATCAAATCGTTGCGCTCCCCGAACCCTGATTTCACCGACCCGTCGGCATTGAAAGTCCATCCCTTGTGCTCGATCTCGAAATACAGCGACTTCGTAAACGGCACCGGGTCCGTCAGGTGCCACCGGTACCCCGTCATCCGCGATCCCAGTCCCGTCCCGTCCGCGACCGGCACCCCGAAGTACGGCCCCTCCTCCACGTGCAGGCCCCACGCGTCGTTGAAGTAGTCCTCCGAACCCGTCCCCTCGATCGACGGCGTCTTCTGCCCGTCCACGTAGAAGTGCTCGTCCCCTTCCCCGAACCACCCCGCCTCCGCCTGCACCACCGACAGCACCGTCCCCACGTAAAACCCCCGACCCTTCACGTCCAAAAACACGTAAGGCTTGCCGTCGTTCTTTGCCGGAAGCTCCTGCCGGTACCGCGCGTGGAAGTACGCCGTCGTCGCCGGAAGGCTCGGCACTTTCTCCCAGTCCACGTGGTAGTAGAGATTGGAGACGCGGCGGCGCCCCTCGTTGGTGATCGTGATCCGGCACGACTTGCGAAACGGCATCGGCCAGTAGCTGTTGCGCGCCCGACCGTCCGACCCGTTCCGAACCATCAGCGAGTTCAACGGGCGCTCGAACCCGTGACCGACGCCGAAGAAGTCCCCCACCGGAGCATCCACCGACGGCTCCGCGCTCCCGTCGTAGTACACCCGCAGCCTCAGCAGCCGTGGCCACGCGTACTCGTTGGCCGCGATCGTCACCCAGATGTGCGTCACGATCCCGGGACCCGTTAAATCCGCCAGAACCGTCGTCTCCCCCGCGAGCGGGCGCTTGCTGTCGTCGTTGGAGTTCCAGTCCGCGTTGTTCGACGACGAGCGAAACGCCTGAAAGTCCTTCAGCTGCGAAAACGCCATCGGGTCGAAAGGGCCGGTGAGCGAGCGAGACTGACCAGGCGCGCGAGCCGCCGCGATCACAGTTATCGCCGCAGCCAGAATGAGTCGGCGCATCCACCCCCCTTTTTGCTCGGGGAGTATAGACGCCGGATTTTTTGAGGACGGCCTCTTTAGCGCGACGAACCCGGAGGTGACCCGTCCGAGCCCGGCCGGACGATCACCAGGAGCGCCCCGCCCTCGAGCAACTGCCCGGTGGAAACTTCGACGCTGGCCACCATTCCGGAACGGTCGCATCGAATCTCGTTGTGCATCTTCATGGCTTCGATGACGAGGAGGAGCTGCCCGGCTTCGACCCGATCGCCCTCGGCCACCTTGATCTCGATCACCCGGCCCGGCATGAGCGCCCGGAAATGTTCCTCTTCGTCCGGGGATCCAACCTCCTCCGCCGCATGCGCGATCCGGTCCCGCAGAGGGTCGGCGATCCGAACCGGGCGCCGTCCCGACGCATGCCACATCTCGACACCGAAGGTCGCCGCCGGGCGCGCGCGGCCGCAGAACTGCCGGCCGTCCTCGAAGAGCAGAGAAACCCGGCCGTCCGGAAGCGCTGCGGCTTCGAACCGTTCGACAATCCCGGCATAGCTCGCGACCAGGCCGGAAATCCCGGACTCGATGTGAATTTCCTGCGGAGTGCCGTCCCGTTCCCGCAGCACGTAAACGGCGAGGGCCTTCACAACAGTCCCCGCAGAGACTCGCGGCGCGCCGCGTCCGCCCAGCGCGAGGCTGGGGCCGGCGGCCGGCCGGTCTCGCGGGACGCCGGGGAATCGGACAGGGTGACCGCGGCCAGCAGGACCTCTTCCCGAGAGAGAGGAGGCAGATCGAGGAAGCCCGGCTGGAGGCGGCGGTCGAGCCAGTGCACGTCGATGTTTCCGGAGACGAAGTCGGGGTCGGCGACCAGCCGCCGGAAAAGAGGGAGGGTCGTGTCCACCCCGGCGACCTCGTACTCCGAGAGAGCGCGTGCCAGGCGGGCGAGGGCCTGCGCGCGGTCGGCTCCGTGCACGATGAGCTTGCCGAGCATAGGGTCGTAGTCGATCGTGACCACGGAACCGGATTCGATGCCGACGTCATTGCGAACGCCCGGGCCGGCCGGCAGCCGAAGCGACAGGATCGTGCCGGGAGACGGCGCGAAGCCGCGGCGGGGATCCTCAGCATAGATGCGGCACTCGATCGCATGCCCTCGCGGAGTCAGGTCCTCCGCCCGGACGGACAGGGGCTCGCCCATGGCGACGCGGATCATCTCGGTCACGAGGTCGACGCCCCAGACCTCCTCGGTGACCGCATGCTCCACCTGCAGACGCGTGTTCATTTCGAGAAAATAGAACGCCCCATCCGGCGCGAGGAGAAACTCGACGGTCCCGCAGGACGTGTACGAGACCGCGCGAGCCGCGGCGACGGCGGCGTCGCAGAGCTGCGACCGCAGTTGCGGCGAGACGGCGGGAGACGGACATTCCTCGATCACTTTCTGATGCCGGCGTTGAACGCTGCACTCGCGCTCGCCGACCGAGATGATGTTGCCGCGGTGGTCCCCCAGGACCTGCACTTCGATGTGGCGGGGTCGGTCGATCAGCTTCTCGGCATAGACGGCCCCGTCGCCGAAGTAGAGCTTCGCCTCGGAGGAGGTTCTCGCAAACGCGGCCGCGACCTCCGACTCGTCGTCGACGCGCCGCATGCCCTTCCCGCCGCCTCCCGCCGACGCCTTCAGGAGGAGGGGGTAACCGGCGGTCCGGCCGAAATCGAGGACTTCGGAAGCGTCTCCGGCCGGAGCGGTCATGCCGGGGACGATCGGCACACCCGCGGCGCGCATCCGACCGCGGCTCTCGATCTTGCTCCCCATCGCCTCTATGGCTTCCGGCGCGGGACCGACGAACGTGAGGCCGGCGCCGACGCAGGCGCGCGCAAAGGCCGCGTTCTCGGCGAGAAAGCCGTAACCGGGATGGACCAGCGTCGCTCCCGTCCTGGCGGCCGCGGCGAGCAGGGCGGCAACGGAAAGATAGCTCTCCGCGGCGGGCGCCGGGCCCAGACGCACGGCGAAATCCGCCGCGGCGACGTGAGGCGCCGTCCGATCGGCATCCGAAAATACGGCGACGGTCTCGATGCCGAGATCGCGGCTCGCACGGAAGATCCGCAGGGCGATCTCTCCGCGATTGGCCACCAGGAGCCTCGTCACCGGCAACATCTGCCGCTGCACTCCGCCGGCCGCAACCTGTCGGGGACCGCGCTCGCACGGCGGCTTCGCCGCCCGGACGCAGCGGGCCTCGAGCATCGGGGCTCGCCGCGCGCTTCTTCGTGCATCAGTGTGGTCAGCATAGTGGAGAGAGGAGGGTGGAGACTCGCGTCAGGGTGAGGCCTTCGCCCCGCTCTGCTCGAGCCGGGTGCGGTACAGGACGAGCGAGCGGTCCCCGGCACTCCCTCGCTCGACCGGCTCGAACCGGATCTTCCCTTCCCTCTGCGCCCGCAGGATGGAACGTGTTTCCGCCAGAAGGAACGCTCCGGGCTCGGCCAATGCGCGCACCAGGCGTACCTCGTCGGACTGCGCGATGGGGCGGCGCGGCAGGGCGAGGCAGGCCCGACCGAGGACGTCCTCGTTCAGGTGGAAGGCGTAGATCGAGTCCGTGGACGAAACGCGGTTCTGGACCCGTGCGAAAAACTTCCGCGCGCCCGCGTCGGGATCCATCCGCCGCAACGAAAAGAGGTCCAGGATCAGAAGGGACGCCATGGCTGTCGCGAGCGAGGCGCCCACCATCCGCGTCGCCTTCTTCCGAACGAAAACGGCCGTCAGAATGCACAAGAGGAATACCGAGGCCATTGCGGCAGTTTCGGCCGCGCTCAGGCGCCCGTCGGCGAGTGCGGGCACGAGAGGGATCGCCGCCGCCGAGACCGCGAGGGGCACGAACTGAATCCAGAGGGCCGCACCGGGGGCGTCCTCCTCGTTCCTCAGCCGGCGATCGAGGAAACCCCCGAGCGCCGCGGCGACCACGGGCACGATGGGCAGGAAGTAGACAGTTCGCTTGGTCCCCGCCACGGATAACAGCGCGAGGCCGAGCATGGCGCTGACGAGCAGGGACCGTACAGCCACCCTCTCGGGTTCCCTTTCGTCGCGCCGGAAGGCATAACGCGCCGCCGCCGGAAGAGACACGACCCACGGGAAGAGCATTCCGGGCAGAGCGGCGATGTAAAAGAAAAAAGGCTTCCTGTGGTGCGAGTACTCCCGCGCTCCCAGGCCCAGGAATCGTCCTACCTGCTGGTCCCAGAGGGCTTCCCGGACCGCGCCGGCTCCACCGCCGACGAAGACGCCACCGGCCCAGGCCGCCAGGGCGCCGAACGGGATCGCCACCGCGGCGAGCCCGATCGATTCCCGAAGCGGACGCCGCTCCCGGGAGAGCCACCAGAAGGGAAGCGTGATCGCGGCCGGCAGCGCCAGGCCGATGAGCCCTTTTGCGAGCAGGCCCCCGGCGGCGGCGATCCCGAACAGGGCGCCCCATCGCGGAAAACCGGCGCGCCGGCTCGCGACCAGAAATCCCAGAAGAGCGGCGGCCACGAGCGAGGTCAACGAGACGTCTATCAGGCAGTCGTGAGCGTTGACCGCGAAGAGATACGAGGTGGCGAGCACGACGCAGGAAAAGAGAGCGGCGCGGCTGTTGAACAGAATTCGGGCGATCCCCGCCAGGCAGAGCAGCGTGAAGGCGGAGAAAATCACCGACGGGAAGCGCACGGAGAACAGAGAGACTCTTCCGCTCAGGCGGATCGAGGAGGCCACGGCGGCATAAAAGAAGGGCGGCTTCTCGTGAAGGGATCCTCCCGCCAGCCGCGTCGAAAGAAAACTTCCCGTCTCTGCCATCTCTTTGGCGATTGCCGCCTCGCGCGCCTCCGACCCCGTGGAAATGGGCCTGCTCGTGACGCCCAGGGGCGCGGTGACGAGAAGAATCGCCCCGATCGACAACGCGCACCAGTTTCTGACGAGAAAATGCCGCAAAGTGGGAGCTCCGATGTCAGACATCCGTCGACGAAATGCGTTTGCGAGTCCCGGACGGCTCTCGGAGATCGATCGTCGGTGGGACGATTTTCATGACGCGCTCGTAGAAGTCGCCCGTCGAGTCAGAGAGGAATGTTGCCGTGCTTTTTTCGAGGCAGGACCACCTTTTTGCCTTCCAGCATCAGAAAAGCCCGGATCAGTTTCTCGCGCGTTTCCGAGGGCTCGATGATCTGGTCGATGTAGCCCCGTTTCGCGGCGACGTAAGGGTTGGCGAAATTATCCACGTACTCCGCGACCTTCTCCGCGCGCTTCTCCACGGGGGCGTCGGTGGGCAGCTCCCGGCGGTACAGAACGTTCACCGCCCCCTCCGGGCCCATCACGGCGATCTCGGCGGTCGGATACGCGAAATTGAAGTCCGTCGCGATGTCCTTCGACAGCATCACGCAGTACGCGCCGCCGTAGGCCTTCCGGGTGACGACCGAGACTTTCGGGACCGTGGCTTCCGCGAACGCATACAGAAGCTTGGCGCCGTGCCGGATGATGCCGCCGTATTCCTGCTGCGTGCCGGGAAGAAAACCGGGCACGTCTTCGAACACGAGGAGCGGGATGTTGAACGCATCGCAGAACCGCACGAACCGCGCGGCCTTCACGGAGGCATCGATATCGAGAACGCCCGCGAGGTGCATCGGCTGGTTCGCCACGACTCCGACGGACCCGCCGCCGAGGCGGACGAAACCGCACAGGATGTTCTGCGCGAAGGCGCCGTGGACTTCGAGAAAGATGCCGCCATCCGCGACCCGGCGCACCAGCTCCGCCATGTCGTACGGGCGGTTGGGCTCCTCCGGGATGAAACGGTCGAGCTCCGCCGCGTTTCCCGGCGGATCGACGGCTTCGACCCGCGGCGGATCGTCCAGGTTGTTGGAGGGGAGGTAGGAAAAAAGCTGACGGATCCCCGCGAGAACCGCTTCGTCATTCTTGCGGACGAAGTGCGCCACGCCGGAAACCGCGGAGTGGGTCCTCGAGCCTCCGAGGTCCTCCTTCGTGACCTCCTCGTGCGTGACGGTCCGGATCACGTCGGGGCCGGTGACGAACAGGTACGAGGTCTTCTCGGTCATGAAAATGAAATCCGTGATCGCGGGCGAGTAGACGGCACCGCCCGCGCACGGTCCCAGAATCGCGGAGATCTGGGGCACGACCCCGGAGGCGCGGGTATTGCGCAGGAAGACTTTCGAGTAGCCGGCGAGCGAGACGACGCCCTCCTGGATGCGGGCTCCCCCGGAGTCGTTTAACCCGATGATGGGAGCTCCGTTCTGAACCGCGAGATCCATCACCTTGCAGATTTTTTCGGAGTTCGACTCGGAGAGAGATCCTCCGAAAATCGTGAAGTCCTGCGCGAAGACGTAGACGGCCCTCCCGTCGATCGTCCCCGCGCCGCACACGACCCCGTCGCCCGGAAACGAGGTCTTCTCCATGCCGAAGTCCCGGCAGCGGTGAACGACGAAAGGATCGAGCTCGAGAAAGGAGCCAGGGTCGAGCAGAAGCTCCACCCGCTCGTACGCGGTGAGCTTCCCTTCCGCATGCTGCCGCGCGATCCGCTCCGCCCCGCCACCGTCGCGGATGCGCGCACGGAGGGCCTCGAGGTCCGCGATCCGCTTTTCGACCGTCATGGGCCTGAGGTCGTCAGGGGTTAGGGGTCAGGCGTTAGGCGTTGACGTCAGAGCTGGACGACGTCCGAGCGTCTGAACTTTCGCCTTACGCCTTACGCCTGACCTCTTTCAAAGCACGATTCCGCGCTGCTCCGCGAGCTTCCTGCGGATCCGCCGGAAGAGCTCCTGCCCGTCGACCCGCCCCGACGCGATCTCCGCGCGAGCCGCTTCCATCATCCTTCGCGCTTCCTCGTCGAGCGTCCGCTCTTTGTCGACTTCTTCCGCCAAGGCGGCGAGCACGGACCCGCGCAAAGCCCCCGGCACGCGTTCCTCGAAAAGCTTCCGCCCGGCGAGACCGCGCGCGGCCCTCACCGCGATGAACTCTTTGCGCGTGTCACCGGCACCCATCCGCGCGATTATAGCCGCGACGTCCGGGTTCCGTCGCGCGGCCGCCGGATCCCGCTTCCCCGCTGTCGCCGTTCTGTTCCGTCATACCCTTGTCGCCCCATGACGCTGGACGCGACGCGCATTGCCGGATGGATCGAGCCTCTCGCGAAAAAGCCCGGCGAGATCGCCGAGGTCTTCGTCGAGAGCCGGCGCGAAGCCGTGCTCGAGCTCGAAGACGGAAGGGTGACCGGTGCCCGCGCGGGGCGGATCAGCGGTATCTCGGCCCGATGGACGCACGCCGGGGCCGAGAGTCTCGCCTTCGTCTCGCGGGCAGACGAGGCGGGGGCCCGCGACTGCGTGCGGGCGCTCCAAATCTCGCTCGGCCGGGCGCCTCTGCCGTCACGGCCCGGCTCTCCCCCGCCCGCCGAGACACCCGCCGAGACTTCCGACCTCGAACGATGGAGCCGCCGATTGACGGCGCTCCTCGCCCGTCACGCGCCGCGGCACCGGCTGCGGTGGACTCTCGTCGAGACCGCGCGGCAGGTGATTCCCTCGAAAGGCGCCGCGGCGACGTTCTCCCGGCGGCTTCTCTCGCTCGAAGGAACGTTCCGCGCGGCCTCGCGCCGCGGCGACGAAACGCGGTCTTTCTTCTTCCATGCTCCCGACGCCGACTCCACCACAGACGAGCTGCGCAGCGCGTTCGCGCACGCGGTGGAGCCCCGGGACGCGCCGGTCCCCGTCGGCGACGGCACGATGGACGTTCTGCTCGCGCAGGGGTGCGCGGCCGTCCTCTTCCACGAAATCCTGTCGCATCCCCTGGAGGCCGGCGAGGCTTCCCCGCTCTCGGGCCTCGAGCAGGCGCGGGTCGCCATCCCCGAGCTCGATATCCGCGACGATCCCACACGGCTCGATCTCTTCGGCGGTTACGAACGGGACGACGAAGGCATCGCGCCCCGCGCCGTCAAGCTTCTCGACGGAGGGCACCTCTCGGGCCGGCTGTTCGGCCAGGGGCAGGCCCCGCCGGGCGGTTCGACGGGGCACGCGCGGCGGGCCGCGCCGTCGGACTCTCCCCTTTCGAGAAGCTCAAACATCCTGGTCGCCGCGGGGCACGCGACCGCCGACGAGATGGCGCGGCGCCTTGGCAGCGGGCTCTGGATCGGAGACCTCGGCGGAGGATCCGTCGAAATGTCGAGCGGGCGGTTCCGACTGCGGTTCCCCCGCGCGCGACGCATCCGGCGAGGCCGCCTCGCCGACGAGTGCGGCGGCGGAATTCTGGTGGGAGAAATCCTGCCGACCTTGAAGGCGATCGAGCCCGGGCTCGGCCGGGAGGTCCGCCCCTATCGCGCGCTCGGCTGGTGCTCGCGCGGGGGACAGGTCGTCCCCGTGCAGGGCGCCGCGCCGGACATTCTCATTCGCGGCATGTCGGTCCGGTCCAGCGCATGACGCTGGCGATCCTCCGCCAGGAGCTCGAACGCCGCGCCCCCGGAGACTGGGAGCTCTACCGCAAGCGAGCGGAATCCCGGAAAACGTCCTCGTCCGGAGGACCGGCGCGCACGGCCTCGCGTTCCGAAGAAGGGTGGGCCGCGCGGTGGTGGGAGAACGGTCTGCCGCGGTTTGCGGCGGGATCGACGGAATCGGACCTCCGGTTCGCGATCCGGGACGCGGCGCGGTCCACCCCCTCGCCGGAGCCGGCGCCGGAGTGGCCGGCCGCGAAGTCCCCGGTTCTGCAGGATCCGTCTCCGGCGGCCGCTCCGCCGGAGCTCTACGACGCTCTCTCGCGGCTGGTGGCAGCCGAGTCGCGCGGCGACGCGGTCTTGGCCGAGCTTTCCGTTTCTTCGGGTGGGCGCACGGAGCGGGTCGTGAACGCGCGCGGCGGAGACGCCTCCGTCCGCTCCATGTCCGTCGAAGGATTTGCTCGCGCGACCGGGCGGAGGGAATCCCGCGCGTGCGAGGCGCGCGTCGTCTTTCGCTGGGAAAGCGGCCCGGAGCTGGAATCGCTCGCAAGCCGTCTCTCGGACCGCGCGACCCTTCCGCTTTCGGAGCGAGCTTCCCCGCTCGCCCACGGCGAGTGGCTCCTCGACCCGTCCGTCGGCGCCGCGCTCCTCGCCGCCATCGCGCCGCTGTTCACCGCGGCCGCTCTTCCGACGTGGGTGCAGCGCGGTCAGCTCTTCTCGAAACACGTGACGGTTGTCGACGATGCCGCCGCGGACGGCGCGTTCGACGGGGAAGGCACTCCGACGCGCCGCGTGGTCTTAGTCGACGAGGGCGCGCTGCGCGCGCGCCTCCATGATCTGCGCTCCGCCCGTGCGCACGGGACCTCTTCGACGGGCCACGGGGTCCGAACTTCCTACCGGACTCCGCCCGCAGCCGGCCCCCGGCGCCTTTTCTTCGAGACCTCGCGCGGCGCCTCCGCCCGGGACCTCCTGACGGCGGTGCGCCGCGGGCTGTTCGCGTCGGCACTGACCGCGCCCGTCCGCATGGATTTCGAGCGGGACCGCTACGAGATGGACTTCACCGGCATCTCACTCGTCGCGGGCCGCGCTCAGGGCCCCGTAGCGGGCGCGAGAGCCCGGGGGAGGATCTCCCAGCTCCTGCGGCGAATCTCGGCCGTCTCGACGGACCGCCAGTTCTTCGCGTCTCCGTACCCGGTGGGTTCTCCGACGCTGCTGGTCGAAAGAGCGGAGTTCGACTAGGAGCCTGTCCTCGTCGTCTGTTGCTGTGCGCCGACGAGGCTGATTCTTAGCGGCGACGTTTCCGCGCTGCGCGCGGGGCTGCTGATTCCTGGCATTTTTGGCCGCGCGTGAAATGCGCGCGGCCAAAAACGACGCGGCGACCTTTCCACGCTGCGCGCGCGCGGGGCTGCTGATTCCTGGCATTTTTGGCCGCGCGTGGAATGCGCGCGGCCAAAAACGACGCGGCGACCTTTCCGCGCTGCGCGCGGGGCGCCGCTAAGCCTATTGCGGCAGGGGAGTCGGGAGCGGCGGCCGTGGCCGCAGCCCCAGCGGGTTGTCCACGGGGGCGTCCGCCGGCGGCCCTGCGGGCGGCGCCGGGTTCGGCGCGGGCCGAGGGTTCGCGCCGCCGTTGCCGGACTCGGGCTGCCCGGGGCCCGCGCCGGCCGGCGGAGCCGCCGCCCGGCCGCCCAACTCCTGGGGACGCACCTGTCCCGGGGAGGCCGGAAGCGCCGACGGCGCCCGGGGGGACGTCGCCCGCGGCGCATCGACCGGCTCGGGCTCCAGGGAATCGATCACCTCGCTGGTCCAGACGGGCCGATCCGTCGCCACTCTTTTGAATCTCGCCTCGTCGGCATAGACGGATTGGGTCGAAAGCGAGGCGCGGGCGATGTCTTTTTCGTAGTTGGTCAGCGAAATGCGGTCGATGAGACGCGTGTCGGCGACGAGCGGGTTGCGGTGAAGGTCCCGCATCGAGGGGTCGACCTCGAGCGCTCGGGCGTACTGCTCGATGGCGGCCGAGTTCGCGCCGCGCCGCTCGTAGAGCCGGCCGAGCCGGAAACGCGCCGGCGGAAATCCGCGGTTGCGATCGACGGACTTCTCATAGGCGGAGGCCGCGGCCCCCGTCTTCCCCTCTGTCTCGAGCGCTATCCCCAGGTTGTACGGCGCCAGAAAATTGGTCTTGTCGAGTTTCATCGCGATCTCGTACTGCTCGCGAGCTTCCCTGGGAAACCTCCTCGCGGCGAGGAGATTGCCGAGGTCGTTGTGCAGGGCGGCCGAGTCCGGATCCGCGGCGATTCTCTTTTCCTGAGCCCGGATCTTGTCGTCCAGCGGATTGCCCGGGACGAGATAGCGGCGATAAAAAGGCTCCTCTGTCTTGCGTTCCCGAGCTCCCGCCGGCAGGGACAGAAAAAGTCCCGCCAGCGCCAGCAAGGCGACCGTCTCGAATTTTTTCCGGTTCATGGTTTCCTCCCGGGCGCCATGTGAGCGGCGCCGCCGTCGCTACGTTTTCCGCCTCGCGACGAGCTTGATTTTTCCGTCCCGCTCGGCGACGTCGAATTCGACATCCGCTCCTCCGAATCGCTCGCGCACGCGCTCGGTCTCGCGCGTCAGGCTTTCGGTAAATCGCTCGAAGCTCAAGCCCTCCGCGGATTCCCCGCGGCCCCTGCGGGCGGCGAGATATTTCTCGAACAACTCCCGCCGCGAGTCGGGCGAAGAAGATGTCTTCGGGTCTACGGAGCCGGAGTCGCCTGCGTTTCGAGCCGGCGGGCGGGAATCAGGGGTCGCGGCGCCGGCCTCTCGCCCCTGGGGACCGAAACGTCCGTACAGTCCAGGCCGCTTTCCCGCCTCCTTCTCGCCCTGGAGCTTCTCCCAGCGGTCGATCAAGGTGTTCCAGCGTCCCTGGATCGTCGAGAAGCGATAGCGATCCACGGCGTTCTCGGGCTCGCCCCGGGCGAGGATCCGGATCAGGCGGTCCACGTTCTTCCGGCTCTCGACGGGGGGCTTCGTCGCCGTCCCGTAGAGAAAAGCATCGTATTCGGCGTTCACGACGGCAATCGCGCGCTCCAGCGCCTGCAGGTCGAGCTCCCAGGACATGGACCTATAGTAATGGCCGTGAGGGGCAACCGGTCGCCGGGAGGGAGCGGGGCGTGAAGGCCGGCACCCCGCCCGCCCCGCCGGAGCCTCCGGCGGCCCGCGTTGCTGCGCCCGGCCCCGCCGCACGTCCGCCCTCGATGGACTCTCTCCTCTGCGCGGCAGAAGCCCGGGAAATCCTGCGCGTCTTCGGACGGGAAGCCGTCAAGCAGGAGCTCCGGCGGGCGATCGCCGACGGCGTCCGGGACCCGGCCGAAATCCTCTCCCGAGGCGAGCGGGCGCTCGCGGCGCGATTTGCGCCGAGCCTTCGCCGGGTCATCAACGGCACAGGCGTGCTGCTGCATACGAACCTGGGCAGGGCCCCTCTTTCCGAGCCGGCACGGCGGGCGGTCGAGTCGGTCGCCGCGGGGTATTCGAGTCTGGAGTACGACGCGGCGACCGGAGAACGCGGGCGGCGCCAGGACCACGTTCGAGCGCTCGCGCGGGATGTGTTCGGCTGTGAAGACGTCCTCGCCGTGAACAACAACGCCTCCGCGGTATTCCTCGCTCTGTCGGCGCTCGCGGCGGGACGGCGCGTCCTCATCTCGCGCGGAGAGCTCGTCGCGATCGGAGGATCGTTCCAGATCCCGGCGATTCTCGAAGCAAGCGGAGCGCGCCTGGCCGAGGTCGGCACGACGAATCGGACGACCATCGAAGATTACCGCCGGGGCTTGACCCCGGAGGTCGCCCTCGTCATGACCGTGCACCCCTCCAATTACGAGATCCGCGGATTCACGGCGAGCGCGCCGCCCGGCGAGATCGCGGCCCTGGCGCGAGAGGCCGGGATCCCGTGGCTCCACGACCAGGGGACGGGGTGCGTTGTCGACATCGCGGAGTTCGGGGTTGCCGGAGAGCCGACCGTCGCGGGGTGCCTTGCCGACGGCGCGACGCTCGTGACTTTTTCGGCAGACAAGCTCTTCGGCGGCCCGCAGGCGGGGCTCGTCGTGGGCGCGGAGGGCGTCGTCGCCCGCCTCGCCCGGCACCCGGTCGCGCGTGTGGTGCGGCCGGACAAGCTGACCCTCTCGGCACTCCACGCGACGCTCGCCGCGTGGAAGACGGACCAGTGGCGAGACTTGCCGATCTACCGGGCGGCGGCAACGCCCGCGATCGAGCTCGAGAGACGCGGCGAAGACATCGCCGCCCGAGCGGCCGCTGCGGACCTCGAAATCGCCGTTGTCCCTTCCTTCGCGCTGTTCGGCGGCGGCACGAGCCCGGAAAAGCGGTTCGACTCCCGTGCGCTCGCGCTGACACATCGCCGCCTTTCGGCCGACGCGCTGGCGCGGAGGCTTCGCGTTTCGGAGCCACCCGTCGCCGGCCGCGTGGAGGCCGACCGGGTCCTGCTCGATCTCCGTTCGATTGCCCCCGAGGAAGACGCGGGTGTCATCGAGGCCCTCGCGGCCGCTTTGACCGCATCGAGTTCGTGAGAAAATGGCCGCGATGCGCATCCGACGCCGGTCTCGCTTCTCGCTTCTCGCGCTGATCGCCGCGACTTCGTGGCTCGCGACGGGTGCCTGCAGCCGCAAGGCGTCCGGTCCCTCTCCCGGCCCCGCGAAAGCGACTCCTGTTCCATCTCTTCAATACACTCCCAGACCCGCTCCACCGACCCCGACGCTTCGTCCCGGGATGCCGACCCGGCTGCCTTCGCTTCCGGGCTAAAACGTCGCCTTCGCTCACTGCGGGATCTGCCTTCGCCGTGCGCGACGAAGGCACCGCCGGGCGGCTCGCCTATTGGCTCGACCGCCCGCCTGCTCCCTTCGTTCGCTCCGGCTCCCGCTGCGAGCTTAGCCACCATCGTGGTGGTGGCGCAGCTCTGCCCCCTCGCCCCGCGCTCGGGGAGAGGGCTGAAGTGAGGGGAACCGCAGGCAGGCGGGGCGCATTCGCCAGCACAGCGGATCGAGTCCTTCCTGCGCTCGGAGTCCTGGGGAGAGGGGCCGCCTTCGGGGCCTTGCACTTGGTGAGGGCGCGCCGCGACGCGTCGATTCAGTTTTCCTGGTCGAGCGCGTGCTCTCTCAGCTTCGCTTCGAACCGGCGGGCCGTCAGGCCCAGGGATTCCGCGGCGGCGGTGCGGTCTCCTCTGGCCTTGTCGAGCGCGCGCGCCAGCCAGGACCGCTCTGCCCCCCGGGCGCCCCGTTCCCGGACTTCTTCGAGCGTCTCGTCCCGCGGCGGCGCGGGCGCGGCGGCGAAATCGGGCGTCAGACGCAGGTGCCGCTCCTCGATGACCGTGCTCTCCGCCAGGATCATCGCGCGCTCCAGGCAGTTGCGGAGCTCGCGCACGTTGCCGGGCCAGGGATAGCCGCGCAGTCTCTCGCGCGCCGCGTTTTCCAGCCGGAGCGGCTTCTTCTTGAGCTCGCGCGGCAGCGCCGCAAGGAACCAGTCGACCAGCGGGTCGATGTCCTCGGGGCGGTCCCGGAGGGGCGGGATGCGGATCGGGAAGACCCGGACGCGATAGAAGAGATCCTCCCGGAAGAGCCCCGCGGCCACGAGCTTGTCGAGCGGCCGGTTCGACGCCGCGATGATGCGGACGTCGACCTGGATGACGGCGGTCCCGCCGACCCGGTGAAAAGAGCGCTCCTGCAGGACACGCAGAAGCTTGGCCTGGGTGGGCGGCGTGAGCTCGCCGATCTCGTCTAAAAACACCGTTCCCCCGTCCGCCAGCTCGAATTTTCCGAGCCGCCGGGAGGACGCCCCCGTGAAGGCCCCTTTCTCGTGGCCGAACAGCTCGCTTTCGAGCAGCGTGTCCGGGATCGCGGCGCAATTGATCGCGACGAAGGCGCGGCGCGCGCGCGACGAGAGCGCGTGGATCGCGCGCGCGAACAGTTCCTTCCCCGTTCCGCTCTCCCCTTCGAGAAGCACCGTCGCATCCGTCACGGCGACCCGCGACGTCTCCTCGCGGACCGAGCGGAGGGCGGCGGACTCGCCGACGATGGGCGGCATCAATCCCGACTGCGCTTCCGAGAAGAGAAGAGATTCCCGGCGGCCGGCGCGCCGCTCGATCGACCGTGCGACGAGAAGGCGCAGGAGGTCGGGGTCGACCGGCTTCGTGATGAACTCTTCGGCCCCCCGCTTCATGGCATCGACCGCGGTCTCGATGGAGCCGAACGCGGTCATCACGATCACCGGCAGGGTGGGGTCCACGCCGCGTGCGGCATCCAGAACCGAAAGTCCGTCCGCGCCCGGCAGGCGCCAGTCCGTCAGCACCACGTCGAACTTTTCTCCCGCGCGCAGGCGATCCCCCGCCGCCTCGCCGGTGCCGACGCCCACGACCGTCCAGCCCTCGGCCTGGAGCATCTCCTCGAGCATCGCCCGCAGCGAGCTCTTGTCTTCCACCACGAGGATGTTGGGCATGTGGGGCTGTTCGAAGGGTAACAAAAAAGCCGCCCGGAGGCGGCTTCTGCGGCAGCCGCGGCTCCCTCTACTGCGGCGGCTTCGGCTGATTCTCCGGGCTGGCGGCGCCGGGGATGTACCCGGTCCTGCCATCCGCGGGCGCCGTCGACGGAGCGGACGGGGCGGGGGCCGCGTACAGCGACCCCTGGCCATACGGCGTCGGCGCGGGAGCCGGGGGCTTCGAAGCGGGCGCGCCCGCGCGGTTAGCCGCGGGGGCACCGGCGGCCGAGGGGGCGCCCGCACCTTCAGCCGCTGCCGGAGGCGGAGGCGGAGGCGTCTGCCACATGGGAGAGAAGCGGACCTGGTTGATGGTGCGGTCCGCAACCGGAAGAGTGGCCGCGAAGCTGACGGAGCGTCCGCCTTCGATGGTGCCGGTCGCCAGGGTCGCGCTGCCGGTCGACACCGCGTTGCCGGCCTCGTCGATCGCCGAAACGGTCAGGTGCGTGTTGGTGACAGGAGTGGTGCCGGGATTGCGGAGGGATCCCGTGACCATCAGATTGGTCCCGGATTTCTGCTGCTGGTAATCGCCGACTTCCACGCGGCCGGCGCCGGCACGCGTTTCGACGCCCTTGACCTTCTCTTCCGGGGCTGACGCCGCTTCCGCATGCCCGACGTCGGCATCCGTCACGCGAACGCGAGCCTTCTCCTGCTTTCCGCTGCGCACCGCATCCGTCGGCGCGGAGGGCGGCAGAGCGACGGCCGGCTTCACCGGCACAGGGCCGCTCGCGCGCGCCGCGCTGGTCGCCTTCCAGTCGATCTCCGTCAGCGGGACCGAAAGCAACGTCCCGTCCGACCGCGTGAGCAGGGCGTTGTTCCCCTGGGCAACGATCGGAGATTTCAGCTCGATCCGGAGCCCGCCTCGCAGCACGACCACGTCCGCCGCAACGGTGAACGCCGCATAGCCGAAGAGAAAAGCGGCCAGGGCCGCCCGCGTCTTCCTCATTGTTCTTTCCAGTTCTGGTTGATCGTCCGGATGGTCCCGCGCACGACGTCCTGCTTCAGGCATCCGCCCGAGCACAGGATCATGTCGATTGTATCGCCATCCGGCGTGGTCGACTGTGTCCCGGACGCGAGCCCCGCGCCTTCGCTCTCCCGGTAGTCGCTGAAGTTTCCCGTCGGCGACCCCACGTTGTATCCGCCAGTCCCGTTCAGGAAGAAGAACCGGTAGCGGTACGAGCTTCCCTCCGTCGCGCACGGGTTGTTCGAGTCCGGCGTGAAGGTGATGAGCGTCAGATATCCCTGGGTCGAGTAGACGGTCGAGGTCGTCTTTTCGTTCCGAGTCGCAAAGTCGAGGAAGAGGCCGCTGTACGTTCCGTTGAAGATCGGCCCCGGCCCGACTCCCACCGCAGTCACACCCCCGGCGGGAGTGATGTTGCGCAGGTTGGCCTCGTGCAGCGTCGTCGTGCCGCCGTTGTCGACGACGAAGAAGAAGCGGTTGACCGAGGGGTTGGGGATCCGGAGGAGGTTCGCGCGATCGCCGGTGCCGAAGGCGACTCCGAGGGTCGGACGCGCGCCGCCCGCCAGGTAAATGATGGAGGGCTCCAGAAAGATCGGCTGGTTCGTCTGGGTCGCCAGGGACGTCTGCGTCGACGCGTCGTACAGCATGAAGGGCGTCCACCCGCCGATCATCCCGGCCACGAGCTCGCCCGGCTTGGGGCTCGCCACGGAAGTCAAGTCGGCGGTCAGATCGAGCCGCCACATCCGGCCGTTCTCGTCGCCGAAGTACACGACGTCCAGGTACCCGTCGTCGTTGTAATCGGCCACTGCCGGCGTCGCGGGCGACGGCGCCATCTCGACGAGCGGGCCGATGGCGCTGTCTTTGCCCTTGCTCGCCTTGTAGATCACTTTTCCGGTCTCGACGTCCACGACGTAAATCGCCCGCCCCTTGACCGTGCTCGCGGCGGCGATCGGATCCCCGGCGTTGAAAAGGGTGTCGAACCCGCCGCCGAAGATCGCCACGTAGCGGTCTTCATAAGCCGCGCCATTGATCACCTTGATGCGCCCCATGATCGGCTTCGACCATGTCTGGCCGATGGCCGGGACTCCCAGACAGGTCCCCGGACTCAGCACGCAGTCATCGGTCGTCTCCCAGAGAATGCTGGGATAATTCGTCGCGCAGGACCCGCCGCCGTCCAGGCAGTCCGGCGAGGTTTCCGGCAGGCTGGCGTTCTTCACACCGGTGGTCGTGTCGACGCGGTCGGGCTGCGTGACGTCGAGGCCGTAGACGTAGCGGCCGCCCTGCCGGAGCGTGCCGGCGAGAACGGTTCTCCAGACACGGTTGCCGGCGTTCGGCGTCCCGTTGTGACTCGGATCCATGAAGACGTCCGCGAAGGAGACGCTGCCGTCCACGAAGTAAGAGGGCCTCGGAGGGAACCGTAAAAGCTGGGGCTCTTTTCGCATGACCGGCTTCGGTCCGTACGCAAAGATCTCCTGGCCCGTTCCGAGGTCAAACGAGTTTACGAAAGCCGGATCGCGCGGCGTGGCCCCGGCGCTGTCGGACCAGACTCCGGAGTCAAACGCGTGCAGGAATCCGTCGTTCGAGCCGACGAACGAGACGCGGCGCCTCTTGGAATGCAGATTGGCGAACGCGCTGTAGGACTGGCCCGCGCGAGGCGTCAGATTCGCCGAAAGGTACTGGAAGTACTTGGGAGGATCGAGGACCACCGGCTCGGAGTGGAAGATGTCGCCGAGCTTGTGCCCGTACCCGACCGGCGCGCTGGCGTCCGTCCGGACCTGGGGAGCTCCCGGGAGCGGCTGGTCGTCCTGGTACACGTAGGAGAAGCGCTGCTGCTGTCCGGCACCCGGACCGATGACGGGTCCCGCCGGTTTGATGCCCGCCAGGTTCAGGATCTCGTCGCGGTTTCCCGCGGCGGTCAGCCCTCCGCGCAGGAAGCTCACCGTGCGCTGAGCGAGCGTGCGGTCCGACCCCGACGCCGGGTTCAACCCCATGTTGGTCATGAGCGTGTCGAAACATCCGCCGCCGCACGCGGTGTTGTGAAACTCGGACCGGGTGAGGGGGACCGTCGCGCCGGTCGTGCTCGCCCACACCATCTTGCGGCCCGGCCAGACCCGAACGTTCGGGGCGTTGGTGGCTGAGGCCGCCGACGAGGCGGCGCCTCCCGTCAGGACGGCCGTGGGATCGGTGTACCCGAGAGACCGACCCGCGTTCCAGACCGGCTTGCGCGTGGTCTGCGACGGGTCGTCGGGAAGCGTCTCGTCCGGATAGCTCAAGACGGGAGTTCCGCCGGTCACGACAGGGATCTTTCCGTTCAGATCCAGGCGGAACGCCTTCAGCGATCCGTTCCAGATGGACCACTGGGAGGCCGTCCCGTCGATGTTTCCGTGACTCGGGATGACCGCGCCGAGCTGAGCGGTGTCGGCGAGCCCGCCGGCAAACGCCGGCAAGGCCGGAGCGGCGATGAAATTCGCCGTTCGCTTGAACTCGAGGATGCTCTGGAGCGCCGTCACGAGGCTGGCGCGATCGCTCGCGGCGAAGACCTGCCCGCCGCTGTTGTCCGCGATGCACCTCAACCGGGGGTCGTTCGGGTTGGTGTTCATGGCGACGACGAACACCGGGACGCCCGTCACCCGGATGCTCGGGTCGGCCGCGCGGGCGAGGGCCCGGGCGCCGGCCGGGTTCTCCGGAAGCGTCACGACGCCGAGGTCCTTGGAGGGGCCGAGCCCCGTCGGGCCGCCGGCGCACGGGTTCGAGTAGCACTCGTCGAGCCCGTCCGTCAAGAGCACCACGATGTAGTTGCGGCAATTGATCGCCGGATCGTCGGTCTGCGGAAAGACGCTGTTGACGAAGTAGTTGTAGGCGTCCTTCAGCGCTCCCGCGAGCGGGGTGCCGGGGGCGGTCACGACCACGTTGCGGGCGTCTTCCTCCAGCCTGTACTCCTGCATGTGCGTCTGCGACGAGTCGTAGCTCACGATCGAGGTCGTGAACCGCAGCAGGCGCTTGATCGCCGGCGTGCTGTCGGAATCGGCGGCCTTGTACGGATTCCAGTCGCGCGGGAACGGAATGACGGGCCAGCTCGCCTGGCTCGGGGGGTCGCCGAAACCGCCCGGATACGGGTCGTAGAGAGGGTTGGTCGGCTTGGCCGCGTTGTAGAGCGCCATGCCGCCGCAGTCGGTCGAGTAGACGTCGCACGGGTTGGCCAGGGGCGGGAAGGGACAGGAGACTTCCGCCATGGCGTCGTTCGGGAACTGCTGATCCCGCTGCGGGCCATCGGTATTCGGCCCGGCGGCATAGGAGCCCTGGTTGTGGCGATCCGCGATCGGCGAAAGGTCGTCCACCGCGTCGGCGTCCCCGTCGGTCGGCGTTGAGCCCCACGGCGGATTTCCGAACAGGACGTCGTCGACGGTCGTGTTGTAGACGGGGGAAAGGTCGTACAGGTCCCCCCGGATGTAGCGGACGTACGTGGTGCGGGTGAGCACTAGGCCGGCGGCCGGGTCGGCCTGGGGATCGTCGAAGCCGCGGTACTGCAGGGGCAGAGGATCGCCGTCCGGCAACCCGTCGCCGTTTTGGTCCACGAAGGAGCAGGTCTTCGTCGCGTCGTACAGGCACGGACCGCACAGGAGGGGGGCCGCGGGCGGGCTGGCGAAGAGCGCCTGCGGAACGCCGGGGCAGGGAACGCCGGGCGCCGCGGCCTGCGGCGGAGGCGCCATCGCGAGGAGGCCGCGGAGGGCGCTCGTGACCCAGTTTCCGACCGCCGGCATCGCGCTTCCCACGGGCATCTGGCCGAAGGGCAGCGGGGCGGGCGTCGGGGTGATCGTCCGCGTGGTCGTCGGGGTGCCGGTCGGCGTGCTGGTCCGGGTCGGCGTAGATGTAAACGTGGCCGTCGGGGTCCGGGTAAACGTCGGCGTGACGGTCGCCGAAGGCGTGCTCGTGGCCGTCGGCGTAATGGTCGGCGTCTGAGTCGGCGTGCTGGTCGCCGTGAACGTCGGGGTCGAGGTGAAAGTCGGCGTGCTGGTCGGCGTCTGAGTCTGGGTGAAGGTCGGCGTCACCGTCGGAGTCGGCGTGAAGCTCGCCGTCTGGGTGACGGTCGGCGTCTGGGTGACCGTCGGAGTCCGCGTGAACGTCGGCGTGATCGTCGGCGTTGCGGTTCTCGTCGGTGTCGAAGTCTTCGTGTCAGTGGGCGTCTTCGTGGGCGTCCGCGTGACCGTCGGTGTCTGGGTGCCGGTGGGGGTGTTCGTGAACGTCGGCGTTTTAGTGAAGGTCGGCGTGATCGTCGGCGTGCTCGTTTTGGTGAAAGTCGGCGTGATCGTCGGCGTGGACGTCGCCGTCGCGGTTTTGGTGAAAGTCGGTGTCCGGGTGAAGGTCGGCGTGATCGTCGGCGTGTTCGTTTTGGTGGGCGTACTGGTCGCGGTGAACGTCTGAGTGGCGGTCGGGGTCTGCGTCGCGGTCGGGGTCGAGGTCGCCGTCATGGTCTGAGTCGGCGTATTCGTCCGCGTCGGCGTGTTCGTCGAGGTGAAAGTGGGCGTCGAAGTCGGCGTGGACGTGCTGGTGGGCGTCGCCGTCGCCGTCGGACTCGCCGTGTTGGTGGGCGTGTTCGTCGGCGTGAAAGTCGGCGTGTCCGTCGGGGTCGCCGTGGGGGTCGGCGCCGGCGCGTACTCGTCGATCTGGACGATCAGGCGCGTGTCGCTGTAATTCCCCGCCACCACGTGCATCCGGAGCTCGGATCCGGGTCGGGCCGGGCTCCGGTAGATCACCGTGCCCTGGTTCAGGCCCTTCGGACCGAACGCGCCGCGGAACTTGCCGGGGGAAGGCTCGCCGATCGAGGGGAGCCCGACCGTCGTGTCGTAGGGCAGCCGCGTGTCGAAGTTCTCGTTGGTCGTGTACTTCGCGTAGGGGTGCATGACCTTGTGCCCGAACTGCAGGAACCGGCCCTGGGAGATGTCCGGGTACTTCCACACGCCGCCCGGGTTGAAGACGTTGTCGACCGTGTCGATGGTCGTTCCGCCGGCGTCGGTCACGGCGTCGGCGAAGTAAAGCCATTCGACGCCGCCGTTCTCGAGCTTGTCGTTCTTGTTGTGCGCTCCGCCGACCGCCTGTCCGACGGGGCCGGTCTGCGCGGCGCCGAACGTCTGATTGGGGTTGCGGTAATACGTGAAGGCCCAGTTCACGTTCAGAGTGGTCGAGAGCACCTGGCGGAGCACGCTCTTGGCCACGCCGATCTTGGAGCCGTTGGTCCCGAGCGCGGTGCCCTGCGGATACAGGAAGTCGTCCATGTACGCGGGCAGCTCGAACGTGTCGGTGAATTCCCGGTTCATCGAGCCGGAGGAGTCGAGGATGACGAGCACGTCCGTCGCGGAGCCCGAGTTGGCCTGGAGAAGCTGCCGGTCGTCCGGGAGCGCCGGAGACGCGGTCACGAAGAGCAGCAGCATCGCCACGCCGAACCGGTGGCGCCGCGCCAGCGCCGACAGGCGCACAAGGGAGAAGAGCCGCCGTTCCGGATGGCTCATTGCGCCCTCGCGGGCCGCGGACCGACCTCGATGTCGGCCACCAGCGCCTTCGAGTACTGCAGGAACGCGTCGTTCTCGCCGCCTGTCGTCCGCACTTCGTATGCCCACATGAACTGCGCTTTCTCCGCTCCCTCGTTCAGTTTTCCCCCGCGGTAGGGGCGCCGGCCCACGAGGCTCGGCGTCTGCACCCGGACCTGGATGTCGGACTCGGTTGGATCTCCGGAAAAGAAGGCAGACCCGATGCCGCCGTTTCTGTGGCTCGGCATCCGAAAAAGAACGCTGCCGAAAGCGGAGGCCGTGAATTCGGGCCGCACGAGGAAAAGGCGCGGGTTGGTCATTTCCGCCGAAGCCCAGCGGATTCCGGCGTCGGAGGCATAGAACGCCCGGTTGACGGACCACTCATTCGCCGCGATCCGCGACTCCGTGCTCGTCACGAGCATCAGCGCGATGCCGACGACGGTCAGGATCGCGAGCACCAGGATCGCGATCACGAGCGCGGCGCCCCGCTCCCGTGCCCGTCCTGTCGAGACAGAAGCGCCCGAGCCGCGACAGAGGGATTGCGTCCGGAGGTGAGCGGAGTTCGTCGCCATGGAGCGCCTCATCCCGGGAACGCGTAGTTGCGGAGGTTGATCTTCAGAGTCTGGACCCGGCGCCGGAAATGGGGCTCGCCGGGGAGAGTCGGGTACGTCGCGGCCGTGAGCGGCGTGCCGGGAGAATTCATGGTGCGGAACCCCAGCGCGGACGGGGAAATGAAGCGGGGGTCGGGGTCCTTCGACTTCGCGACGAGCGAGATCATGACGCCGTGCAGGCGCGGACAATGCGCCACCAGGATCCCCGCGTGGGTGTACGCGGGGGGAACGCCGCCGGGAATCGGGGGGCGGATGAATCCGGTGGCGACCAGGTTCGCCTCCCCCGGGACGTTCGGCGACCACTCGTCGCCATTCAACTGCGTCGAGACGTTCAGGTCGGTGTCGGTCACCGCGACGACGGCCGTCGTGCGCCGGACCGCGTCGTCGTCGTTGCTATCGACGCCGTAGGCGATCTGCATGTCCTCCACGTCGTCGGCCAGTCGCTCGACCTCGAACTGCGCTCCGCGCCGGATGCCCTGCGCCAGGGCCGGATGGGCGGGGTCCGAGTTGTCGATGAAGAAGATGAGGTCGTCGAGAATCCCGGCGCGGCGGACGGCGGTGTTGATGGCCGTTGGGGCTAACCCGGCCTCGGCGGGAGTCTCCGTGTCGAACTCCCTGGCGGTGGCGTTGGTGAAGTCGACATTTCCGAAGGAACCCGACGCGACGAGCGTCGTCGGCGCCGTGATGAGCCCCACGTTGTAGGTCGTCTGCGGATACCGCTGCGGGCCGAAGGCCACCGAGCAGCCCTCGTGAATGTCGTCGCTGCCGGTCACGAGCACGAACCGGGGGCTGCCGGCGCTCGCGTTCAGGGTATAAGCGTCGATGGCCGCGAACTGCGGCCGCTGCGCGACGTCGTTGTTGACGTGGGTCCCGATCAACGGGTCGCCCGTGATCGCTTTGGCCTTGAGGGCGTTGACTCCGTTGCAGGTGCCGCACCCGGAAGCCGCCCTGTCGAGGTCAAACCCGAGAAGCGGCGAGTTAATGACTCCCCGCACTTCGATCATGTCCGTCCCGTCGCGAACGGGGAGAAGGTTTCCGTTGAGATCCGTGACCGTCGCGTTCAGCACGTTGTCGTAACCGCGGCCCGCCGTTCCTTCGACGACGCCGCCGAGCTGGGGGTCCGCCGCGTTCAACACCGCCTGCGTCACGAAAAGACCGCCGGATCCCGCCATCCGCACGGCGCGGGTCATCTGGTAGATCCCGTACCGAACGGCGCCCTGGGCGTCCGCGACTTCCTGCTCGCTCTTGTTGATCCGGGCGCTCGCATCGAACACGGCGAGGATCCCGAGCATCGCGATCGCGAGCAGAAAGACCACGATGATCATCTCGATCAGCGTGAAGCCGTGCTGCCGCGCCCCGATGCCGCGAGACCTCATGGGCAGGGCGCCGCCGCACCGACCGCGCACGGGTCCGCCACCGAGACAAACGCCGCGCCGGTCGGCGCGGGGCTCGCGAGGAATCCGCTCACCCGGGCCCTCCGCGCTCCGATCCCGAGAGGACCGTTCCCCGCCGTGACCGTGACGTCGACGCGTTTGTACTGATAGGCCTGTCCGGCCACCGTCACCCGGATGGGCACGAACGCGGCGCCGTTCGGCACGGTGCCGACGTCCGCCGCCGGGATCTGGTACTGGATGACCTGGTAGGTGATTTGAAAGGGGTTCCGGACGCCGCCGGAGGCAGGGGGAAGACCCGTGGTCGGATCCGGCAGGGCGGGTGGAAGGTCGTTGACCTTGACGCCGGGCGTCAACTCCGGGTCCAGAAACGGCAGGTTCATCAGCTGCTCGAGCCGGTCCCGCGCGATCACGTTGATGCTCGTGTACTCGCTCGCCGAGTAGTTGGACTTCACGCTCGCCACGAAGAGCGGCGCGATGCCGAGCAGGATGAATCCCAGGATGGCGATCGCGATGATCATTTCGACCAGGGTCAGACCGCTTTCGCCACGGTCAAAGCCGCCGCCAAAAGAGGCCTCGCCGTTGCCTGGAATCCTGCGTAGACGGATCATTCGTACGATTTATGAGCGATTCCCGTGCCCGGGGGCCGTCGCAGAATTAAATCCTGGCGACTCAGATTGTTAGGTGAACTTGACCTCAGGATCCCTTCCCCCGGACTCGTACAAATCGTCACCATTGGTAGCGGTCCATCGGGTCCTCCAAGGAGATGGGATTCCCCGTCCGGCGACGCCTCCCCGTTTCCCGCCAGGAGCGTGCGGGCATGCCCGTGGAAGGCGCGGGACCTCCTCGGACCATCCTCGGGCGGGATTCCGAAGACGGCAGTCCGATCGTCCTGAGACGTCGGTTCCTTCGCCTCCAGATCCGGCCGTGAGTCAAAAAAACAAACGCATCCGCCACGGCGATCGTGTTTCGAGAAACACGTTTCCCGAAACGGGCGGTGTTCCGCGAATCTCGTCATCGGTCCTATGATCCCGGCGTGACCGGGCGTCGTCGCCCCTGGAGTGCTCGTGCAAAACGCCGTTCAAACCCAAGGAACGTGGCAGGCATCGCTGGACGCCCTGCGTGCGAAGGATTGGGACTCGCTTCGCGTTCAGTTACTGAGGCTGCATCCCTCGGACGTCGCCGAGATGATCATCGAGCTACCGAGCGAGGAAGAAGGAATCGTCTTCCGCCTTCTTCCCCGTGATCGTTCGGCGCGGGTCTTCGCCTACCTTCCGCACGAGCACCAGGAGGCGCTCCTCCACTCTCTCTCGAGGGACGAGCTGAAACTCCTGCTCGACGAGATCCCGCCGGACGACCGCACGCGGCTCTTCGAGGAGGTTCCGCCGGAAGTGACGAGGAGGCTCCTTGAGTCCCTCTCCCCCGACGAGTTGATCAAGGCCCGCCAGCTTCTTGGATACGCGGAGAACACCGCGGGCCGCTTCATGACGCCAAAATACGTCGCGGTCCAGCCCGAAATGACCGCGGCGGGGGCTCTCGCGCACATCCGCTCCACCGGGAAAGGCAAAGAGACTCTCAACGTCATCTACATCGTGGACGCGACGGGAAAGCTGGTCGAGGACGTCCGCCTGGGCTCCCTCGTGCTCGCCGATCCCGATTCAAAGGTCACTGAAATCGACGACCCTTCGCTCGTCGCGATTTCGGCGACGGATTCGGTCGAAGACGTGCTTCGCGCCTTCGAGAAATATGACCGCGTGGCTTTGCCCGTCGTCGATCGCGACCAGAAAATGCTCGGGATCATCACCGTGGATGACGTCCTCGACATTGCGGAACGCAAGACGACTCAGGACATGCAGAAGGCGGGCGGCTCCGAGGCGCTCGACGCGGCCTACTTGAAGACCGGTTTCTGGTCCCTCCTCCGCAAGCGCGGGGGATGGCTGTCGGCTCTTTTTCTCGGAGAGATGCTGACGGCCACCGCCATGTCGCACTTCGAGGTGGAGATTCAACACGCCGTCGTCCTCGCGCTGTTCGTGCCTCTCATCATCAGCAGCGGAGGAAACTCCGGCTCGCAGGCCACGTCGCTGATGATCCGCTCGCTGGCTCTTCGCGAGTTACGGCTGCGCGATTGGACCCTGGTCTTCCGGCGGGAGCTTTTGACGGGCATTCTCCTCGGCGGCTTTCTCGGCTTCATCGGTTTTCTTCGGATCATCCTGTGGCAACGCCTCCATTTCACGAATTACGGCGTCCATTACCTCCTCGTGGGCGTTACCGTCTGGGCGAGCCTCGTCGGTGTCGTGATGTTCGGCTCGGTTTCCGGCAGCATGTTGCCCTTCATCCTGCGGCGGCTGGGGTTCGATCCCGCGACGAGCTCCGCGCCGTTCGTCGCGACCCTGGTGGACGTGACGGGCCTGGTCATTTATTTCTCGATCGCCCTGCTGATTCTGAGAGGGACCCTGCTTTAGACGCTCCTTCAGGGCGGTTCCCCTGCCTCCGCGCGTGTGGAAGGGCCCGAGGGCCTGCGCGCGGAACCGTAGGCGCTCGCGGCACGGTACCGGTTACACTTTCCTCTTCCATGTGGGCAAAAAAGCTGCGATCGGTGCCTCCGGAGGCGCGCGCCCTGCTCACCCGGGGGCGCGCCCACGGCTGGAAGACCGACGGCGAGCGGGACGACCTCCTTCGCAAGGTCGCGGCGCTGCCCGGCCTGGAGGCGGAGGACGTCGCCTGGATGGCGGCCGAGAACGACGCCCCCGTCCGCAGGTCCGCGATTGCCATCCTGCAGAGATTCCCGTTTGAAGAGGCGTCCGCGGCGCTCTTTCCGTACCTGACCGCACACGGGGACGCCGCCCGAAAGAACGTCAGCGCGTCGGTGGAAGAGATGGCGGGCGCGACTTTTCCGAAGCACGTTCCGGCTTTTCTGGCCAGCGCCGATCCGGGAGTGGTGCTGATCGCTCTCGACTTCCTGAAGCGCAATCCGTCCGAGCCGGCGCTCGACAGCATCGTGCCGGCGCTTTCTTCGACCTCTCCCGTCGTCCGGCGCAAAGCCTTCGCGATCGTCGAGGCCACCTCCTCGAAGAAATCCGTGCTGCTCGCCCGAAAGGCCCTCACCCACGACGACGAGGAGATCCGCTACCGGGCGATCCAGTACCTGGCGAAGTCTCCGGAGGAAGCCAACATCGCCCCCCTGCTCCTCCGGTGCAACGCGGACTCGGCGCGCGTGCAGGAAGCCGCCCTGTCCGCGCTCGGCCCCCTCCTGAGCGCCGCGCTGTCCGGCCAGGAGTCGGACCCCCGGTTCAACGAGTACATCCTCCCGCTGATGACGGACGCGAACCCCAAGGTCCGCCATCTCGCCGTCAAGATCCTGGAATCGCAGGACCCCGCCCGGGTCGCGGACGCGTTTCTCAGGGGATTTCGCGACGATTACGGGCCCGCGCGCGACCGCGCGATCGAGGGCTTGAAGGAGCTCGGCCCCGAGTTCATCCAGGCCTTCCTCGACCGGGACGCCGATCCCGACCGGGGGATCGCCGCTCTCGCCGCCTCGATCGCGATCAACCTGAGGACCGCCGAAGTCGTCCCCCACTGCATCCTCTTTCTGCAGGGGTCGGACTGGTGGCTGCGCGATCGCGCGGCCCAGGCGCTCGCCGAAATGCGCGATCCCCGCGGGATGGCGCCTCTCCTGAAGATGCTCACGGACCCGGAGTCGGACCTCTCCGCCGCCTCGGCCCTGGGCTCCTGGGGGGCTCCGCAGGCGCTGCCCGGCCTTCTCGAGGCTTTCAAACGCGGCGCGACCGACCTGCGCCTGGAGATCCTGGACGCCTTCTCGAAGATCGCCGACCCGCGCGTCGGTCCGCTCCTGGAACAGATCGCGCGCATGGTGACGGATCCCCTCGTGCAGGAAAAAGCGGAGCGCATCATCGCGGCGCGCGCCGGCAACGTCCCGTACTACGAGGCGCAGATCGCCAGCCGAAGAAGTTTTACGGAAATCAATTTTCGCGAAAATCCGCATCCGAGCCTGCGGGACCTCCTTGCGCACGCGCGCGCCGTGGGCGCGTCGGACCTGCACCTCGCCGCGGGAACCCGTCCGCACTTTCGTTCGATCGGCCGGCTCCAGCCGCTGCCGCTGCCGGAAACCACAGACGAGCAGATGGCGGACTGGATTCCGCCGATCGTCGGAGCGTCGTGGGCCGATCTTCTGTCCGCCCGCCAGCTCGACTTCTGCTACAAGGACGCGGAGCTCGGGCGCTTCCGCACGAACGTCTTCTACCAGCGCAAGGGAATGAACGCCGTCTTCCGGCTCGTCCCGCTGGAGATCCCCTCGCTTTCCGACATTGGATTTCCCGAGGGTCTCGCGGAGATCACGACGTACAGCCAGGGGCTGGTGCTGGTGACCGGTCCGGCGGGGTGCGGCAAGACCACGACTCTCGCCGCGCTGGTGGATCGGATCAACGAGACCGAGCGGTCGCACATCCTGACGATCGAGGACCCGATCGAATACGTTCACGCGAACAAGGAATCCCTCGTGAATCAGCGGGAGATCCCGGCGCATTCGAAGTCTTTCGCGAAAGCGCTTCGCCAGTCGCTGCGGGAAGACCCGGACGTCATCCTCGTCGGCGAAATGCGGGACCTCGAGACGATCTCGCTCGCGATCACCGCCTCGGAGACCGGGCATCTGGTGCTCGGAACGCTCCATACGACGACCGCGGCGTCGACCGTCGACCGCATCATCAACGCCTTTCCGCCGGAGCAGCAGGCGCAGATCCGGATGATGGTCTCCGATTCGCTGAAGGCGGTCATCTCGCAGACGCTGCTGCCGCGCCGCGACGGCTCCGGCCGCATCGCCGCGTACGAGGTCCTTCGAAATACGCCGAACGTGGCGGGGCTCATCCGGGAGGGCAAGACGTTCCAGCTGCCCACCGCCATGCAGACGGGCTCTGCCGCGGGTATGGCACTGCTCGACACGTCGCTTCTCGCAATGGTCCACGAAGGACTCATCGAGCCGCGCGCCGCCTACAACCGCGCGATCCGCAAGGAACCGTTCGAAGCCCTGATGCAGGCGGAAGAGGGCGCCGCGCCGTGACCGATCAGGAAGACCCGTTCCCGGACGATCCCGGGCCAGGCGAGCCCGAAGCGCTCTTTCCGCCCGCGAACGCCGCGGTGGCCGCTCCGCCAGACCCCGCTCGCACCGGCGCGATGGCCTCGGGCGAGCCGCTCCTTCCGGACGACCCGCCGGCGGGCGTCCCCGAGGCGCGGCCGGCCGAGCCGGCCTCGGCAGCGCCTGCCCCCGACGCTCCGGATGCGGGGGCGGCACCCGGCGCGGCGGCGCCCCCGGCCGCCGAGCTCGTGCCCCGGGAAAAGGTCCGCCGCGTCAGCGAGGTCGAGGTGGAGTCCTCCGGCGGAAATCGCATCGACCGGTTCCTCTCCATCCTGCCCAAGCGGAACGGATCCGATCTGCACCTGGCGGTCGGGTCCCCTCCCCTGCTGCGCATCGACGGCGCTCTCGAGCGCGTCCGCTACCGGGCACTGACCGAAGGCGATTTCTACAACCTCGTCGGCCCGATCACCCCGCCGAGACTCTGGGAATCGTTCTCGGAGGATGGGGACGTCGATTTCGCTTACCAGATGGGGGAGGTCGCGCGGTTTCGCGTCAACCTCCTCCGGCAGGAGCGCGGGTCGGCTGCGGTGTTCCGCCTCATTCCCTCCCGGGTCCCCACGGCCGACGAGCTGCGGCTGCCCAAGTCGATCGCGGCGCTGTACGGCGCGTCAAACGGCCTCGTGCTCATCACCGGTCCCACCGGAAGCGGCAAGTCGACGACCCTCGCCGCGCTCCTGGACCGGATCAACGAACGCCTGTCGTACCACGTGATCACGATCGAGGACCCGATCGAGTTCGTGCACACGAACGCCCGTTCCGTGTACACCCAGCGGGAGATCGGAAGCGACGTCGGCACCTTCGCGGAGGGCGTCAAGGCGGCCATCCGCGAAGACCCCGACTGCCTGCTCGTCGGCGAAATGCGCGATCTCGAGACGATCCGGATGGCGCTGACGGCGGCGGAGACGGGGCTGCTCGTCTTCGCGACGCTTCACACGAATTCCGCCGCGAAGGCGATCGACCGGATCATCGACGCATTCCCGGCTAACGAGCAGGAACAGATTCGGATCGTCCTCGCCGAGAACCTCCGGGCCGTCGTCGCTCAGCAGCTGCTCCGCAAGAAGGGTTCGGGCCGCGTGGCGGCGTTCGAGATCCTGATCGGCTCGACCGCCCTCTCGAACGCGATCCGCGAAGGCAAGACGTCCCTCATCAACAACCAGATTCAGACCGGAAAGTCGAAGGGGATGATCTCGATGGATCAGTCGCTCGCGGAGCTCGTCCGCGGCGGAATCGTCGAACCGGAAGAAGCGCTCGAGCGATCGCTCGACCGGGAAACCTTCAAGACGATGATCGCGAACCTGGCGGCGGACCTGCAGGCGCCTCCTCTCGCGCGCCAGGCTCCCGCGCGGCCGCCAGCCGCAAAGTGAAGACGGCGCCTCCCCCGGGGCGCGCGCTCACCTCGACGGTCCCGCCGTGGATCTGCGCGATCCGCGCGACGATCGCGAGCCCGAAACCGGATCCCTCGGGCTTGCTCGAGTAGAACGGCAGGAAGATCTTCTCGCGCGCCGCGGGGTCGACTCCGGGTCCGCGGTCCGCCACCGCCAGGGAGACTTCGTCTCCGCTCGTCCGGCCGGAAATGAGGATGGCGGACGGCTCGGACCGGCGAGCGAGGGGCGTCGCCTCCACGGCATTGCGGACCAGATTGGCGATCGCCCGGCGGAGCAGCACGGCCGAGCCTCCGACCTCCGGAAAATCTCCGGCGCGGTCGACGACCACGTCCGGAAACACCCGCTGGACCTCCGCGGCGGCGCCCTCCGCGACCGCGTCGAGCGGCACGGGAGCGGGAACGAACTCGTCGGGACGGGCGAAAAGGAGAAAGTCGCTCGTCACGCGGCTCATCTCCTGGGCCTCCCGGCGGATCGACCTCAAGTGGTCCGCGGCGCGTTCGGGGCTCCGCAGAGCCAGGTCCGCGAAGCCGTCGATCGCGGCCGCCGCGTTTCGAAACTCGTGAGCGGCCCCGGCGGACACCTCTCCGAGGTCGGCGAGGTGGCGCGCCAGCGCGACGCGCGCCTCGAGCCGCCGGACCTCCGTCAGGTCGGAGAAGAGCGCGAGCACGCCGAGGAATCTCCCGTCCGCTCCGGCCGCCGGCGTGGCGGTGACGCCGAGCACCCGGTCCGGGCCCCACTGCGTCTCGCGCCGGCCGACGGCCTCGCGCCGCTCCAGCACCGCTTTGATCACGTCCTTGAATTCCGGGACGTTCGCGAGCACGCGCGCGAAGGGCTCTCCCCGCGCGTCCGCGGGGAAACCCAGGATGTCCCGGCCGGCCTCGTTCAACTCCACCACGGCGCCGGCGCGGTCCACCGAGAGGAGCCCCGTGGGGAGATTTCTCGCCAGGGTCCGCGCCGCGATCTCCATGTCGTCCGCGCGCTCCTTCTCGGCGCGCGCCAGACGCTCGAGCTCCCGTTCCTTGTCCGAGAGCGCCGAGATCGTGGCCTCGAAGCGGGCGATCAGAAAGTCGCGTTCGTCCGACGGCTCAGCCCCGGAGAGCCCCGGCGCGGCGGGCGCACCCCCGGCCGTCTGGAGAAGCCGGTCGTAGGGCTCGAGTAAGGAGCGCAGGTAGAGCCAGGCGAGCACCACGAGGAGGGCGCCTGCCGCCGGAATCACGAGCGACAGCGAGCGCGAGTACGAGCGGAGGGCGCCGCCCGGACCGGGATCCACGGCGACGACGGAGAAGCCGGTGCGGGTGGCCGCGGTCGCGAGCAGGAGCCGGGGCGATTTCGTCCACTCGGCCACGATCTCGCCTCCCACGGGGCGGGCCGTCGGAAGCAGGGGAGGCGCTTCGAGTCCGTGGGAAGAACCGCGCACGCGCCGCCCTCTCGCGTCATAGGACGCTACGAACAGAACGTCGGAGCCGAGCGCGGCGCGGTCGAGGGCGTCCGCCGGGTCCGCATACGGCAGCGCCATCCGGTTCAGAATCTCCGACGCGCGCCTCTCCGTCTGGCGGCTTCCCCAGTCCGTGGCGTTGCGGAAAAAGAGCAGCGTCACGAAATTGAGAAAGAGAATCAGGAGCAGCGCGACGGACAGAAAGAGTCTCGAATCGCGGCGGAAGGTGCGCGGGACTTCGTCGGTCATGCGAGAGTTCGATGGGGGCGCCGTGCTACCATCATTGCAGGAAAATCCTCAAAATGCTCACGTGCATCGCCTCGCTGGCGATCCTTCTTGCCGCGCCCGCCCCCGCTCCTTCCGACGCCCCGATCGGCCAGACCGAGGACGCGGTTGTCTCCAGCCTGAAAGCGAGCGGCATCCCCTTTTCGCGCCAGCGAGGGGAAGGCCGCGCCGTGAGACTTTCGTACTCCCGGGGATCGGACGCGGTCACGATCGACTTGAAGCCGTGGCCCCCGCCGGACGCTCCGGCGGCGGCCTACGAGAAGCCCGCCGCGGCCTCTCAACCTCTCGTCGTCACGCACGTCCGCGTCGCCGGTCCGAGCTCCGACGCGAAACGCGCCTGGGTCCGGTCGTTCGAGAGGGGAGACGGCAGGATCTGGGTCCTCATGCCGGAGCGGGCCGCCGGCTATCGGAGCCCCGATCGCCGCTACGGGATGGCCGCCTGCCTGCAATGGTGGCGAGCCAGCCCGAACCCGGGCTCGCGCGATTCCGTGCCGCGCGCGACGTTCGTTTTTCAGGCGCTCCGGCCCGCGAAGACGCCGCCGGGGACGGAGCCCACGCTGTTCGACGCCTACCTCGAAAACCCCTGGCACCCGCACCGCTTTTGACGGCGGGCCGCCGGATTCTTCCCGCCCGTCTCCTGGCCTCGTCTCTCGCGGGCCTCGTCGCGGCGCTCGCGCGGGGGTCTCCGTCTCCGGCTCCCGCGTCGGCCGCTCCCGCGCCGACCTACGCGGTGGCGCTTGCCGGCGACACGATCCTGATGCGGCCTCTCGCGCGAGAGAAGTCCGGCGCGTTCGAGCCCCTGCGGCGGCTCTTGAGCGGCGCCGACGCGGCGATCACGAACCTCGAAACCCTTTTCCACGATTACGAGTCGTTCAACGTTCCTCCGGGGGTGATGCGGTCGGATCCGGCTCTGGCGCGCGACCTCGCCCGGGCCGGATTCGGCATGGTGGCCCGCGCGAACAATCATGCCGGCGATTACGGCGCTTCTGGAATCACTCAGACGAACCGGGCGCTCGCCTCCGCCGGGATCCTCTCGGCCGGGACCGGGAGGGATCTCGCCGAGGCGCGCGCGGCCACCTTCTTCGTCGGCCGGCACGTCTCGGTGGGGCTCGTCTCCGCGGCCGCGACATTCGACCCGCCCGCGCCGGCCTCGGACAGGCGCGGCCCGATTCCCGCCCGCCCGGGCATCGCGCCGCTTCGCCACACGACCACCTACGTCCTTTCGGCAGAGCGCATGCGCGCCTTGAGGTCCGCCGCGCGCGAGATCGGGATCCCGATCTCCGGCCGCGAAGACGCGTTGAACGCCTTCGACCGCTCGTTCATCGTCGGCCTGACACCGGGAGTGTCCACGGCCCCCGTCCCCGGAGACCTCGATGCGCTCACCGCCTCCCTCCGCTCCGCGCGCTCGCGCTCGGGATGCCTGATTTTTTCCCTCCACGCCCATGAGGGGCTCGTGTCGGACCGGTTCGCGCCCGCGGAATTCGTCGTAGCGGCGGCGCGCGCGGCGATCGACGCCGGCGCCGACGCGGTCTTCGGGCACGGGCCGCACGTTCTGAGGGGAATAGAAATCTGGAAGGGCCGCCCGATCTTTTACAGTCTGGGCAATTTCGTCTTCGAGTACGACGCGATACGTGAGCTTCCGTTCGATGAGTACGACCGCCTCGGGCTCCCCCCGACGGCGCGGGTGTCCGACTTCTACGACCGGCAGGAGAACTTCGGGAAGTACTCGTACCCGGCCGAGCGCGAGAGCTGGGAATCCGTGATCGCGATCCTGCACGGACGCGGGAGGGTCCTCGAGTCAGTCGAGCTGCGCCCGATCACGCTCGGGTTCGGGCAACCGCGCGGAGTCCGAGGGGCGCCGAGCCTGGCTTCATCGGCGGCGGCGAAAAAAATACTGGACGACCTGGTGCGGTTCTCGAGGGCGTATGGGACCCGGATCGAGATCCGGGGCGACGCCGGGTGGATCGGGCTCGGGCGTTAGGTTGGGCGCTGGGCGCTGGGCGCTGGGCGTCAGGCGTCAGGCGTCAGGCGTCAGGCGTCAGGCGTCAGGCGTCAGGTGTCAGGCGTCAGGCGTCAGGCGTCAGGCGTCAGGCGTCAGGCGTCAGGCGTCAGGCGTCAGGCGTCAGGCGTCAGGCGTCAGGCGTCAGGCGTCAATTCGAGACTCCCTCCGCTTCTTCCCGGAACTAAGAAATTCTCGCAAGGTTTTTCGCCTCACCCCTCACGTCTCACCCCTCACCTCTCATGTCTCACGCCCCGCCGGTCGCGGCTCTCACCGGGGCCACATCGCGCGGTACCTCGCGACTAAGGGTACGCCGAAGAAATACGCGGCCACGGCGCCCATCGCCAGGAAAACGCCGAACGGGAGCCGGAGCTTGCGGGTCCCGGCCCCGGACGCGATGAGCGCGATCCCGACGACGCTCCCGGAGAGGGACGCGAGCAGGATCGTGAGCAGGACGCCGGCCGGTCCCAGAAACGCGCCGATCATCCCCAGCATCTTCACGTCGCCCAGCCCCATTCCCTCGTGCCCCGCGATTTTCTCGTAAAGAAACGCGACGAGAAACAGTCCCCCGGCGCCGGCGGCCGCGCCGATCAGCGCGGAGAGGGGCGACCGCGATGGAGAGAGGAATGCCAGCCCGATGCCGACCGCGATCCCCGTCAGGGTGATCTTGTCCGGAAGGATCTGGAACTCGGCGTCGATCGCGAGCAGCGCCAGACACGCCGAGGCGAGAAACGCGCCGGACAACAGGTCGCTCCAGTCCCTCGCCTTCAGCGCGACGCAGATCCAGAGCGCGGCGTTCAAAAGCTCGAGAGCGGGATATCGCCACGCGATGGGAGCCCGGCAGACGGCGCACTTCCCACGCAGGAGGATCCACGAGACCACGGGCACGTTGTGCCGCGCCGCGATCGGCGCGCCGCACGCCGGACAGTGCGAGCCCGGCCACACGACCGACTCCCCGCGCGGGAGCCGGTGAACGAGGACGTTCAAGAAGGACCCGACGAGAAGGCCCACGATTCCGGCCAGAAGAATCAGAAACGGGCCGAGGTCGGGGGGCGTCATAGAAGTGACCCGGCCCGGCGCGGCTCTCCCCGCCGCCACAGAGCGAAGAGTACGAGGAGCGCCGCCACGCTCACCGCGGACCCCGCGTAAAAGGAGATCGGCCGGTAGGTGAAGACCACGCGGTGCGGTCCCGCCGCGAGCGCCACCGCGCGAAAGACGCCGTCGGCGCGCAGGATCCGGGCGGGCTTTCCATCCGTCTGCGCGCGCCACCCGGGAGCGTCGACGTCGGTCAGGACGAGAAGACCGGCGCCGTCCGCGTGCACCTCCGCCGTGATTTTCTCCGCGCGGTCTTCGGAGAGGCGCGCCAGAAGAAATCCCCCGCGTCCCGCGCCCTCGAGGGGAACGGGCGAGGGGTCCTCCTCGAGGAAGACGCTGCGGGACCAGTCGGTCTCGCCCCGCGCTCGCCGGTCCCACGCGCGCTCTCGATCGCGCTCGATCGCGAATCCGCGGACGAAGGAGAGACGCGGCCGATACGGATTGATCGGGGCCCGGAAAAAATCTCCCACGCGGCGGGAGCCCATGTCCTGCGGGAGATAGGGCGTCCACAGTACGCGGGCACTCGCCGATCCGGCCGTCCGTTGAAGGTCCCGGGCGCCGTCGATCGCGTCGGAGATGCGCCGGGCGGCTGCCGTCGCCAGCGGCGACGCGGTGCGGACCGTTCTCACCCCTTCCAGGAGGTTCGTATAGCCGACCAGTGCCTCCCGCTGCCGGCGAAGCGTCGAGGCGCCGTAGTCGCTTTCCGTCAGCACCCTCGGGACGAGGGAGCCCATCGGCGGCGTCAGGACTCGACCTGAAACCCCCGCCAGAAAGGCAACGGGCTCGGAACGCCGGCGGATCTCCCCCTCGGGAGCGAAGCGGAAAAGGGAAGTCCCCGCGAGGGCGAGCGCCGCGGACAGGCAGAGCGCGGCGGCCGAGGGGAACAGGGCGGACCGGCCGCCGCGCGATTCGGGCAGCGCCGCGCCCGCCAGAAGCGCCGCGACCGCCGCTCCCTCGAGGACGCGCGCGAGTGGCGTGGCCGGGGACAGGAGCAGGATCGCTCCGGCCGCGGCCCCCGCTCCGGCCAGAACCGCGCGCCGGCGCGCGTCTGCCGAGAACCGGAGAGCATCCACTCCCAGTCCGGCGAGCGCCGCGAGAGCAAACGCCGTCGGAACGAGGGCCTTCGCCGGATAGCGGATCCGATCGAAAGGCGGAAGACTCCGGAGAACGCCGCCGAGGGGCCCCGCGCTCGACCACAGCGCTCCCGCGAGCCCGATCGCCGCCAGCAACCAGGCGAGCCGCCGCCGCTCTTTTTCGAGCAGCGCCGCGGCGGCCGCGACGAGTGCCAGCGGTCCGAAAGACAGCGACGGAAGATACGTTGTGCCGCTCCCCGTCCTCCCCGCCCCGGCGGCCGACGCGAGGCCGGCCCATCGGACGGCGCCCGCGTCGCGCTCCGCGACCGGAAGCGGAGCGCGGCGGTCCGAGGCCGCGGCGAGCTCCGCGAACGGCGCGAGGACCCATCCCGCGAGGGCGAGGCCGAGAAGAGTCGCCGTCACGGCCCTCGCGGCGCGGCGCCCGGGCGACGCCTCGTATCCCCCGTTTGCGGCGGCCCGCGACCGCCACGAGAAGACGAGGACCAGCAGAATTGTGACGCCGGAGACTTCCGGGCTGCCCGCCATCGCCTGGAGCCCGAGCACGAGCGCGAGCCCAAGGCGCTCGCGGCGCCTTCCGAGCCCGGACCTGCCGAAGGCGGCAGCGGCGGGGAGCCACGCGAACGCGCCGAAGTGGTTCCAGTACGCCGAAAGCGAGGCCGCGAAACCGGAGGCGGCGAACAGCAGCGCGCCGACGGCGGCGCCGGCCTCCGAGATCGCCTCCTCCCGAAGGAAGCGCCACATTCCCCAGATCGCCACCGCGAAATGGAAGAGGAGGAACAGACCTCCGGCCAGCGCGGGGCCGGGAAGGAGAAAGAAGAAACCGGGCGGATAGAAGACGCCGGATTGAAGGTTCGCGAGCCAGGGCTCCCCGGCGCCGGACAGCGGGTTCCAGAGCGGCAACTCTCCCGCGCGCAGCCGATCGGCCGTATAGAGCTTCAACGGATAGAAGAAGTCTCCCTGGTCGCGAAACGTCGGCGCCCGCCGGAGCGCGAGCGCCGGGAAGAGCCAGAGGACCGGAGGAAAGAGGGCGGCCGCGCCGAGCAGGACACCTGTCAGTCGGCGGCCGTTCACCCCTGCGAGCTCAGAACTGCGGCGAGAGAGTCACTGCTGAGCACCTTCCGGCCACTGCACGAAGGTCCCGTTGGTGAACAGGATGTCGTCGTTGAAGTCGGTCGTCGTTCCGCAATTGATCGTGGCCGCGGCGGTCTTGTCACGCCCATAACTCCGGATGTTGTACTTCGCGAACCCGTTGTTGACGTTGTACACCATGAAGTCCGCCCAGCCGTCCCGCATGGGCGCCATGGCGATGTAGGTCGGGGTCAGGCGGGTGAAGGAGGTCGCCGACAACTGCAGTCCCGCATCCGTGTAGATCCCCGCATCGCAGGCGGCCGAAGGGAAGTCGCTGTTGTCGACGTGGTACGCCTCGATGGCGGTGGCGAGCGCGCGCATGTCGCTCATCGTCCTCTTCTGCCTGGCGCGTTGAACCGCGTTCAAGAGGTTCGGGATGGCAATCGCGGCCAGGATCCCGATGATGGCGATCACGATGAGAAGCTCGATCAAGGTGAATCCGCGTTGTTTCTTCATTTAAAAAAAACGGCCCTGACCGGAGTCAGGACCGTTCTCCTTGCTCGAAGGACCGAGTTACTGCTGGCTGCCTTCCGGCCACTGGAGGAAGGTGCCGTTGCCGTAGATGATGTCGTCGTTGAAGTCCGTGGTCGTTCCGCAGTTGACCGTAGTACCGACGGCCCCGTCGCGGCCCATGCTGCTCACGTTGTAGTTGTTGTGGGGTCCGTCGACCGCGTACGCCATGAACCGGCCCCAGCCGTCCTGCTTCGGGGGCTGCGCGATGTAGGTCGGGGAGAGACGCGTGAAGCTGCCCGTCAACAGGGTCGTGCCCGCCG
>JBBSGZ010000009.1:0-52700 GCA_038253555.1 Thermoanaerobaculia bacterium
CCGAGGAGCGGGTTCATGCCGCTCTGGAACATGTGGTGTCCCCACACGATGAAACCGAGGCCCGCGATGCCGATCATCGAGTACGCCATCGCGCGGTAGCCGAACACGGGCTTGCGCGAGAAGACGGGCAGGATTTCCGACGTGATGCCCATCGCGGGCAGGATCATGATGTAGACCTCCGGATGGCCGAAGAACCAGAACAGGTGCTGCCAGAGAAGCGCCTGTCCTCCGCCGGCGTTTTTCAAAGGCTGGCCGGAGATGATGAGACCCGCCGGCAGGAAGAACGTCGTGCCGAGGATCCGGTCGAAGAGCAGCATGATCATCGCGCCCGAAAGCACCGGAAGGGCGAGAAGCAGCAGGATCGCGGTGATGAAGAGGGCCCACGTCGTCAGCGGCATCCGGAAGAAGGTCATGCCCGGCGCGCGCATGTTGATGATCGTGGTGATGAAGTTCACCGCCGTCAGGAGCGACGACAGCCCCAGGATCAGCAGCGCGATGAGCCAGAGCGTCTGGCCTTTGGGCTGAATGGCCGAGAGTGGAGCGTAGGACGTCCATCCGCCGGCCGCGGCGCCTCCCGTGACGAAGAAGGACCAGATGATCACCACGGCGCCCGGAACCGCGGTCCAGAACGACGCCATGTTCAGGACCGGGAACGCCATGTCCCGAGCGCCGATCTGGATCGGCACGACGAAGTTGCCGAAGGCACCGATCAGGATCGGCATGATCGCGAAGAAAATCATGATGGTCGCGTGCATCGTGAAGAGCGAGTTGTAGAACTCGGGAAGCATCCGGCCGCCGGGCATCCCCTCGGGCGCGAGCTTGCCCATGAAGGGGATCGCGCGCTCCGGCCAGGCCAGCTGCCACCGCACGAGTGTCGCGAGAAGGCCTCCGATGACCAGCATGAAGAGCGCGTAGTAGAGGTACTGCTTCCCGATCACCTTGTGGTCGAGCGAGAAGATGTACTTCCGCCAGAAGGACGTCGGTGCGGCATGCACGCCGTGGGCGTGTTCGTGAGCGACGGCGACGGTGCTCATGAGCTCGGTTTCTCCGTAGTTTTGAGGTGAGGCGTCGGCTTCGACGGCACGGGGCCGGCGGGAGCCGCGATGGCGGCGGCCCCGGGCTCCGGCGGCGCCGCCCCGCCGGTCGACTGAATCTGCGGCTCCTGCCCCGCGGCGAGCGGGGCGCCTTCGGGCAGAGCGACTGTCGCCGCGGGCGCCTGCTCGGACGCCTGTTGCGCCGCGGCGTCCGACAGCCATTTGTTGAACTCTTCCGTGGTCTCGACGGTGACAAATCCCTTCATCCGATAGTGCCCGAGCCCGCACAGCTCGGCGCACGCGATTTCCCAGTGTCCGGTTCGCATGCCGTCGAACCAGATGCGCGTCGACATTCCGGGGACCGCGTCCTGCTTGACGCGAAACTCCGGGAGAAAAAACGAGTGAATGACGTCCTTCGAGCGCAGCGTGGCCACCACGGCACGCCCGACAGGAAAGTGAAGCTGGTTCAAGGACACGATGTCATCGGGGGTGCCGAAGCGGCCGTCCGCGCCGGGATATCGGATCGTCCAGGAGAATTGCTCGGCGGTGATCTCGATCGGCATCGCGTCGGCGGGCATGTTCTGCTTGATATCCGCCCAGGTGCGCCGCGAAAGCAGGGCGAGCACCACGCAGATGAGGGCCGGGACGATCGTCCACACGACTTCGATCCGGTTGTTCCCGTGCGTGTAGGTCGCCTTCTTGCCCTCCCGGTGGCGGTAGCGGAACAGAAAGTAGAGGAGCATCAGCTCGACGATCACGAAAACGATTCCCGTGATCCAGAGGATCAGCCGGAACAGTCCGTCGATGCGGGCGCTGTAGCTCGAGACTCCCTCCGGGAGCTGGAGCCAGCGAGGGAGCTCCGCCGCGCGCGCGGCGGCGGCGGCAAGAAGCGCGGCGCCCGAAAAAAACGCCGTCCGGAAGCGGCTCCGGGCGGCGCGGTCGCGAGAGGGCGCGTTCGTCGGCTTCACGGCGGCGTCTCTTCCGATTCGAATGCCGCTAACCCTTGAACCCGAAATCGACGGTCTTCGTCTCGGAGCCGCCAACGGTAACGCTCGACGTCTGCGTGCCGTACTTCTCATGCCAGGCCTCGACCGTGTAGGTCCCGGCCGGAAGATTCTTGATCTCGAAGGCGCCCTGATCGTTCGTCGTCGCGAAGAAAGGATGGCTGAAGACGCCCGCGTACGCGCCCATCCACTTGTGGACGTCGCACTTGAACCGGACTGGCACTTCGGGCTTGTCGAACTTCTTCACGGTCTCCATCTTCGGAAACGGCTGGCCGATGTTGAACTCGGCATTCACTTTCGGAAGCGCGTGGATGTTGTGCAGCGTCCCGTCGCTGTTGATGATTTTGAGCTCCTGTCCCGCCTGGATCCCGAACACGTGCGGGTGGTACTGACATCCCCGCTGGTCGAGCGTGACGGCGGTCGTGGGCGCGGGGAACTTGCCCTGGACGTCCTTGACGTAGACGAGCACCCAGCCGAGCGTTCCGTTTCCGTTGACGACCGCGTCCTCGGTGTAGACCGGAGTGGTGTGGGCCGATTTGCAGAACGCGTCCGCTTCCATCTTGATCGTCTCTTTGGCCGGACTGGCGCCCGCGAAGGTCACCTTGCCCGAGATCGTGGCGCCCCCGGCGGCGGGCGCGGCGGCCGGGGCGGCGCCGGCGGATGCGGGAGCGGCGGCCGCCGCTCTGGCGCTCGGTGTCGTGTCTTCGTCCGCTTCGGCGTCTTCGTCCTTCCCGCCGCAGCCGGCGGAGGAGAGCGTCAAAGCGGGAACGAGAAGCAGAAGAAGCAGGGATCGTTTGAACATCGATTCTCTCCTTGACGCCTTTGCCGGCGTTGCGGTGTCGGTTCCGTGGGAAGGCCCGGCGGCGGCCTGTGAGAAAAGGATTCCTGGCGCCGAGATCGGATGATTCATGAGGTCGCGCGGATCATATAGAACGATCCGGCGGCTTTCAAGAATCACCCGGCTCAGATCTCCCACGAGGCGTTTTTGCCGAGCCAGGGTTCACCATGGTTCCTTTTCCACGGTTCGGAGGGCAGGGAACTGCGCCGCCGCATCGGCGAATGAGAGCGAGCGCAGCGAGCGGAAGCGCCGTGGTGGCCCGATAGACTGCTCAACCACATGCCGACGATGCTTCTCGGGGAGGGACTCGCCAGATCCTGGGGAGAGCGCCGCATCTTCTCGGGCATCTCGCTCCGCGCGGAGCGGGGGGTCATCGGCATCGCCGGAGAAAACGGAAGCGGCAAGACGACCCTGCTCAAGATTCTGGCGGCCCTCCTCACGCCGGACTCGGGCTCGGTGAAGGTCGAGACCGAAGGCCGGGAGCTTTCCGGAGACGCGCGGCGGCGGGCGATCGGGTGGGCCGGCCCGGATCTGGCGTTCTACGAAGACCTCACCGGGGCGGAGAATCTCGCCTTTTTCAGAGCCGCCGGCGGCCTTCCCGCACCCGCCGGCGAGATCCGTGACCGTCTCACCCGCGTCGGGCTGTCGCCGGCCGCCGACCGCCCGATCGGCGCCTTCTCGACAGGCATGAAGCAACGCCTGAGGCTGGCATTCGCCACCCTGTTCGATGCGCCGATTCTCCTGCTCGACGAGCCGATGATCGGTCTCGACGCGGAAGGCCGCGCGATCGTGTCCCGGACGATCGAGGGTCGGCGCGCGACGGGGGCGATTCTGCTGGCATCGAACGATCCTCGCGACTTCGAGGGAGCCGATCAGGTAATCGTTCTCCCCGGCCCGACCACGTGACGTTCGCGCGAAGCTCGTCTTTTTTCTCCCGGGCGTGGGCCGTGTGCGCGAAAGACGCGGCTATGGAGCTGCGGCGCCGCGTCGCCATCGCTTCGGTTCTGTTTTTTGCCGCCGCCTGCCTGACTCTCGTGTCGTTCGCCATCGGTCCCTTCGGAATGCCCCCGGACGCCCGGGAGACCGTGTGCTCGGCCCTTCTCTGGGTCGTCCTCTTCTTCTCCGCGGCGACCGGGCTCCCGCGCGCGTTCGTCCGGGAAGAGGAAAGCGGCACGGCCCTCGCGCTGCGTCTGGTGGCGCCCGCCGCCCCGGTCCTCGCCGGGAAAACGCTCTTCAACTTTTCGCTTTTCGCGGCCATCGCTCTCGTGACCGCCCCCGCGTTCGAGCTTTTGCTCGACTGGCGGATTGCCGCCCCCGGCGCGCTCGGCGGAGTTCTCCTCCTGGCGGGCTTCGGGCTTTCTGTGGTCTCGACATTTCTCTCCGCCCTCGTGGCGCGCGCATCTCACAAGAGCGTCCTTTTCGTGCTCGTGTCCTTCCCGATCGTCGCTCCCCTTCTCCTCTCCGCGATCGCGGCGACGGTGGCCGCCTCCCGGGGGGAAGTGCCGTGGACCGCGCTCCGTGTCCTCGTGGCCTACGACGGAGCGGCGGCGTGCGGCGCCTACCTTCTCGCATCGGCGGCGTGGGACGAGTGACGAGCCGGCGCCGGTCAAAGAGCCACGGAACCGCCGCCGCGGATTTTCGATCGCCAGCCGGGGCGGGACCCGCCCGCCCCCCCCGCAGACGGTGTCGTCCACGTTTGAATCCGCCGTCGAATGTAAGCTGCGCGATCGTGAAGATCGCGAAGCTCCTGCTCCTGCCGGGAATGTCCGCGATGATCGCGGCGGCCTTCCTGTGGCCGCGGCCCGCCGAGGGCTTTCTCGGCGAGTCGTCGCGCATCGTCTTCTTTCACGTCCCCTGCGCCTGGACCGCGAGCCTCGCGTTCCTGGTGGCCGCGGGATACTCGGCCGCCTACCTCGCGCGCGGGAACCCGTGGCATGACGAGATCGCGGCCGCGGCGGTCCGTCTCGGCGTGCTTTTTTCGGTCCTGGCGCTCGTCACGGGGTCGCTCTTTGCGAAAATCATGTGGGGCGCCTACTGGAACTGGGATCCCCGGGAGTCCTCGTTTCTCCTGCTCCTCTTCCTCTACGGCGCCTACCTGTTCCTGAGGGAAGCCGTCGAGGATCCCCGCCGCCGCGGGCGCATCGCGGCAGCGTACGCCCTCTTTGCCGCCGTGTTGATGCCGTTCCTGGTCTTCGTCGCCCCCCGCGTGACAGCGTCGCTCCACCCGCAGACCGTAATCAATCCGCAGGGAAAGATCCTGATGGACACTCCTACGAAAGTGGTCTTCTTCGCGGGTCTCGCGGGCTTCACCGCGATCTTTCTCTGGATGCTGTCGCTCGATGCCCGCTCCAGCAGGCTCGCCCGGCGGTTCCGGGAATCGCGAGGGGGCGCCGCGTGAGGCGCCGCCACGAAATGTCCCGGATCGGAGCCGCGTTGCAGAGAGAGGCCCCGCGAGCCGGTTTGCTTTTGGGAGACGGGGCGGAGAGACTTCCCTTATGAACAGCCTGGGCTTCCTGGCGGCCGTCAACGTGGTCGTCTGGGTGGGGCTTTTTTTCTACCTCTGGCGCCTCGATCGGCGCATCTCCGACCGGGAACGGGAGCGATGAGAAAGGGTTACTGGATCGCGTGCGTTTTCGCCGCCGCGTTCATCCTTCTGGGGGTCACCGCCTTCCAGAAGACTCTCACGCCCTATCTCTCCTTCGATGAAGCGACGCGATCGCGGGGAACCGTCCAGGTCATGGGCAGCCTCGACAAGCAGAGCGACCGCTACGACACCTCCCGCCAGGAGCTTTCGTTCGACATTCTGGACGCCTCCGGCCACCGGATGCCGGTCGTCTATCGCGGGATCAAGCCCGGCAATTTCAAGGACGCGATATCGGTCGTGGCCATCGGCCGCTATCAGGGCGGCCGCATCGACGCCGAGCGGCTCCTCGTGAAATGCCCTTCCAAGTACCAGGGCGCCGAGGTTGAGAAGGCCTACGCGGCGGCTCCGAAGCCGGTCGGACGCACCTGATGGCCTACTTCTGGCCCGGGGTGGCCGCGATCTGGGGAGCGCTCGCCGCCGGAACGATCTCTCTTCTGCTCTACCTGCGGGCCGACCGGGGTCGCCCGCACCTGATTCCGCTGGCTCGGAGCGCCTACGCCGCGTTTGCGACCTGCATCGTGGCCGCGTGCGGCGTTCTTCTCGTGCTTCTGCTCCAGCACCGCTTCGACGTCTCGTATGTCAACGCCTACTCGAGCCGCGACCTCCCGCTCCACTTCCTGATCTCGTCCTTCTGGGGAGGACAGGAGGGGTCGTTTCTGCTGTGGTGCTTCTGGGGCGCCTTGATCGGGCTGGTCGTGTGGCGCAGCGCGAAGGAGCAGGAAGCCCCGGTCATGGTCGTCTACCTCGCGACGTTCCTTGGAATCGTCGCGATCCTCTGCCGGCAGAGCCCCTTCCGGCTGCTCCCGGGCGCGGCTCCCGAAGACGGCGTCGGGTTGAACCCGCTGCTGCAGGACCCCTGGATGGTCATCCATCCGCCGGTCATGTTCTCCGGCTTCGCGTCGCTGTCCGTCCCTTTCGCCTTCGCGATCGCGGCCCTGTGGAAGAAGCGCTGGGACGGATGGGTGACACGCGCCATTCCCTGGGCCCTGTTCACGTTCGTGACGCTCGGCACCGCGATCCTGATGGGCGGGTACTGGGCCTACAAGACCCTGGGATGGGGTGGATACTGGGGATGGGACCCGGTCGAGAACACGAGTCTCGTGCCCTGGCTCTTCACCGCCGCGCTCGTCCACGGGATGTTTCTGCAGCGCGTGAAAAAGCGTCATCGGAAAGTGAATCTGATCCTGGCGTGCGTCTCCTACATCGCGATCCTGTACGGCACCTTTCTCACTCGCTCGGGAGTCCTCGCCGACTTCTCGGTGCATTCCTTCATCGATCTCGGGATCACCGGCTGGCTGGTGGCAATCCTCCTCGGCTTCCTCGGACTTTCGGCCGCGTTGATCGCCTGGCGGTGGCGCTCGATTCCCTCTCTCCAGGAAGAGGAGCCCCCGTTTCTCTCACGCAGCGTCCTTTTCATTCTGGGCATCGCGGCGTTTTGCGCGCTCGGCTTCGTGATCCTTCTCGGGACGTCCGCGCCCCTCCTGACGCGCCTGACGGGGAACCCGTCCCAGGTGCAGGCCAGCTTCTACAACCAGACCACGTCTCCCGCCGCGGCGCTCTTAATCCTCCTCGCGGCGCTCGTCCCTTTCGTTTCGTGGAAGGGCGACACGTACGCGGCCCTCGCCCGGAGCGCCCGCCGGTCGCTGCTCGTGGCCGCGGGAATTCTGGCGATCGCGCTGATCGCCGGAGCGCGCCAGCCGCTGACGCTCGCGCTCCTCTTTCTGGCCGGCTTCTCGGCGGACATGAATCTGCGGGCCGTGGTTCGCAAGGCGCGGAACGGAAAGTTCGGCGGGGCCGGCGGCTATCTCGCGCACGTCGGCGTCGGGATCTTCCTCGCGGGGGTGGTCGTGTCCGGCGTTTATGCGAAGTCCGTCCGCCTGACCCTTCCCGTCGGCAAAGCGGTCAAGGTGGGCGACTCGACGCTGACGTTCCTCCGCGTCGTGCCCGGAACGGCGGCCGCGAAGCAGGCGATGGAGGTGCGCGTGGAGTCCGCGGGGGGGAAGGCCGGTTACCTGTACCCGAAGATGTACGTGAACACGAAGACGAACCAGCTCATGGCCAACCCCGCAATCCGAAACTCACCGCTCTTCGATTTCTACGTCGCGCCGCAATCCTACGATCCGGGCCAGCCCGAGCAGTTCGGCCGCGAAGTCCGCCTGACCAAGGGGACGACGACCAACATCGAGGGAACGGGGTTCACGTTCCGCGAGTTCAATGCGGATCGCGCGGCGATGCTGCGCGGGGAAAAATCCATGCTGGTCTTGACCGAGCTCACGATCACGCCGCCGGATGGAACGAAGCATGATGTGACCGCTCGATACGTTTTTTACACGGACGGCCGGCCCGCCGACTCTCCGGAGATCGCGGTCCCCGGGCTTTCGGGCGCGTTCCTGCAGGTTCTCTCCGTGTCGCCGACGGATGGCGCGGTGGTCCTGAAGATGCGGGGGGTTTCGAAGGATCTCACCGCCGAGCACCAGGCCGCGACGGTCGAGAGCCTTTCCGTGGACGTGACCCGCAAGCCCTTGATCGCGCTCGTCTGGGGCGGCTTCTACGTCATGATGGCGGGAGCCCTTCTCGCGCTGGTCAAGCGCTCCCGCGAAGCCAGCCGCGCGGTCGCGGCGCTCGAAGCGGAGCCCGCACCTCGGGGCGAGCCCCGTCCCGCGGCACCCGCGCCGGCCCCGGGGGTCGGACCCGCCCTCCCCGTGAATCTCCGCAGCAGGGTCTGAGCCGGACGCGGGACCTCCCGATTCCGGAACAAATCCTGCATTGAGGGTTTCATTATGAAAACACGCCAGATCACGCTCGCTTTTCTGCTTTGCGGCGTCACCGGCATTGCCGGCGCCGGCGCGCTCTACCGCATCGATCTCCGCGGCGGGACCGACACACCGATTCTTGCGAGGGACGAGCCGGTGGCCCACGGCAGCGTCCTGCTGTTCCACCGGCACCCCGACGGCCGCCTGACGGCGGTCCCCGCCGAAGCCGTCGCCGGGATCAGTCCCATGACGGCAACGCGCTCCACCACGGTTCGGACGACGACGGTCAAGACGGTGCAGACGCCTCGACTGGCCCGCACCGTCAGAACGGGAACGGGGGCCGCAACGGCTCCCGTCCGCCCGCTGGCTCCCGGCGAGTCGATCGCCATCGGTCCGACGGGGGCCGGCAGCTCAGCCGACGCGGGTCCCGCGAGGGCCGGCGGACAGACGGCCGGGGCCCCGAGCCCGTCCGGCGACATCCGCGCGAGGGCTGCGGTCGACGCCCAGGTGTTCCCGGGCGATCTCCCGGCTCAGACCGGGAACACATCAGGCACCACGAACGGCACCAATAACGGAACGAATGCTACGACTTCGATCAACCCGACCCTGACCACCCCCGCGACCGGGACCGCCACCGGGAACGCAGGCCAGCCCGGCGCGGCGCAGCCGATCGGTCAGAACGGGTACCCGACGACGTCCGGCCCCGGCCCGCAGCCGGGAGCCGCTCAGCCCATCGGCCCCAACGGATTCCCGACGACAGGGACCGGGACGACGGCTAACGGCAACGGCACCGGGACGAACAACGGAACGGCGACGACCGGCACGGCCACGCCGAACCAGAACGGCGGCGCGTCCAACGGGACGGGCACCACGACGGCGCCCCCCGCGACCGCTCCGGCCAACAACAACGGCGGCGCCAAGCCGAACGGCTCGGGCAAGTCCGGCGGAAACTGAGCGCAATTTCCCCGACTCGTTTTCCGTTTTCCGCCCGGCTCCTGCCGGGCGGACCTCGTTAGAGGCGGTTCGCGCAGGGCGTGCGCAGGGTTTCTTATCTTGAGGACGGAACGTCAATTTCGGATCCGTCGCGCACCACGAGGGCGCGGCACCCGGGGGCCGCCTTTCCGGCAAGCTCCACGATCGCGCGCTTCAAGTCCCGGTCCCCCATGCCGATCGGTTCTTCGCCGAAGTGGGAAAAGACGGCGATCGGAACCTTCGCCCGGCCGAGCCAGCCGAGCTGCGCCCGTATCGTCGTGTGACCGACGAGGGCGCCGCTGCCGTGCCGGCGGACGAGCGATGCGGTGAGCGTCGACCCGTCCCCGACATAAACGTCCGCGCCGGCGAGCGCCCGGTCCCTCGCGGCCGCGCTCTCGAAGCTCACGATGTCGCCCGAGTAGACGAGGGTCCCCTCGGGAGTTTCGATGCGCGCGGCGACGCAAGGACACCGGATCGAGTGGACCACTTCGAACGTGGTCACTCGGAAAGACCCCAGGTCCCGGGGGACGCCGGGCGACGCGCGGAGCCGTGTCGAGATCGGAAAATCGGAAAGAAGCGCATGAGAGATCTCCGAGGCGAGCACGGGAACGTCAGTCCCCTCCGCCAGTCCCCAGGCGTGGTCGGGGTGCGCGTGCGAGACGAAGACCGCGTCGGGGGCGATCTTCGCGAGCCGGCCGCGTCGGTTCTCGCCGAAATCGCACAGGAGCCGGAAGCCGGCAGCCTCGACCGTGAACGCCGAATGGCCCGTGTGCGAACGCGAGTTTGCGTCGACGTATCCCCTGGTTCCGAAAAAACGGAGGCGCATCCGAAACAAAGCGTCCGCACTCGCGGGTCTAGAGTCAAGCCCCCGACCGCCCCTCCCCCCCATGCGCCCTTCGCCCATCGCCTCCCGCCTCTCCATCAGAGCTACCATCTTCCGATGCGCTTCGGAGATCTGCGCCTCGACATCGTCCAGGACGCGACCTTTCGCCTCGACGGAGGCGCCATGTTCGGCGTCGTCCCGAAGGTGCTCTGGGAGCGGAAGTTCCCCGCGGACGAAAAGAACCGGATCGGACTCGCGACCAACTGCCTGCTCGTCCGGGGAGCGGGATTCACCATGCTCGTCGAGAGCGGGCTGGGGACGAAGTGGAATGCCCGCGAACGGGAGATCTACGCCATCTCGCACCCCCCGGACCTCACGAGCTCGCTCGCCGGTCAGGGCGTGCGGCCCGACGACGTCGACGCGCTCGTGCTCTCCCACCTGCACTTCGACCACGCCGGCGGGGCCACGCGCCTCCAGGACGGCGTCCCTGTGCCCGCTTTCCAGAACGCGACCCTCTACGTTCAGTCGGCAGAGCTCGCCCACGCGCGCGCGCCGCACGAACGCGATCGCGCGTCGTACGACCCGGCGAACTGGGAGCCGTATGCCGCGGCCGGGCGCATCGAAGCCTTAGACGGCGAAACGGAGATCCGGCCGGGCGTGCGCGTCGTGCCCCTTCCCGGACACAACGCGGGGATGCAGGCGGTTCGCATCGACTCCGGCGGCAGGACGGCCTTCTACTTTGCCGACGCGCTCCCGACCTCGGCTCACGTTCCTCTGCCGTGGATCATGGGATACGACCTCTATCCGGTCGAGCTCCTCGACAACAAGCGGCGGCTCCTTGCGGAAGCAGTGCGGGAGGGATGGCTCTGCGTCTTCGAACACGATCCCGACGTCCCGTGGGGAACCCTGGTCGACGAGGCGAACGGGAAAAGACGCGTTCACGTCGTCCCGGTTCTCCAGGAGTCTTTCGACTGAACGGTCCGACCCGGCGCCGCCGACGGGAGCCACCACTCTTTTCATGATTCTTTCGATCCTCTTTCTCACCGTTCCCGGATGGCTCGTGTACGTCGCGCTCGACCGCGCGGCTCTCCTGCGCTCGGGGCTCGCTCGCCTGCTCACCGCGTGGGTCTACGGGATCTTTGCGGCAACCACGCTCGTCTACGCCCTCGCCATCTCGCTCGCCCCCTTCACCGAAGGAGTCCTGCGCAAGGCCGCTTGCGTCGTTCTGGCTCTCGCGCTGGCCGGCCTCCTGGCAATGCGCCGCGACGCCGCGCGATCGGCCCGCGCCCTCCTCTCAGGGCGTCTTGGAGCGGGAAGAGCCCAGAAGGTTCTCTTCCTCGCGGGATGCGCCGCCTTCGCGTTCTTCTTCTACCGGCCGCACCTCGCGCAGACCTCCGAGGCCCTCTATCGCAGCCCCGTCTACTGGGACCTGAACGTCCACGTGCCGATCGTCCAGAACTTTGCCTTCGGAGACAATTTCCCCGCCCAGAACGAATCGTTCGCCGGCGCTCCCGAGACGTATCACTTCTTCTTCGACCTCCTGACGGCGGTCCCGGTCGCGTTCGGGGTGCGCCTCGCCCCGGCGTTTTTGCTTGTGAGCGCGATGACTCTCTTCGCCGTGCTGGGGCTTCTCGCCGGCTTCGCCGAGGAGCTCGCGGGCAGCGCGGGGACGGGCATGCTGGCTGCCGTCTTCGCCTGCACTTCGAGCAGCCTCCGGTTCCTCGATGCGGTGGCGCCCCGTCCCGGCCGGCCGGCGTTTGCGGGAGTGTGGGAGCTGCTTTCGCGGCGCGAGCATCCCTACATCGCCTCGTTCGTGGCGGGCAACCCGTTCGCCTACAACGGCACGATGTTCAACCTCTTCTACTTCCTCGAAGAGAGGCAGCTCGTTTTCGCGTCCGCGTTTCTTCTCGCTTCCGTTCTGCTTCTCTCGACTCGCGCGCGCTGGAGCCGTACGGTCTCGGTGGCGGCGGGAATCGCGTTCGGTCTTTTTGCGCTGTGGCACGTGTTCGCGACGATCACCCTCGGGCTCGCGGTCGTGTGGCTCTTCGCCGCGGCGCCGGACCGGCGAAAAACCGCCGCGGTCCTCGCCGGGATGGCCGTCTCCGGGGGCGTCTTCCTCGCGTGGATCGCATGGGTGTCGCGCCCCGAGTGGTTCGTTCCCGGCGGCCGCGCCGCCCTCCGATGGAACCCCGCCTTCTCGACGATGCCGGGAGGCCCGCCCTTCTCTCTGCTTCACGCGCTCGGTTACTGGCTGTACGCCTGGGGACTCAAGGCCGTGCTGGGTGTCTGGGGCCTCGTCCTCGCGTACCGCCGGAGGCGGCCTCTCTTCGACGCGCTCGCATCCATCCTTTTCCCCACGTTCCTCCTGGTGAACGCGGTGCAGCTCGTGCCGCTGTCCGTCTACGACAACCACAAGTGGCTGCGACCGATGAGCCTGTTCCTCGACGTCGCCGCCGCGCTTTTCGTCGTGGACAGGATCTGGCGCTCCCGCCAGACCCTCGCGCTACGCGTCTGCGGGGTGACCGCGGCGCTGGCGCTGCTGACGTTCTCCGGGATGCTCGAGCTCGTCCCGTTCTGGCGGAGCCGTCCGACGGTGCTCTACGCCCCGTATCCGATCGCGTTGACCGGTACCGTCCGGGAGCGCACCGCTCCCCGCGACACGTTCACATCGTTCGAATCCAACGCGCTCCACATGGCCGGACGCAAACTCTTCCTCGGCAACGATGCGGATGAGCGCGGGACCGCGTCACTGGTGGCATCCGCCGGGTTCAATGTGGCGCGCCGGCAGCGCGAGTTGATCGACCTCTACGGAGCTCGGGACCGGGCGGGCTTCTGCGAGGTCGCGCGGCGGGATCGGATCGACTGGGTGGAGGTCGAATCGGGCGTCCACCTGGCGTCGGGGGCTGACGGGCGTTCCCCGGGATTCGACACCCTGTCGCCCCATGGCCGGTTTCTTCACTTCGTGGACGTCGAAAGCTTCTGCGCAACCAAACCCTAGCCGCGGCGAGGACGCGGCGAAGACTTCCCACGCCCCAACAGCGGGGCGAGGAGGTCTCGATCACCGCGGTAGGGAAACGCAGCACCTCCCTGCGGGCCCTCTCACTCGAGCCCTCTCCCCGAGCCCGGGGCGAGGGGGCAGAGCTGCGCCTCCACCACGAGGGTGGCTACGCTCGCAGCGTGAGGAGTCTCCTGACCGAAGGGAAGGAGGAGCCTCCCGCTGCGGGAGCCGTAGCGAACGAAGGGAGCAGGCGGGCGGTCGAGCCCTCAGGCGAGCCGCTCGCCGGTGCCTTCGCCGCGCACGGCGAAGGCAGCTCCCGCAGTGAGCGAAGGCGACGGTTGGCGACGTTACACTTCCCGAAGCGCCGCCGTGATCTTCATGCGCGAGGCGCGCCACGCCGGGAAGAAGCCTCCGAAGACGCCCATTGCCAGAGAAAATGCGATGCCTCCCGCGATGAGCGGCGGCGTGAGGCGGAAGTTGAAGAGCACTTCCGAGAAGGTGCGGAAGTTCATCGTGCCCGTCGGCTTCGTGAGGATCAGGTTGAACAGAATGAACGCGAGCGCCGTACCGGCGATGCCGCCCGCGACACAGAGCAGGAGCGCTTCCAGGATGAACGAGGCCAGCACCGATCTGCGGGAGAATCCGATCGCCCGCAGCGTGCCGATCTCCCGGGTCCGCGCCGAGACCTGCGCGTACATCGTGTTCATCGCGCCGAAAGACGCGCCGATGGCGGTGAAGAGCCCGACTAAGATCGCGAGAACCTTGATCGGCGCTCCCGTCACCATCTGCTCCTCGTAGTACTTCTTTTCCGTTTTCCCCTCGAGCTTCAGCCGCTGGTCGCCCTTGACGGTCTCGATGTAGCGCGATCCCGCTTCCGGATCGCTCGTCCGGACGAAGACGGACGAGAAGATCGGCCGCTTCGACTGGGCCTGCAGGTCCTTCACGTCGACCCAGATCTCGGATTCGTACGCGCTGCCCGAAGCGTCGAAGTGCCCGACGATGGTCCACCGGTAGCTCCCGGACTTGATCGTGTCGCCGATGCCCATCCCGGTGAACCGGGTGGCCAGGTTCTTCGAGACGATCGCCTCGTTGGTGCCCTGATTCATGACCCGCCCGTCGACGATCTTAAGTGACGGCCGCATCTCGAATCCCACGGGGCCCACTCCGCGAATCTGCACGTTGGAGCTCTTCCCGTCCTGGCGCCTCGTGTTGATGAGGGTCAGGAGCTCGGGCGAGACGAGGGGCTCCCCTTTCGCGTTGCGTTCGATTCCCGGCAGGGCGCGGATCATCTCGTAGGAGTCACGGGTGACCACGCTCTGCATCTCTGCCTGCGAGCCCACGCGCATGGTGAGGATGTTCCGCGTGGACGCGTTGACGGAGAGGGTCCGGTTGACCCCCTGCCAGAGGGCGAGTACGAACAGGAAGACGGTGACGACGAGGCAGATGACGAGCACGGTCATCCCGGTCGAGACCTTCCGGTTGACGAGGTTCCTCGCGTTGTACTTGAGAGGGATCGCCATGTCACACCACCTGCCGGAGGCCGTCGACGATCCGTATGCGGCTCGAGCGTATGGCAGGCACGAAGCCGGCGAGGATGCCGATCCCCACGGAAATTCCGAAGGCGGAAAGGAGCACGGGTCCCGTCACCTTGAAGTTGATGAGAAAGGGCGCCATCGGCGTCGTCGACATGAACTTCACCATCCAGGGGACGAGGATGTATTTCGCGAGCACGACCCCCAAGATCCCCCCGAGGAGCGACATCAGCACGGCCTCGGAGAGGATGAACCCGAGGATGTGTCCGGGGCGGAAACCGAGCGTGCGCAGGACGGAGATCTCGGTGACGCGCTCCCGGGCCGACATCGCGACTGTGTTGGCGACAATCAGCGTGACGGCGAAGAGAATGATCAGGGAGATCCACCGGATCAGGCCCTTGATGTTGCCCATCATCTCCATGAAGGACGCTTGGAACTGTTTTTCCGTAAGCGTCTTGGTGGGCGCGTCGCTGTTCTCGAACATCTTGTCGATGGTCTCGGTGACACGCGGCAGGTCCGCGGCGTTCGCCACCTTCAGATAGTAGATGCCCGTGACCTTGTTCGCGCCGAACCACTTCGCCTGGTTCAGGTACTCGTTGTGAAAGAAGGCGTTTGACTCGTCCCCCGACTTGTAGCCTCCAACGAACACGAGATCGAGCGTCACCGGGATGTACGTCCCGCGCAGCGTAATGTGCTGCCCCTTCTTCCAGTGGAACTTGTTGACGAGGCTATGGCCCGCCACGAACGAGTTCTGGGTCGCCCGGAACTCCTTCTCGACGGCGGGATCGATCGTCGCATCGTCGAAGATCTTCGTGAAATAGATCTCCGGGTCGCAGGAGAGCTGACCGAAAAAGTTTTCGGGCTTGTCGTCCTTGTACACGCCGCCGAACCAGACCTGCGGCGACACGGCCACGACGCCCGGAATCTGCTCGATCCGCTGGCGCTGCGAGAGCGGAAGAAAGTTCGCGAGCCCCGTCGCGTGCTGCACGACGAGCCGGTTGGAGCCGCGGTTGCCCGACGGGTCCTGCTCCATCGCCTGGAGCAGCGACGTGAGCACCACGATCAGAACGAGGACGAGCACGATCGAGCCCGTCGTCAAAACCGTCCGTGTCTTCTTGCGGAAGACGTTTCTCCAGACGAGGTTGAAGTACTTCATACCTTCCTCGCCGCCCCGGCCTCCGTCTGCTCGTCGGAATTGAGCAGGCCCTTGTCCAGGTGAACCATCCGGTGCGCGCGCGACGCGGCCTTCGGATCGTGGGTGACCATCACGATCGTCTTTCCGAACTCGCTGTTGAGCCGGTTCAAAAGGACCAGGATCTCCTCGGCGGATTTCGCGTCGAGGTCGCCCGTCGGTTCATCAGCGACGAGAATCGCCGGGTCCGACACGATCGCGCGCGCGATGGCGACGCGCTGCTCCTGCCCGCCGGACAGCTGACGGGGATAGTGGTCCAGACGGTCCATGAGATTGACGATGTTGAGGGCTGTCTCCACGTGACGCCGGCGCTCGGCGCGCTTCAACGGAGTCAGGAGCAGCGGTAACTCCACGTTTTCGAACGCGGTTAAGACGGGCAGCAGGTTGTAAAGCTGAAAGATGAACCCCACGGTCCGGGACCTCCAGCGGGCAAGCTCGCTCTGGGAAACCCGGGCGATGTCCTTACCTCCGATGACGATCCGGCCACGCGTGGGCTGATCGATTCCGGCGATCAGGTTCAAGAGCGTCGTCTTGCCGGAACCGGAAGGCCCCATGAGCGACACGAACTCGCCCTCGGGAATCTGGAGGTTGATGTCGTTCAGCACCGGGATCTCGAGCGCGTCCCGCTTGTAGACTTTCTCGACATGCTCGATTGCGATCAATGGTTCCGGCATGGTGCTCCTTCCGCCGTGCCCGAATTTCTAGCTGGCTTCCGCTTCCGACCGGACGCGGTCCCCTTCGCGAAGCTTCACGGCGGCCGGCGCCGCCACGAGCTTCTCTCCGCCCTGAAGGCCGGCGGTCACCTCGACCTGCCCCTGCACTTCGCCGCCCGCCTGCACGGGAACAAACTGCGCTCTGCCTTCGACGACACGGAAGACGCCCGTCTTTCCGTTCGACGTCGCGAGAGCGCTTTTGGGTACCAGGATTCTCGACCTGTGGCTTTTGCCCGTCGTGGGCTCCGAAGTAAACGCCACGCGCGCGGAAAGGTCGGGGAGAATCTTCTCGTCCGCGTCGTCGATTGCCACCTTGACGCGGACGGTGGCCTTCTGCCGGTCGGCCGCCGGAACGATCTGCCGCAGATGCCCGTGATACGTCTTGTCCGGCACCGCGTCGAGCGCGATCTCCGCGGGCTGGCTCGGCGCCAGGCGCGAGAGGTTCGACTCGTTCACGTCCGCCCCCACGTACAGCGACGAGAACTCGACCAGAGTGACGATCGCGCCGCCGGAGCCCCCGCCCGAAGGTGACGAGCCAAACGGGGACACCGCTTCGCCGACGAAGGCCCGTTTGGCGGTGACGACTCCGGCAAAAGGCGCGCGGATCTCGGTGTAAGCGAGGAGCGCGCGCACGTACTCGACACGCGCGCGGGTGGAGGATTCCTGAGCCACCGCCGAGTCGAGGATGGATTGAGGGGCCAGCCCTTCCGAAGTCAACGACCTCTGGCGGGCGAGCTCCGCCCGGGCGTTGACCCACGTGGCGCGCGCCTCGGAAAGCTGCGCGTCGATGTCCGTGTGGTCAAGGCGCGCGATGACCTCACCCTTTTTGACGCGGGAACCCTCCGTCACGTTCAATTCCGTGATCCGGGACGTGATCTTGGGAGACAGGTCCGCCTTGCGCTCGGCCTCGACATAACCAGTCGAGGTCAGGACGGTCGTTGCCTGTCCCTCGGTGACGACGGAAGCGGTCACCAGGTCGACTTTCTTGGGGCGAAGAGAGCGTCCGGCGAACAGGTACGCCCCCGCGCCCGCCGCGACGATCAGGATGGCCCCGAGAAGCAGCCAGCCGCGGGCTCCGCCCGATTTCTCGGGCTCCCGGTGGATGCGCAGCGCGGAGAGGTCCGTCCCCGGACGGTGTGTTTCCTGACTCATTCTTCGAAGGAGGGCCATTCTACGTCGCGCCGGGTCCTTTCTTTCGACGCTCGGGACTCCCATGGCGCCCCTGTCCAGGTCTGCCGCCGCGGGATCGGCCCGTATAATCGAGGTCATGCTCCGACTCAGGCTCGCGGCCGCCGCAGCGACTCTGGCGATCGCGGCTCTCCTCCCCGCCGCGGCCCTGGGGGCCGACCTCCCGGCGCCCGTTTTCTATCGGATCGAGACGGCGGGGCGGGGCGTGCTCTGGTCCCGTGACCGCCCTCTGCAGAGCGGGGAGCAGGTCCTCTTTCACCAGCACCCCGGGGGAACGCTCGTGAGCGTGCGGCGTTCCGACATCACGCGCGTTTCCGCCGAGCGAGTGGCTCTGTCGCCGTCGCGCTACATCGACGTGGGTGTGACAGGCGCCCCCCGCCACGAGGCGACGGCGGCGACAGCAGCGGCATCGACCGGGGGAAAATCGGCGCGGCGCGAGGCCCCGGGTCCGGGGGCGCGACCCGACGGCTCGGCGCTCTTCAACCCCGATCGGAAATACCAGCCCGACATCGATTCGAAGCAGGTCCCGGGCCTGAGCACCGGGATGCCGAACTCCCCGAACGACTACCGCGAGGGTCGCACGCTCGCCTTTCCCGCGGCGGCGGCCACCCAGGCGAGCCCGGGAGACCCCCCGAAGGGTCCTCAGTGAAGGAAGCGCGCGGACCGCGCTCCGCGCGGATCCCGGTCACGAAGGAGGGCGAATGGGGAAGGGCGAAGCGGCGAAGGGCGAGATTCTCCGTGAAGGGCGCTAAGCGCCCAGCGCCCAGCGCCTAAATATGAATCGCGTGCCCGCCGACCGCCTCGGCCGCTTCGTGCATCGCTTCTGAGAGCGTCGGGTGCGCGTGGATCGTCCGCACGAGCTCCTCGGAGGTGGCCTCGAGGCGCAGGGCCGCGCCGGCCTCGGCGATTAACTCGGTCGCCTTCGGCCCGATGATGTGGACGCCGAGCACTTCGTCGTATTTCTTCTCCGCCACGATCTTCACGAACCCGGCGGTTTCATTTATGATTCTGGCCTTCCCGATCGCGGTGAACGGAAATTTGCCGACGACGACGTCATAACCGCGCTCCCGCGCCTTCGCCTCGGTCAGCCCGATGGAGCCGATCTCCGGGGAACAGTACGTGCAGCCGGGCACCTGGTCGTAGTTCAACGGCGGAGGGTTCTTGCCGGCCATGTGCTCGACCGCCACGATTCCCTCGGCCGATGCGACGTGGGCGAGCCATGCGGTCGGCACGACGTCGCCGATCGCGTAGACGCCCGGCACGTTCGTGCGCATCATCCCGTCGATCTGGATGTAGCCGCGGTCCGTCGCGACGTTGATTCCCTCGAGACCGATGCCCTCCGACAGCGGCTTGCGGCCGACCGCCAGAAGCATCTTCTCCGCCCGGAACGTCTCGGTCTTGCCGCCTGAGGTGCGCGCGACGACCTCGACCCCGTTGTCCATTTTCGTGACCTTCTCGACGCGCGTGTCGACGTAGACGGCGATCCCCTGCCGTTTGAAGGATGCGGCGAGCTCCCGCGAGATCTCTTCGTCCTCCACCGGAACGATTCTCGGCAGCACTTCGATCACGGTCGCCTTCGAGCCGAAGCGCGCGAACATGGAGGCGAACTCGACCCCGACGGCGCCGGAGCCGATCACGAGGAGCGACTTCGGCACCTCCGTGAGCTCGAGGATCGAGTCGGAGGAGAGAATCGTCCGATGGTCGATGTCGATACCGGGGAGAGAGCGCGGAGAAGACCCCGTCGCGATGAGGATGTTCTTCGCCTGGAACTCCGTCTCGGAGCCGTCCGCCGCCTTGACCGCGACGCGACCCGGCCCGGCGATCCGGCCGAACCCCGTGGTGACGTCGACGCGGTTCTTCTTCATCAAGTACGACACGCCGTTCGAGCTCTGCCGCACCACCTTGTCCTTGTGTTTCTGGGCGCCCGCCATCTCGAGCTTGACCTCGCGGGCGACGACACCGATATCGCCGCCGTGGCGCGCCTCCTCGAGGAGGTCGGCCGTATGAAGGAGGGCCTTCGTCGGAATGCAGCCCCGCAGCGTGCAGACGCCGCCGAGGCGCGGCTCGAGCTCGACGATCTGCACGGAAAGACCGAGCTGGGCGGCGCGAATCGCGGCGACGTAACCGCCGGGTCCCGACCCGATGATCGACACGTCGTAGGTCCTGGCTTCGTTCATGAGTTCGTCCCTTTTCGAGGGCGGAGGTTATCAGCACGGCGCCCCGCGCAGCAGCGCGGGAAGGTCGCCGTGCCCACATTCGGGCGCCGCGCGCCCGACGCGCGCCCGAATGTGCCTGAAAGGCGGCGCCTCGTGACTACGCGGTGAAGCCCGTGCCCGGTGGCTGAAAGTCAGCGTCGCGGCCGGAAAGCGACTAAGTATCCACACCCTCTCCCGGGCCGGTCGGCTCCGTCCTGAGCGCCTCGTTGAACCGGTTGAAGTAGGCGAAGAGACCCACCACGCACGCGATCTCCACAACTTCGCCTTCGTCAAAATGCCGTCGCAGCTCGGCAAACGTCTCGTCTGTGACCGCGCTCGCGTCGCGGGTCATCTGCAGGCCGAAGCGCAGGGCCGCCTTTTCCTTCGGCTCGAAAGGGCCGTTCTCGAAATCGAGCAGCTTCGAGACCTGCTCCGGCGTCGCCCCCAGCCGCTCTGCCAGAGCGGTGTGCGAGCGTGTTCAATAGTGGCAGGCGTTTGCGAGCGACGTCTGGAGCGCCAGGAGCTCCTTCAGTTTCAGGGGAACCGTTCCCGAGCCCATGACTGCGGAAAAATGCGCGTCCATCGTCGAGAGGATCCACGGCCTGTGCGCGAAGACCCGGTACTGGTTCGGGATGTTTCCCCGCTCGGCGATCTTGCGCTCGAAGGCGTCCCGCGCCGCGCCGGCCACCGCAGAGCGCCCAACCCGGCTGATCCGCGTCATGCGGGAACGCTATCAAATCCGACGGGCCTCGCGGTCGACGACCGGCCGCGAGGCGGCGTCCGGCCGCCATAGAATGCGTTCCATGCGGAAATCCGAATTTCGACAGCTCCTCCTCTCAGTCGCCGCCTTCGCGCTCGCGTGCGGGGGGGAACAATCGACCGGCACGCAGGGCATCAAGCTCGGCTTCTTCGGGGCGTTGACCGGTCCCCAGGCGACGTTTGCGCTCTCGGGCCGGAACGGGGCGAAACTGGCGATCGATGAGATCAACGCGAAGGGCGGCGTGCTCGGCAAAAAGCTCGAGCTCCTGTCGGAGGACGATCGGAACGAGCCGTCTGAGGCCGCGTCCGCCGTGTCGAAGCTCATCACCCGCAATCATGTCGTCGCCCTGATCGGCGAGAACGCCTCCTCGCGCTCTCTCGCCGCGGCGCCGATCGCCCAGTCGTATCAGGTCCCCATGGTCTCGCCCTCCTCGACGAACGTCGAGGTGACGAAGAAGGGGGACTACATCTTCCGCGTGTGCTTCATCGACCCGAGCCAGGGAAAGGCCCTCGCGATCTTTGCCCGCCAGACCCTGAAGGCACAGACGGCGGCGATCCTGATCGACTCCAAGAGCGATTACAGCGTAGGGCTGGCCGCAGCCTTCCGGTCGTCGTTTACGGGAGAGGGCGGGCGCGTGATCTCGGAAGTCAAGTATGCCGAGGGCGACAGCGATTTCAACGCGCAGCTCACGTCCATCCAGGCCGTAAAACCCGACGTTCTCTTCGTTCCCGGCTATTACACGGACGCCGGGCTGATCGCCCGCCAGGCGCGGGGCCTCGGGATGACGGCCGTCCTGCTCGGCGCTGACGGCTGGGACTCGCCGAAGTTGGTCGAGATCGGCGGCGCGGCCGTCGAAGGGGCCTATTTTTCGAACCACTACTCGGTGGACGATCCCGCGCCGGCCGTTCGCGCGTTCGTGGACGTTTACAAGAAGACGTATGGCTCGGAGCCGGATTCGATCGCGGCGAGCTCCTACGACGCCGCGCGTGTGATCGCCGACGCCATCCGCCGCGCCGGCTCGACGGAAGGCAAGCGGGTGCGGGACGCCCTGGCCGTTACGAAGGACTTCCCGGGCGTGACCGGCACGATCACGATGGATGCGAACAGAAATCCGACGAAACTGCCGGTGATCCTGAAGGTCGAGAACGGGCGCGCCAGATTCGCCGCGAGGCCATGACGCCCGCTCGACCAGGCTGAAAAATTACTGCCTGCCGTCGATCACGAATTCGTCGAACGTCATGATTCCCGGCCCCGCGGTGGCGACGCCCGAGCGGCCGGCGGCAGGCGCCGCGTCCTGGGCCTCCAGAAGCGGCTTGCCCTCCCAGGTGGCGATCACCCGAGGGCCGGCCAGCTCCACGGCGAGGATCCCCCACTGGCGCGGAGTCCCGGATGTCCCATGGGCGAGCTCCATCGTTTTCCCCGCCCGGGACTGGAGAAGCCGCGCCTTACCCGTCACCGGGTCGATCAAAATGGCCAGGTAGTTTTTCTCGTCGGCCATCCGGAAGACGAGTCCGCCGGTTCCGGCCGCGCGCTTGATCCCGAGCGAGAGTGCGCCGTCGCGCAGAACGGCATTGCGTCGAAGGGCCACCGCAATCGAGTCGGCGGGACGCGAGGCCAGCACCTGGCTGATCCCATTCGGCGCCGAAGGCGGATTGAACTCCGCCACGACTTTCCACTGGGCTTCCCCGGGAGAGTGGAGCACCACGAAGTCGAAGAATGCGGGCTCCCGCATCACGGCGTCCGAGTCGAAGTGATTGCGAAGCTTCTCCCCTCGCGCCGCCACCGGAGGGAAAAGGAGGGCGAGCGCCAGAGCGCCCAGGAACGCCATCTTGATTTGTCGGGTCATTGTGGCGGGTCAACAATCCACATGTTCTAAAATTCCCCCGTGACCGAGACCAGACGCTCCTATGCCGCCGACTACGAGGGATTCCGCTTCCGAATGGACGCGGAAAACGTTTCCGAGTTGAAGGGCCTCCCGGACTTCGAGGGCCGCGAAGAACCCGCGGTCGCGGAGGAGTTTCTCCGCGCCCACGCGGAATCCTGGTCCGACGCGTTGACCGCCGCGGGGGCGCACCCGGGCGAATACGCGGTCCGCCTTGACAACCATCAGCGCCGGGCGCATCTGCTGAAGGGCCCGGAAGTGGTGTTCTCCGCGGAGATCTAGGCGTCGAGAGACCGCGTGAGGACCCTCGAATTCCACGAACGCCGGGCCTGTCGCGGACCCCCGTCACCCCGCGTCACCCCACCCTCTCCCCGAGCGCCGGGACGCCGCAGGCAAGGTCTAATTCTCGGCCCAGCCGTCCCCCCATCAGTCCCGCCCCTCACCTAACCCTCTCCCCGAGCGCGGGGCGAGGGGGCAGAGCTGCGCCTTAACCACTATGGTGGCTAAGCTCGCCCCGAGAGGAGTCTCCCGACCAGAGGGAGGGAGGAGCCTCTCGGGGCGGGAGCCGAAGCAAACGAAGGGACGAGGCGAACGGTCGAGGCCGCATCCGGCCGAGCCGTTCGCCGGTGCCTTCGCCGTGCACGGCGAAGGCACGTCCCGCAGTGAGCGAAGGCGACGTTAGAAACTCAGAATCGAGCGGATCTTCTTCTCCACCGCGAGAAACGCCTGCCGCGAGTACGGATCGACGACCACGCGGACATCCGCCGGAGACGGCACGTCTTCGGCGAGCGATGCCGTGAAGCGGTCCGACTGCCCGTCGAAGAACGTCTCCCCGAGCTCCCGATCCGTCTTTCCTTTGGAGCCGGGGAGCTCGCGCAGACGCGTCAGATCGGCGGGCTCGAGGCGCATGCGGTAACCCCGGGACTCCCGGAACACGGGTTCCGCCGCCTCGATCAGGTCGGGACGGGGCCCTCGCGGAACGCGCGGCCGGTCGTCGCGCCGGCGGGGAGGGGCGGGCGCGGGCGCGGTCACTTCCGCCGCGGGAGAATCGCGAGGGGCCGAGTCCGGGATCCCCGGGGGGGCGGACGGAGCGACGTGGGAGGCACCGGGAAAAGCCGAGGGAAACGGCGGTTGCAGCGCCCGCGGCGGAGCAGCCGGCGCGGATGCCTCGGCGTCGGCGCCCGCCGACGGAGCTCCGGAGCCGGGCCGCGGAGCAGTTTCCGACGCTGCGGGCGCGCCGGCGGCGGGCGGCGGGACGCCGGGCGCCGCAGCCTGCGGGACGGCATCCTCTGTCTTTTCCTCCGGAACAGCGAACGGCGGCAGAACGGGCTCGTCCGTCATGCTTCCGCCAGCACTCGCTTGGAAATCACGATTCGCTGGATCTCGCTCGTCCCTTCATAGATGGTCGTGACCCGCGCGTCACGGTAAAACCGTTCGACCGGATAGTCGCGCGAGTACCCGTAGCCGCCGAAAATCTGCACCGCGCGGGCCGCGATCGCGTTGGCCGCCTCGGTGGCGAAGACTTTGGCCATCGAGGCCTCTTTCGAGAACCGGCCTGGTTTCTCGGAAAGCAGCGCGGCCCGATACGTCAGAAGTTGCGCGGCGTCGATCTGCACTTTCATGTCGGCGATCTGGAATGCGATGATCTCGTGCTCCGCGAGCTTCCTGCCGAACGTCTCGCGGGTCCTGGCATACTCAGTCGAGGCGTCGAAGCATGCCCGCGCGATGCCCACGCCCTGCGCCGCGATTCCGATCCTGGAATGGTCGAGGGTCGCCATCGCGATCCCGAACCCGTCGCCCTCGCGGCCCAGCCGGCGGGCCTCCGGGACACGCAGATCATCGAGGTAGATCGCCGCCGTCTTCGAGGAACGGAGCCCCATCTTGTCCTCGGGCGGTCCGATGCGAAGGCCCTTGTCTTCCGCAGAAACCAGAAATCCCGTGATACCGCGCGTGCCCGCGTCGGCATCCGTCATCGCCATCACGAGGTACCAGCCGGCTTCGCCCGCGTTCGTGATCCACGCCTTCGCGCCATTCAACACGTAGTCGTTTCCGTCCCGGACGGCGCGCGTCTTCTGGTTCGCGGCATCGGAGCCGGACTGCGACTCGGTCAACGCGTACGCCCCCAGGGTCCTGCCGGACGCCACCTCCGAGAGGATCGTCTTCTTCTGCTCCTCGGAGCCGTATTTCCAGACGGGGTAACAGAAGACCGAGTTCGTCACGGAGACGATCACCGCGACCGACGCGCACACGCGGGAGAGCTCCTCGATCGCGAGGACGTAGGACAGCGCGTCCGCGCCCGAGCCGCCGTACTCCTCCGGGACCATCATCCCGAGGATCCCGAGACCGGCGAGGGAGGTCAGGATCGCACGCGGAAACTCCTCGCGGCGCTCCCGGTCGGCGACACCGGGCGCGATTTCGGACGCGGCAAACTCCGCGACGGCGTCCCGGATGCGCTTCTGGTCTTCGCTCAGGTCGAAGTTCACGGCTTGGGGCCCGCGGGAGCGCCCGCCGGAGGAGACCCCGGACCCGCGCCCGGTCCCGCAACGCCCCCGGCGCCTCCGCGGCCGCGCCGCCGCCGGCGCGATCGCCGCCGGCGCCCCGGAGCTGCCGGCGCGCCCCCGATGTCTCCCGCTTCGAGCGGCCCTCCTTCCGGAGCGGGGCCCCGGGCCGCCACCGGAGCGGCGGCAGGCATCGGGGGGCGAGGCTCGCGCGGACCTGGCGGGGCGCCACCGCGCTCGCGCTCGGGCGGGTTCGGGGGACGTCCTCCTCGGCCGCCCTCGCGCCTCCCGCCGCCTCCTCCCGCCTTCGCGGCAGCAGGCCGATTCTGTCCCGGCTCCCCCCGCGGAGTTCCGGGACGCCCCGGGCCGCGGGGCTCTCGCCCTGCCCCCGGCGCGTCCCGGCTCCCGCCGCGTCCATCGCGTCCTCCCCGCCGGCCGCGGCGCTTTTCCTTGCGCGGCTCCGGCGTATCGACCCAGCCCTCCTCGAGGTGCCGGAAGGTGACGAGAATTTCGGTGCGCGCCGCCCGCGCCTGCAGGAACGCCAGCACGCGCGACCGCAGGGGAGAGATCGGATTCTCGACCAGGGACGGAAGCCGCTCGGCGTCGTAGAGGACCATCCGCGTCCAGCCCACGGTCTTCTTTCGGCCGTCTGAGGCCTCGAGCGTCATCACGAAGAGATCGCGCTCGTGATCGAGGCCATGCTCCCGATACTCGAAATCCGGAAAGGCCTCGCGGCAGAGCCCCTTCAAGAAGTCGAGGTTCTTCTCCCCTCCTTCGAGAGTCTGTTCCATCGAGACCACGCGGTCTCGAAACATCCGTGTCTGGGGCATGGCTCTATCCGATCGCGAGGCCGGAGTCTTTGAAGATCTCGCGGGCGATGATCAGCCGATGAATCTCGCTCGTCCCTTCGTAGATCTCGGTGATCCGGGCGTCCCGAAAATTCCGCTCGACAGGATATTCCTTCGTGTAGCCGTACCCCCCGTGGATCTGGAGCGCCTTCGTCGTGACGCGCTGCGCCATCTCCGCGGCGTACAACTTCGCTTCGGCCGCTTCGAGCCCGTAGCGGCCGCCATCTTTCTTCGTCGTGTCCTTCGCGGCCGCGGCGCGCCGGGTCAGGAGCCGCGCAGCGTCCACGTCCGTCGCCATGTCCGCGAGATAGAACCGGATGACCTGGAACTCGGCAATCGCTTTTCCGAAAGCGTGCCGCGCCTTCGCGTAGCGGACCGCCGCCTCCATCGCTTCCGTCGCGATCCCCACCGCCTGCGCGGCGATCCCGATGCGCCCGCCGTCCAGGGTGGACATCGCGACCTTGAAACCGTCGCCTTCCTTCCCGAGCATGTTCTCGGCGGGGACCAGGACGTCCGTCAGGAAGATCTCGACCGTTCCCGACGCGTTGACCCCGAGCTTCACCTGATGGCGCGAGCGGTCGAAGCCGGCCGACGCGGCATCGACGAGAAACGCCGAGATTCCCCGCGATTTCTTCTCCGGGCTCGTCATGGCGAACAGAAGGCACACGTCCGCGTCCGAGCCGCAGGTGATGAACACCTTCTGGCCCGAAATCCTCCACGCGTCGCCCTCCTTGACCGCGCGGGTCTGCTGGTTGGCCGCGTCGGACCCGGCGTTGGGCTCCGTCAGGGCGAAGCACCCGAGCTTCTCCCCTTTCGCCAGCGGCTCCAGAAACCTCTTCTTCTGATCATCGTTGCCGAACTTCTCGATCGGATCGCAGACGAGAGAATTGTTCACGGACAGGATGACGCCCAGGTTGGCGCACACCCGCGAGATCTCTTCGATCACGATCGAGTAGGACACGACGTCCATTCCCGATCCCCCGTGCTCGGGGGAGACCGAGACCCCGGCGAGCCCGAGCTGGCCGGCCTGGCGGAACAGGTCCTTCGGGAACTCTCCCGACTGGTCGATGATCGCCGCCCGCGGTCGGACCACCTCTTGCGCGAACTCCCGGACGGCGGATCGGAGAAGGCCCTGATCCTCCGTGAGGTCGAAATTCATCGGATCCGGAGTATACCGGCGCGGTCGGCGCCCGCCGAAGGTTGCCCGCGCGGGGTGCGAAGGGCGAAGGGCGAAAAATCTGGCGCCGACGATCTCGATTCCCGGTTCCCGCTCCTACCCCGTCCGCACCAGCCACATCCCCTTGAGGTACTCGCCTTCCGGGCAATCGAGCGAAACGGGATGGTCGTTTCCCGCTCCCTGGCGGGCGAACAGCGAAAAGGCGGCGCCGGACTCGATCTCCGCCGCGAAGACGATCTGCTGAAAAAGAGTCGGATCGATCGCGCCCGAGCACGAGCAGGTGAGGAGGATTCCCCCCGGCGCCACCAGGCGCATCGCGAGACGGTTGATGTCCTTGTAGCCTCGGGCGGCGCGGTCCACATCTCCCCGTTTTTTGGCGAACGCAGGCGGATCGCAGACGACCGCGTCCCAGCTCTCCCGGTCAGCCGCCCGCCGGCGGAGGTCCTCGAAGACGTCCGCGCGCATGAAGTCAGCCGGCTCCGAATCGAATCCATTGGCGCGCCGGTGCTCGGCCGCGAGGTCGAGCGCGCCGGCCGACCCGTCGACGTCCACCGCGCGCGCGGCTCCCCCCGCAAGCGCCGCCACCGAAAAGCCTCCGGTGTAAGAGAACAGATTCAACACGCGCCGGCCGGAAGCGAGGGCCCTCAAGCGCGCCCGGTTGTCCCGCTGATCGAGGAAGAAGCCGGTCTTCTGGCCCGAGCCGTAATCCGCGAAGAAGCGGAGTCCATTTTCGCGAAAGGCGGCGCGGCCGGCTCCGGCGTCCGGGGGAGGGGGCGATTCTCGCAACGTCCCCGCATCGTTGAGGCCTCCCGTGCGACGCACGATCACGGCCTCCAACGCGAAGGCGCGCCTGGCCTCGCGCTCCAGGTCCCCCGCCCAAGCTTGCGTCCCCTCAGCCGAAAGTTCGAGGACCCCCGTTCCACCGTAGACGTCGAGGGTCACACCCGGACAGAGATCCCCCTCGGAGTTGACGCCCCGAAACCCCGTGGTGTCCGGAGGGAGAATCGTCGCGCGCCGGCCACGCGCGGAGTCGAATCGCTCGCCAAAGAGCTCCGGACCGGCGGGCGCGTCTCCGAAGACCCAGAGACGGGAGACGATCTGCGACCCGGGCGAGTACGATCCCGCGCCCACCCGCTCCCCTTCCGCGGACAGGACTTCCGCCCATCCGTCCCTTCCGTCGCCCTCCCGCCGCGCGACGGCACCGGAGAAAAGCCACGGGTGCCGCCTCCGGACCGACACTTCCCGGCCCGCTTTCAAGAAGAGTCGGATCACAGGCTCCTGCCCCTCAACGGACGGAAGGGGAGCTCCGTATCAACAGCCGAACACACTGATCTCCTCCTCGGCCCCTCCCGCGAGGGGCCTTCTTTTTGCCCGCCTATGGCTGGTTGAGGGTCCAGTCGTATTCGAGAAATGCCGGTTCGGAGGTCCAGCTCGAAAGCCAGGAAGCGGTCGAGGGGTCGCTGACGAAACGGGCGACTTCTTTCGCGAGCGATCCGCCGCCGTCGCGATCGAACTCCTTGCGGTTCCAGAAGAAGATCTTAGAAAGCGAGACCTTTCCCTTCTGCCGGTCGATTGAGTTCCTGGACGGGTCGTTCACGAATGCCCTCCCCTGGCGGTCGAGCTCGTTGGACAAACCCGCCGCCGTGTACGCCTTCCCGGCCAGCGGCGGACAGGATTTCGACGCGCAGACAATCGCAAAATGAATGCGCGAGTCCTTGCTCTCCCGAAGCTTGTTCTCGATCCCGTCCAGCGTGAGCATCTCCCCGCCGACTTTGTGGGTGACTTTCTTGAAGGCCCCATCGATGTCGCGGATGCTCTTCGTCGGGTAGCGGTCGAGGACCGTCGCGATCGCGCACGCGTTGTAGGCGTTGATGTAAAACGCCTTCTTCTCGTCGGGCGTCATCCTGGAGGGATCGGCGTCACCCAGGTTTGCCAGATACGCGGCGAGGCGCTTTTTGTCCTGCCCGGTCGCCCCGGCGTAGTCGAACCCCCCGTTCCTCGCCCGTGCCTGGAGGATCGCGTCGAAGACCGCGTTGTCGGGCGCGGCGGCGGCAACGGCGATCGCCGACAGGCCGTATCCGGCCAGAAAGAGGCAGAGAACGGACGCCCGGCGGACCGTGGTGCTCATCAGATCTCCTCCATGAAACCGTAATACGTGCGAAGGCTCCGCTCCGGATCTGACGCGATTCTCAGAAGGCCGACAGGATGCCGTAGGAGAGCGCGCCGATGGCGCCCGCCATGGGGATCGTCAGCACCCACGCGTAGACGATCTGGCTCGCCACTCCCCAGCGGACCGCCGAGAAACGCTGCGTCGCGCCGACCCCGATGATCGAGCCGGTGATCGTGTGCGTCGTCGAGACCGGAATTCCCCATATGGACGCCATCAAAACCGTCAGGGCTCCGCCGGTCTCGGCGCAAAAACCGGAAAACGGCTTCAACTTCGTGAGCCGGCTACCCATCGTCCGAACGATCCTCCAACCGCCGGTCAGTGTTCCGAGTGCGATCGCCGCATGGGCGGAGAGCACGATCCAGATCGGGATGGTCTTGACGTCCGGCAGATACATGAAATGGAGGCTCGACGAGGGGTCCGCGAACACCGTCCGGTTCGCGACGAGCAGGCCCGCGATGATCCCCATCGTCTTCTGCGCGTCGTTGGTCCCGTGGGAGAGCGAGAAAAAGGCCGCCGACACGAGCTGCGCGCGCCGGAACCAGCGATCGACGGAGGCGTAAGCGGCGCGGCGAAAGGTCCAGGAGACGGCCACCATCAGCCCGAACCCGAAGATCATGCCGATCAGAGGCGACAGGACGATGAACGACAACGTCTTCACCCACGCAGCGCCAGGGACGATCGCGCGGACTCCGACGCGCGCGATCGCCGCGCCGGAATACCCGCCAATCAGCGCATGAGACGAGGACGACGGGATCCCGAAATACCAGGTGATGAGGTTCCACGCGATGGCGCCGATCAGCCCGCCGAGGACGACATTGGTATTGACCACCCGGACGTCGATCAGGCCGGATCCGATCGTTTTTGCGACCGCCGTTCCGAAAACGAAGGCCGCGACGAAATTGAAAAACGCGGCCCAGAAGACGGCCATGAGCGGGGAAAGCACGCGGGTCGAGACGACGGTGGCGATCGAATTCGCCGAGTCGTGCATCCCGTTGATGAAGTCGAAGACGAGCGCCACCCCGATGACGGCCAGGATGAAAGTCACGGGCTGTTCGTCCGATCCAGCCAGCCTGGGAAGAAACCAGTCAGCGGCCTCACGAGTGCTTCAGGACCACACTTTCCAGAACGTGGGCGACACCCTCGCACTGGTCGATAGACGCTTCCATGTTTTCGTAGATGTCTTTCCACTTGATGACCTCGATCGGGTCGATCCCGCCGCGGAAAAGGGAAGCGACGGCTTCGTGGTAGGCCACATCCCCCTCGTTCTCGAGCTGCTTGATCCGAATGCAATGCTCGATCACGCCCTTCTGCGCTTTCAAGTCCGCCACGGCCTCGACCAGCTCGCCCGTGATCGCGACGATCACCTGCGCGAGCCTTTTCGAGATCGGCGTCGGTTCGGTGATGTTGTAGAGGACGAGGCGCCGCACGGTGCCGTCGATCGAGTCGATGACGTCGTCGAGTCTCACGGCGAGCCGGTGGATGTCTTCCCGGTCGATCGGCGTAATGAACGTCCGATCGATCCCACGGAGGATTTGATGCGAAATTTCGTCGCACTCGTGTTCGAGCCGCTTGATCTGGTCGGCGACGGTCGCCACCGCGGCCTCGCCGCTGAAGAACTTCGCGAGCATGCGGGCGCTCTCGTGAATCCGGCGCGCCAGTTCGGAGAACTGATCGAAATATTTCTCTTCGCGGGGAAGGACGTTGAACATGGTCCGCCTCCGGGTTTGGGGCCGCATGCTATCGCAGCCCTCGACGCCGAGTTCATTTTCGGCCCGCGGGTCTTCCCATCCGCCCGGAGGGTCGCGATCTCCGGAGCCGCGCGCTGCAGGAAAAGGAGAGACGGCGGAGTCAGGAAGAGTCGGGCAGGTGAATCCGAAAGGTGCTGCCCCGTCCGAGCTCGCTCTCGACCTCGACCCTGCCGCCGTGCAGCTGGACGATGTGCTTCACGATCGCCAGTCCCAGGCCCGTTCCGGGGCGCATCTTGGAGCGGGATCGGTCCACCTGATAAAAGCGTTGGAAAATCTTGTCCTGCTCGGACCGGGCGATTCCCGGGCCGTTGTCCGAAATGGAGAAGCTGGCTCCCCCGGGCTCCCGGCGGGATCCGAAAGTCACGACGCCTCCTTCGGGCGAGAACTTGATCGCGTTGTCGATCAGGTTGCGGGCCACCTGGGAAAGCCGGCGCCCGTCTCCGGCGATCGCCAGACCCGGCTCGAGCCGAAAGGCGAATTCGATCTTCCTGCCGGCCGCGGCGCCCGATAAATCGTCCGCCGTCTCTCGCAGCAGCTCCTCCAGCAGGACCTGGGCACTTGCGAGCTCGATGGCGCCGCTCTCGATCTGAGCGAGGTCTATCAGGTCGTCGATCAGTTCCCGCATGCGGTCCGACTGGCGGCGGATGAGGTCCAGCAGGTTCGCGGATTCGGCCGGATCGGGCTCGGCCTCGGCAAGGGTTTCCGCCGCGGCGGCGATCGACGCGATCGGGGTTCGAAGCTCGTGAGAGACGTCCGCGACGAATGTGCGGCGCATCGACTCCGTCCGCTCGAGGCGCGTCACGTCCCGCAACACGCCGACGGCCGCCGCGCGCGAGCCCGGCGGAAGCGCGACGACCGTCACCTGCCAGACGATCTCGTCTCCCAGATGCACGGTGCGCTCGATCGTCTCGTGACGGGCGAGGGTTTCGCCGAAGACGTCGTAGAGGTCGCGGCGCCGCAGCAGGTCGTAAAGCGCGCGGCCAGCCGGCGCCGCGATTCCGATCATGCGGGCGAATCGCTCGTTCGATTCGAGGACGTGAAGGCGCTCGTCGACGACGACGAGGCCGTCGGGAAGCCGCTCCAGCACCATCGCGGTGAGCCTGCGCTCGGACTCCGCCTTCTCGACCGCGCTGGCCAGCGAGTTTTTCATCCGCTGGAACGCGGCCGCGAGGAGCTGGACCTCTTCGCTGCCCGCGCGCGGGAGGTCCCGGCCATGGTCCCCGGCCGCGATCGCGTGAGCCGCCTCCGTCAGCGAGGCGATCGGCCGGGAGAATCGGCGGGCGGCCGTCGCGCCGACCAAGAAGAGAAGGAGACAGGTCGCCAGGATCGCGGCCCGGGTCGCCCAGAGGTACGCCTCCTCGATCGCTTCCACTCCCGCCACCGAAACAGAAACGCGTATCACCTGACCCCCGCCGAGCGCTTTCGCAAAGTAGATCCGGTTCTCGTTCTCCGTCGTCGAGTACCGGCGAGCCGAGCCGGTCCCGCTCCGGCGGGCGCCCTGAATCTCGGGCCTCCCGGCATGATTCTCCATTCCAGCGACCCTGTCGGGAGGGAGGTCCGTGTCGTGCAGGACCCGCCCGTCGGCAGCGACGACGGTAATCCGGCAGTTCAAACGCGCCGCCGATTCGCGGAGAAGCCGGTCGGCATCGCCGGTTTGCCGCGCGGACCAACGCTCCCAGTCGAGGGCGAGGTGGTCGGCCTCGCGCGAGACGCGCTCCGAAATCCGATCTTCCGTAGCCCGGCGGACGGTGGCGTCGAGAAGCACGACCAACAGGATGGCCGCCGCCGCGGCGAGCGCGCCGAGAAGGGCCGTGAATCGGGAGCCGAGTCGCATGTCGTGAATCGCGGCGTGTGAGAGCGGTTGCCGGCGGCGCGCAAGCGCCTCGGCTACGGGTTGCCGCTCTCCTTTCCCTGATCGCCATAGCGGTATCCCAATCCCACGACCGTCTCGATCCGATGGTCGCCGAGCTTGCGGCGGAGCGAGCGGATATGGACGTCCACCGTCCGGGTTTCGACGTCGGCGTCGTAGTCCCAGAGCCGGGCGAGGATCGAGTCCCGGGTGACGACACGACCCCGGTTCACGATCAGCATCCAGAGGAGGTCGAACTCCTTCTTTGTCAGGTGAACCCGCTCTCCGTCGAGCCGCGCCTCGAAGCGCGCCCGGTCGACCCGAAGCGCTCCATCGGTGTAGACCTCCTCCTCCGAGGTCTCAAACGACGCCACGCGGCGCAGGTGCGCGTGAATTCGAGCGAGAAGCTCCCGCATCGAGAAGGGCTTCGTGATGTAGTCGTCCGCGCCGATCTCGAATCCCAGGAGCTTGTCCCTTTCCTCCACGCGCGCCGTGAGCATGATGATCGGCACCCGGCGGGACTCGTCCGACCGCCGCAGCTCCCGGCAGAGCGCAAGACCGTCGATGTCAGGCAGGTTTAAATCGAGGATGACGAGGTCGAAAGGCCTTTCCTCCATCGCCGCGAGAGCCGCCAGACCGGAGACGTAATGCTCCAGGTGGTAGCGCTTCTCCTTCCGGAGGTTGAGCCGGATCGTGTACGCGATGTCGGCGTCATCCTCGACCAGGGCGATGCGCTTGACGATCGCCGGGCCGCCGTCCCGGGCGGGCCGCGGCGCCGCTTTGCGCGAGGGAGTGGTTCTCATGAGAATCTCCTTCGAGGTTAACCGAACCGTCCCGTGATGTAGTCCTCGGTGATCTTCTGACCCGGGTTCGTGAAGATCTTCTCCGTGCGGTCCTGCTCCACGAGCCGTCCCAGCATGAAGAAGGCGGTGCGCTCGGAAACTCGCGCGGCCTGCTGCATGTTGTGGGTCACGATGACGATCGTGTAGTCGCGTTTCAGGGTATAGATGAGCTCCTCGATCTTCTGAGTCGCAATCGGATCCAGGGCCGAAGCGGGCTCGTCCATCAGCAGCACCTCCGGCTCGACGGCGAGGGCTCGCGCGATGCAGAGCCGCTGCTGTTGCCCGCCCGACAATCCCAGGGCCGAGGTCTGAAGACGGTCCTTGACCTCGTCCCAGAGAGCCGAACGGCGAAGCGCCTTCTCGACGAGCTCCGGCATCTCCGAACGCTTCCCGATCCCGTTGACCTTCAACCCGTACGCGACGTTCTCGAAGATCGATTTGGGAAACGGATTCGACTTCTGAAACACCATTCCGACCCGCCGCCGCAGGCCAACGACGTCGGTCCCGCCTAGGTAGATGTCTTTTCCGTCCAGGAGAACCTCGCCCGAGACTGTCGTGTCGGGGATGATGTCGTTCATCCGATTCAAGCAACGCAGGTAGGTCGATTTTCCGCATCCGGACGGCCCGATGAAGGCGGTGACCGACTTCTCCGGGATCCTCAGCGAGATGTCGTAAAGGGCCTGTTTGGTTCCATAGAAAAAGTCCAGGTTGCGGGTTTCCATGCGCACGGATTGGGGCGGCTTCGACGCCGGCAGAGGCTCGTGCGGGCTCGGGAACGAGCCGGGCCGAATTGCGGCGGCGGAAGACGCGGGGGGAGTCGTGGTTACGTTCATGTCCGGTGCATCCTTTCGAGCCTCCGCGTCACGACCCGTGCGAGCACCGAGAAGACGAAGACGACGCCGACCAAGACCAGCGCTCCCGCCCAGGCCTGGCGGTGCCAGTCCTCGTAGGGGGAAATCGCGTACGTATAGACCTGTACCGTCAGCGATGCGATCGGCTGATCGACGCGGGTCGTGAAGAACCGGTTGTTGAACGACGTGAAGAGCAGGGGCGCCGTCTCTCCGGCGATGCGCGCGAGGGCGACCAGGATGCCGGTCATGATCCCCGGAAGGGCGGCCGGCACCATGACCGAAAAAGACGCCTTCGCGCGACTCGCGCCGAGCGCCAGCGCTCCCTCACGAAGGCTTGAGGGTACGAGCTTCAGAAGCTCTTCGGTCGTCCGGGCGATGATCGGAATCATCATGAACCCGAGCGCCATTCCGCCCGCCAGCGCGCTGAATCGTCTGAACGGGAGGACGGCGAGGCCGTAGGCAAAGATTCCGATCACGATCGAGGGGACGCCGTTTAGAACGTCCGCCGTGAAACGGACGAAGAAGGCGAATTTCCCGGCGGCGTATTCCGCGAGATAGATGCCGCACATCATGCCGACCGGAATCGCCAGCAGGGACGCGATCCCTATCAGCATGAGCGTCCCGACGATCGCGTTGGCCATTCCGCCACCGGCCTCCCCCACGGGCTTCGGCATCTGGGTGAAGAAGTCCCAGTTCAGCGAAGAAAACCCCTGTTTGACGACATAGAAAAAGATGAACGCGAGGGGAACGAGAGCGACGACGACGGCCGCGGCGCACAGAAAGACGACGAGATTCGAAAAAAGCCTTCGGCGCCGCGACCGGCTCACGCTCCGGCTCCCAGGGCGGCCGTGGGGGCAACGCCGATTTCTTCGGCGACGACGACCCGGCCGGTCCTCCAGATCAGGAACCGTGAAATCCCGTTGATGACAACGGTCAGCACGAAGAGGACGAGCCCGATCTCAACCAGGGCCGACAGGTAAAGGTCGTCCGCGGCCTCCGTGAACTCGTTGGCGATGACCGCGGCCATGGTGTGCTGCGGTGCAAAGAACGACACGCTCACCTGGGGGTTGTTGCCGATGACCATCGTCACGGCCATCGTCTCCCCGAGCGCGCGCCCGAAACCGAGCATGACGGCGCCGAGAATTCCCGTGCGGCCGTACGAAAGCGCCGCCCGGATCGCTTCCCAGCGCGTGGCGCCGAGCGCGTAGGCCGCTTCCCGCTGGTTGGCGGGGACGGCGCGCAGGACCTCCCGGGCCACCGAAGAGCTGAAAGGGATCACCATGATCGCGAGGATGAGAGCTGCCGACAACATTCCGACGCCGAGAGGCGGACCCGAGAAGAGCGGGACTTTCCTGAGCCATGGCGGCGTCAGGACTTCGAGATGACGGACCAGGGGCACCAGCACGAAGATCCCCCAGAGCCCGTAGACGATCGAAGGGATCGCCGCGAGGAGCTCGGTCAGAAAGGTCAGAGGTGTCCGGAGCGGCCCCGGGGAAAGCTCCGAGAGGAAGATCGCGATCCCGATGGCAATCGGGGTCGAGATGAGCATCGCGAGAACCGAGGAGTAAAGCGTCCCCCAGATGAACGGCAGCGCCCCGAACTCTCCCGAAACGGGATCCCAGGTCTTCGTGCGCCAGAAATTGAAGCCAAATTTCGCGATCGTCAGGTGCGACGTCCGGAAAAGTTGAAAACCGATTCCTGCGACGAGGAGCACGACGAGGAGCGCGAAGAAGCCCGTCCCCATGCGTAAGCCCCGATCGTCGGCGCTCCTCCGCGGGGACGGGGTCTTGCGAACAGCCAAGTGATCAGGCCCTGATTCGGTCGAGTGCGGCGAGCTCGAGCTTGACGACGCTTTCGGGAAGCGGTGAATACCCGAGCTCGGCTGCGTACTTCTGCCCTTCCGTCAGGGCCCAGCGGGTGAACTCCTTCATGATTCTGGCGCGCTGCCTGTCCTTCGGGCTTTCGTAGAAAAGAAGCCAGGTGAAGGAGGAGATCGGGTACACCCCGGCGCCGGGAGGATTTGTAATGGACACTCGGAAATCAGAGGGCAGCTTCGTGGAGGCTGCGGCAGCCGCCGCCGTCACGGACTCGACCGAAGCCCGGACGAACTCGCCCGCCAGGTTCTGCACGCTGCCGTAGCCGATCTTGTTCTGGATCGCGTAGATCAATTCGACGTAGCCGATGGAGCCCGGGGTCTGCTTGACCAGCCCGGCGACCCCCTCGTTTCCCTTCCCTCCGACGCCGACGGGCCAGTTGACGGACGTCGCGACGCCCACGGTCTTCTTGAAATCCGGAGAGACCTTCGAGAGGTAGTCGACGAAGATGTACGTCGTTCCCGACCCGTCGGAACGGTGGCAGACGGTGATGTCGGTGCCGGGCAGTTTGACGCCGGGGTTCAATACCGAGATCGCGGCATCGTTCCATTTGTTGACTTTACCGAGGATGATGTCGGCGAGCACTTTGCCCGAGAACTTCAACTGGGCGTCGACTCCCGGGACGTTGTAGACCGGAACGACTCCGCCGAGAACCGTCGGAAGGTGCAGGACCCTGCCGCCGGCCTGCTGCATCTGCTCGGGAGTCATGGGACCGTCGGTCGCCCCGAAGAAGACCGTCTGGTTCGTCAGCTGGCGGATGCCTCCGCCGGATCCGATCGACTGGTAGTTGATCTGCACGTCCGGGTGGAGCTTGTTGTACTCTGAGAACCACTTGGAATAGATCGGGAAGGGGAACGTCGCCCCCGCTCCGTTGATCTGAACGTTCTCGGCCGATGCGGGCGAGAGGGCGCACGCCAGGGCGATTGCCGTCAGGGCCAGGAGTCGCAGGATCTTCATTTGCTCACCTCAGTGGAAAAGATGAAGTTCGGCCGTTAAATCGGCGTGAATTCGAAGTGAATTAGAAGTTGACGAGCGTGTGGAGCGCGTACCGCTTTTCTTCCGGCTTGTTGTTGGAGCTGGCGGGGGCGAAGCCCTCGTATTTGACGTTTTCGTAGTCGGCGAGCAGCGCTGCCGCAATCCCGGCTTTGGTGACGGGGAACCAGTAGGCGAGACCTCCGATGAAACGCTTCTTCTTTCCGTCGGGGTCGAGGAGGTTGTTGTCCTTGTTCGGCTTCAACTCGTCGTAGCGGAGCAGCGCCTCGATCCCGATGGGCGTCCTCGGCGTCACCCAGACGGACCAGCCCGCGGCATGCGTCGAAAACGTCTTGAGCCTCGAGGTGCGGTCCTTCGAATCGAGATAGCTGAATCCCGCGTTGACGAACGGATTCTCGAACGTCAACAGCGCCACGGCCCGCCTGCGCTCGGCGTCCTTCTCGTAATGATCGCCATCGTAGAAGCCTGTGAGGCGAAGTCCCTTGACGATCGCGACGCCGGGCGCCGGGCGGATCGTGACGCGCGCCTGAAAGGCCTTCTGGTCATTCGCCTCGGCGCCGGTGTACGTCTCGCCGTTGTAGACGCCGACGTGGACATCGCCATAATTCATGGGGATGTTCCAGCGGGTCGTGATCCCGAAGTCGGAGGACGAGAGAAACCCTTCCCGGTCGACGAAGATGGTGCCCTGGAATCTGTAGCGGTAGACACCTTCTTCGAAATCGACGTAAGGGGTCTGCTGGGTCCCGATGCGGAGCCAGGAGCCGTGTGTCGCGAAATCGTCGAAGTTGATCTGGCCGTACGCGTACTTGAGCCGATACACGAGGTTGTTGTTCGTGTTCAGCGTGACACCGGTCGCTCCCGAAGAAATCGTCTGGCGCGTGATGTCCGGCGTGATGCGGAAGGAGACCCAATGGCTGATCTGCCCCGTGACGTTGATGTACGCGCGAGCCAGGTTGAAGGAATTGGGATGGATGACGCCTCCATCCGCGTCTTTTCCAGTCGGCGCATCCTGATACGTGTAGTCCGCGAAGATCGTGCCCCCGACGTTGACTTTGGGCGTGTCGTCGGGAGGCGTGTATCCCTCCGCCGGTGTGACCTGAGCGTTCGCGCTCGCCGTGCACAGCAGAAAGCAAAGTCCCGTCGCGGCGCCAGCGAGAAGAAATTTCCGGCATCGTTCCTTCATCACGTGTCGTCCTCCTGTCTGGAGGGCGATTTGTAAATCGGGAGCGTCAACGACGAACGAACGCCGTGTAAATTCGTCGCGAAGCCAAGGCGTCAGGTCGTCCCGATCAGGGCCTGCCGCGGTCTTTCGTCGCGATTCACGAGGCCACCTTGCGGGGGGATCAACATCGCGCGACTGCCGCGGCGCGACTTCTGCGCCCATTCACACTGGCGTTGCCTTCCGGAGCGGCGTGCGCGTCAAAAGGCCACCCTCGCCTGTGGCCCTCGATTTGCACCGTTCAGGGAGAGCCCCATGAAAACCATCGCGCACATCTCGGATCTGCACTTCGGACGAGTCGATTCGGCCACGCTGGACCCGCTCCGGAGGGCTCTACACGCTCTGGTTCCGGATCTCGTGGTGGTCACCGGCGACCTGACGCAGCGCGCGCGTCGCGTTCAGTTCGAGCAAGCACGGGATTTCCTGGACAGCCTGCCGAAGCCTCAGCTCGTCGTCCCGGGCAACCACGACGTGCCGCTCTACCGGGTGTTCGCCCGGTTCCATCATCCTCTTCGGCTTTTCCGCCGGCACATCACCGACGATCTCGAGCCTTCCTATTCGGACGACGAACTTGCGGTCGTCGGCATCAACACGGCGCGCTCGCTGACGTTCAAGTACGGCCGCATCAACCGAGAGCAGGCCCGCCTCGCCCACGCGCGGTTTCGATCAGCGGGTTCAGGGATCGTCCGGATTGTCGCGACGCACCACCCGTTCGACCTTCCCGAGAGTTCGGACGCACGAGACATCGTCGGACGCGCGCGAATGGCCATGGAGGTTCTCGCGGAATGCGGAACAGACCTCTTCCTCTCCGGTCACGTGCACCTGAGCCACTCCGGTCAGACCGCGGCGCGATACAGAATCGCGGGTCACTCCGCTCTGTTTCTCTCCGCGGGAACGGCCACGTCGACGCGCGTCCGGGGCCAGGTCAACTCGTTCAACTGGATCCGAATCGCAAAACCGCGGCTCGAGCTGTTCCACTACGAGTTCTCCCGCGAGTCGGCGGCCTTCGTTCCCGCGAGAGAGCAGTCCTTCGAACACACGGCGGCCGGATGGACAGCGAGTCAGCCCCCCTCTCTCACGGCACCTTGACCCGGAGGGCGCCCGGAACGACGGCAATCTCGATCGGCGGCGTGAGCCAGGAAAGCTCGCCGTCGGTGGCCACCTGAATCCTGCGTTTCGGCGAATCGAGCCGAAGCCGGCAGGTGCCGAGGGACTCGAAGTCTCCGAACGTCTCGGCGACTCCGATGACGTATCGGGCCATGGCGAGAGCAAACGCTCGTCGCGTCAGGAAACGCAGCCAGTAAACGTGCAGGATGCCCGTTTCGAAGGAAGTCCGCGGCGCGAGGAACCCGGGGCGGGAAAGGTCGTCCGGGCCGACTGAAACCGTGAACAGCTGCGTCCGGATCCTGGATGTGCCCTGGGGGGACTCCAGCTCGAGCGCGACGTCGGGAAAATGACGCAATGCCATGCGGACGGCCTGAAGATACGCGCGCCATTTCCCGACCCGGCCGCGGTATTTCTCCCGATATTCGGAGATCCGCGCATAAATGCCGATCAGGACATTGTTCAGGAAGATCTCCTCGTTGATCTTCCCGACGTCGACGGCGCGGGTCGCGCCGGACACGGCGACTTCGAGCGCTTCTCGCCACGAAAGAGGGATGCCGAGATCGCGCGCGAAGTGATTCAACGATCCCATCGGAATGACCGCGAGGGTGGCATCGGTGCCCGCAAGCCCCTGCGCCGCCGAGCGGACCGAACCGTCTCCTCCCGCCACGACGAAAAGCTTCACGCCCTCGTTCCGGCGCCGCTCGATCAGCGCCGGGACATCCAGCCCGGAAACGATCTCGACGATCTGGAGGCCCGCCTCGACCGCGGCCGCGCGAAGCTCGCCTTCCTCGTCTCCGTCGCCCGATCGCGGATTGGCGAGAAGAATGCCGCGGGTCGCGCGGATCGGCTCAGCTCTCGGCGAGTCGCCGGGGGAGCGAGGAAAATCTGGATGGCTGTCCATCTGCTGTCCGCCCTTTCTGACGTCGTCCCGCCGGACCGGGGAGCAAAAGGCGTGCACGGGCGCTCCCGAGGCCTTCGCGCTCCGGGGAGCGAGGGAGCACCGTATGACAGGCGAATGCCCAGAAGAGAAGCCAGCAGAGACCGAGGGCCACCCCCCCGGCGACGTCGCTCAGCCAGTGGGCTCCCAGGTACACCCTTGAGAAGGCGATCGCGCCGATCGCGAGGGCGCAGAAGAGGAGAGCGCCGCCGCGCCAGAAAGGATGGGGAGCGAGACGGAACACGACGGCGCAAAGGCCGCCGAAAAAAACAGCCCCCATCGTCGAGTGCGTGCTCGGGAAGCTGTGGCTTTTCTCGGTTTCCAGGGCGGGCCAGAGGTTGGGACGCGTTCGCCGGAAGGTCCATTTCATGAGAGGACTCAAGGCGCGCCCGCCGAGCACGGCCGCTCCAAACCATGCCGCGAGCCTCCCCTGCCCGACCGCGAACAGGGCCGCCACGGCGGTGAACGTGGCGGGAATCATGAACCGCTGACTGCCGAAAAAGCTGATGCGCTTCACGAGCCGGTCGCGCGCCGGCGCGTGGAAATCGCGGACCGCGAGCGTCGCCCGGCGGTCGAGCCGGAAGAGCGGCGAAAGCAGTCCCGTCAAGCCGATCGCGCCGTCCTCAGGCTCTTCATCCAGTCGGTCAGGCGATCAAAGTCTTCGACCACCGCGATTCCCGCGGGCGGGTGGCTGCGCCGCGCCCCTTTTCCGCCGATGAAAATCGGAACGTGCGAGGGCACCGACCGCCGCAGCGCCTCGAGCTCCCGATGCACCGTTGCGCCGCCGGTCGAGATCGACACCGAAAGCCCGATGGCCGACGCATTGCGGAGCACCCAGGCATCGGCGATCTCCCGGACGGGGGTGTCGCTGCCCACGACGTGGGGCGTCAGGCCAGCCGCGGCCGTCACCAGCGCCACCATTTGAAGACCGAGGCGATGCGTTTCCCCCGAGAGAGTGGCCAGGAGGATCGCTGGCCCCCGCGCGGCGCGCTCGTATGGCAATCGGATCGTGCGGAGCACGTCTTCGGCGCACTCCGAGAAAAAGTGCTCGTGGTGAATTGAGATTTCCCCTCTGGCCCAGGTCTCACCCACCGCTTCGATCAACGGAACGATCCGGTGTGTGAGAAACGGAATCGGCCCGAGGGCGGACGCATCGGCGAGCAGACCGGACGTCAGCTCGGCGCGGCGATGCTTGCGAACGTGATCGAGAAGAGCGGTGATCGGGCGAGCCGCGGACCTCTCGAGTGAAGTCTCGGCGTCTTCTTCGGCCATCAGGTTCTGCAGGTCGCCTTCCGTCAGCGGGACGACCTGCGCCGGGCGATGGCCCCGTGAGAGAGCGCGGGAGATCTGCCGCAGGCGCCGGACGTCATCCGCAGAATAGAGGCGGTGTCCGGAGGGCTTCCGCGCGGGAACCGGAAAGCCATAACGCTTCTGCCAGACACGCAGGATGTCGGGCGAAAATCCCGTCGCCCGGGAGACGCCGCCGATGGTCAGTGCCGGTTCTGGTGGCTTTTTCATGTTTCGGGAAGAAGGCGGAGCCGGCCGGCGGGTTTCCCCGCCGCCGGACACATTGTAACGAGAGGACTCTCCGGGAATCACCGGGGGGACAGCACGGTGTCAATCGCGTGAATCACACCGTTCGACGCGAGAACGTCGGTCTGAACCACTTTCGCCTCGTCAATCGACACGGTCCCGTTCTCGGCACTGACTCTCAGGTCACCTCCCTGAACGCTCTTCGCCGATCTCACCTTGACGACGTCGGCCGCGAGAACCCGGCCGGGGACGACGTGGTACGTGAGCAGCGACGTCAGCCTTGCCTTGTCCGCGAGCAGCCCCTGGACGGCGCCGGCCGGAAGCTTCGCAAACGCGGCATCCGTCGGAACGAAAACCGTGAACGGGCCCTTCCCCTGGAGGGTCTCGGTGAGCCCGGCGGCCGTGACCGCGGCGACGAGTGTCTGGAAAGAGCCGGCTTCAACTGCAGTCTGAACGATGTCGGAAGTCATGAAAATCTCCTTGTGAGCGGATACCGGGGCGGACATCCGCCCCGGAGAAAATTTTGACGAGATCAGGCGAGCGCCCAGCGGCGCTGGATCGCCTTCCACCCCAACCCCTGGTACACGCCGGCGACACCCACGAGCAGGTAAACCACCCGCGACATGGCCGACATAGGCCCGAAGAGCGTAGCCACCAGATCGAAATTCGCCGCTCCCACGAGCCCCCAGTTCAATGCTCCGATCACCACCAGCACCGCGCAAGTCACGTCCAACGGCCTCATGTGAACCTCCTTTTAATCCCCGAGGGAATGTCAAGATATATACATAGACGTAATCTAGTCAACATAAATCGACGTGCGTCCAATAATTTATTAAACACTTTAAGAAGAGTTACTTGTATGTCAAGCGCGGATATGGCCTGCCCATGGTTCTATGATCTTGTCCACTTAATATCAAATCCAGACGGCAGTGATAGCCTCCCGCCCTCGCACATGACCGAAGCCCGGAGGATCGAAGGCGGGACTTCGCCGGACGACCGGCTGACAGACCGCGCGCTTTACTTCAATCGGGAGATCTCCTGGCTCGCCTTCAATCGCCGCGTACTCGAGGAAGCCCTGGATCCCGCCTGGGGACTCCTCGAACGGCTGAAATTTCTGGCGATCTTCCACTCGAACTTGGACGAGTTCTTCATGATCCGGGTTTCAGGCCTCCACGAGCAGCTCGAGGCGGCTGTCACGGAGCGGAGCGCGGACGGTCTCTCGGCGCAGGAGCAGCTGAAGACCATCTGCGAGATCGTCCGCCGGGATTGCGGCCTCGCGGTCACCACTTTGACCGGCGACGTCCTGCCGGGCCTTCGCCGGAGCGGCCTCCGACTCTCGGGCTGGGCGGAGCTCTCGGCGCCGGCCCGCCGGGAATTGACCGCCTATTTCGAGACCGTCGTGTTCCCCGTCCTGACGCCCCTCGCCTTCGACCCGGCCCACCCCTTCCCGTTTCTGTCGAACCTGTCGCTGTCCCTGGCGGTCGAGCTCTCGGCAAAAGACGAAGGCAAGCCGTTCTTCGCCCGAGTCAAGGTCCCTCCCTCCCTGCCTCGGTTCGTTCCCGTCCCGGGCGAATCCGGGGACGCCGAGTTCGTATTGCTGGAGGATCTGATCGAGGCCCATCTTTCGAACCTGTTTCCCGGAATGAAAATCAGAGGCACGTCCGGCTTTCGCGTCACTCGGGACGCCGATTTCGATCTGCGCGAGGAGGAAGCGGGCGATCTCCTCCGCGTCGTCGCGGAAAACGTTCGCCAGAGGCGATTTGGTGCCGCCATTCGCCTGGAGGTGGACAGCCGATGCCCCGAGGCCATTCGCGAGCTTCTCCGCAAGCAGCTCGAGCTCGACGCGGAAGACGTCTACGCGATCGAGGGCCCTCTCGGGGTCTCGGACTTCCTGGCGCTCCTCCGGCTCGATCGCCCTGACCTGAAGGATCCGGATTTTCTGCCGGGCTCCCGGGCTGTTTTCGCCGATTCCGCGACCACGTTCGACACGATCCGACAGAAGGATGTCCTCCTTCATCATCCGTACGACAGTTTCGATCCCGTCCTCCAGTTTCTCGAAGCCGCCGCGGAGGACGCCGACGTCCTCGCGATCAAAATGACGCTGTACCGGACGGGGCCCGATTCGCCGATCGTGGCGGCGCTGGCGCGGGCGGCGGAGAACGGCAAGCAGGTCGCCGTTTTAGTCGAGCTTCAGGCGCGGTTCGACGAGGAGAAGAACATCCAGTGGGCCCGGTCGCTCGAGCGCGCCGGGGTACACGTCGCGTACGGCGTCGAAGGCCTGAAGACTCACGCGAAGATCGCGCTCGTCGTCCGGCGCGAGGGAGCCACGATGCGCCGTTACGTGCATGTGGGGACCGGCAATTACAACAAGACGACCGCCCGGAGCTATACCGACCTGGGACTGTTCACCGCTCGCCCCGACTTCGGGCACGACGCGTCGGAGCTTTTCAATTTTTTGACCGGCTTCTCCAAGAGGACCCGGTACAAGAGGTTCTGGGTCGCCCCCTTCTCCCTGCACCAGAAAGTCGTGGGATTGATCGACGGCGAGGCGGAAAAGGCCCGACAGGGCCGGCCCTCCCTCATTCTCGCCAAGATGAATTCCCTGGTCGACGCGACGGTGATCCGCGCCCTCTACCGAGCCTCGGCGGCGGGCGTTCCCATCACGCTCGCCGTGAGGGGCATCTGCTGCCTGAGACCCGGCGTCCCGGGAGTCTCCGAAAACGTTCGCGTCTCGAGCGTCGTCGGCCGGTTCCTGGAGCACAGCCGCGCATTCGCCTTCGGCGTCGGCAACGAACAGGAGATCTTTCTCTCGAGCGCCGACTGGATGCCGCGAAACTTCTTCCGCCGGGTCGAGCTCATGGTCCCGGTGCTCGACCCGCAGGCTCGCGACAAGATCCGGCAGGAAGTCTTCGAGCCGCTGATGCAGGACAACAGCCGCGCCCGGGACCTTCAGTCGGACGGCTCGTACGTGCGACGCTCCCTCGTTTCGGGACAGGCGGCCTTTGACGCCCAGGGGGCGATCCTCGACCGTCTCGCGCGCCGGGGTCTGCGTGCCGTCCCCGAGGGCTGAAAATCGACGAAGCGGCAGGGTGAAGTCCCCGGGGACGCCCAATCGGGCGCCGGCGACTGGATCGACGCGCCCGGCCGCGAAGCGGTTGGAGCGAGAGGGAAAAAATTCGGGTCTTGCGAGAACTACCGCCTCCTCGGGAAGGCTGCGGAAGCGAATCGTTCCTGGAGCATCTGCCGCAGCCGAGCGGCGTCTCGCGGGGCGTGGCCGCCGATGTCGTTATTGAAATAGGCATAAACGTCGCGTCCTCGCGGAGCCGCCCCGTGAGCCAACCCGCCCAGTCCTCGAGGCGCTCGTCGGAGTAGCGGCCACCATATTTTTCGTCGAAGCCGTGAAAGCGGACATACACGAAAGGCCCTGGCGCCACCCGTTCGGGCGCCGAGCGCGGCATGTCGTGGAGACAAAGCGAAACGCCGCGCCGGTCCAGGGCGTCTAAGATCGGCGGGGCATACCAGGACGGGTCGCGGAACTCGAGCACGTGGCGAGACCGCCTCGGGAGAAGCGCCAGGAAGGCTTCCAGCCGTTCGACGTTCGCCTTCCACCCGGGAGGGAGCTGATAGAGCACGGGACCGAGCATCTCGCGAAGGTGCCGCGCACGATCGAAGAACCGCTCGAGAGGCTCCTCCGGGTCCTTCAGCTTCTTATTGTGCGTCAGGTACCGGCTCGCCTTGACGGCGTAGAGAAATCCGGAAGGCGCGCGGCGCCGCCAACCGTCGAAGATCCGGTTCTCCGGCAGCCGGTAAAAGGTGTTGTTGATCTCGACCGTGTCGAATTTCGAAGCGTAAAAATCGAACCACCGCGAGGCGGGGAGGTCCGCCGGGTACACGTCTCCCCGCCAGTGGCGGTACTGCCACCCCGAGCAGCCCACGCGAAAGCGCGCGGGCGAAGCCTCTGGAAAATTCGCCATTCGGCGGTGTCCCGCCCCGCTGAGCGTCCGGGTTCGGGCGCCTCCTCGCCGGAGGCCTCGCAAAAGACCTGCCGGAGACCCGACCAGGTCCGCGGGACGTCCGGCGCCTGACGCCCTTTGCGGCTCTACGCCAGCTCGACCGCGTGATGCTTGACCCACCGCGCTTCCGCGATGAAGATCGTGTCCTCGCAGATGTTCGTGGCGAGATCCCCGACGCGCTCGAGGTTCTTCGAGATCGAGATCAGCTCGATGCAATACGTGATCAACGTCGGGTACTCCGCCATGTAGGTCAGGAGCTCCCGGATGATCGACACGTTCTTCTCATCGAGAATGTCGTCCTTCTTGAGCACCTGCTTGGCCAGAGCCGCGTCCCGGTTGACGAAGGCGTCGAGCGACTGCTTCAACATCGTCTCGGCAACCTCGGCCATGTATGGGATGTCGATGAAGGGTTTGAAGGGTTTGTGTCCGGCGAGTCGCTCCGCTGCCTGCGCGATGTTGACGGCGTGGTCCCCGATCCGCTCGAGGTCGTTGTTGATTTTCAGGGCGGCGATCAAGAAGCGCAAGTCGACCGCGACTGGCTGCTGGAGCGCGAAGAGCTGTACGGCCAGGTCTTCGATCTTCATCTCCATCCGGTCGATGTCATGATCCGCGGCGATGACCGCCCTGGCCTTTTCGGGATCGACCTCGATCAACGCCTCGATCGAGCGGTGGATCTGCCGCTCGACCTCGCCTCCCATGAGGATGAGGTTTCGCCGCAGCTCTTCCAATTGCTCCGCAAAATGCTCTTTCACGACTCCCTCATTTCAGTTGCTCCAAAGCGTCTCGTTGGAAAGGATCTCCAGATCCCGCTGAGCGACACGCTCGTCCCGCTCCGCGGGCACCGCGCGGAAAGCGCACCGCCGGTCAAAAACCCGTTCGAAGAGGTCGGACTTCCGGCGGGCGGAGTCGAGCTCGGCCTCGCAGTCCCCGCGCGCGGCCCCCTCGATTTCGACTTTGCGCGGCCGCACCCGGCAGGAGACGGCGGTCACCACCTGCTTGTGGCTGCGGTCGAGCCCGTCGGCGATACGCAGGATTGCCGAAAGCTTCTCGACCGCCGCCCGAAGATACGGATCGAGCCGATTCCAGCTCTCGTGCCGCTCCCTGGGGCCGCCGCCCTTGTGGTATCGCGCCAGAAGCCCCAGCACCTCGATTTCCTCCGCGGAGAAGCCTGTCAGGTCGCCATGGGTGATCAGGTAATACGAATGCCGCTGGTGCTTGCTGTAGCCGACGTAGCACCCCACGTCGTGCAGCAGCGCGCCGTACTGGAGCCATTCGCGCTCGGTGGCCGAGAGCTGGTGGACGGCGTGGGTCTGATCGAAGATCTCGAGCGCGAGGCGGGCGACATGAGCGGCGTGCAGAACCTCGGCGTTTGACCGGCGGAGAAGGCGGTCCACGCTGCGCGCTCGGACGTCCCGGTCCACCGTCCGACGGCTGACCGATCCGACGGCATGGTCCAGGAGGATTCCCTCCCGCAGCCCGCGTTCGCCGACGACGATGGAATTCGCCCCCGACTGTTTCAGGATCCACGCGAGCAGAAGCCCTCCCGGGACCGAGATGTCCCGGCGCCTCGGATCGAGACCCGAGATCCGCAGCTTTTCTTTGGCCGTCGAGCGCTGGAGAATCCGGTTGACCTTCTTCAGTCCGGACCGGGCCAGGGTGCGGTGCCCCGAAATCGCCGCCTCCCGGCCGAGGATTGCCCCCTCGTGAACGAGCGAGAGAGACTGGATCGTGCCCGAGGAGCCGACGCAGGTCTTGAACCCGGCGCGTCGGACGGCTTCTACGGCGCGCTTCGCGACGGCCTCGATTTCGCGCTTCATCCGTTTTCGGTCTCTCTCGCTCGGCGGATCGTTTCTCGCGTACCGGTCCGCGAGGCGCACGACTCCCAGAGGGAGGCTCTCCGCGAGGAGGACCCGCGACCCGTCGGAGACCACGAGCTCGGTCGAGCCCCCTCCGATGTCGACTAAGAACAGAGGATCGAGACGTGACGGAAACTCGCTGCGGACAGCGAGGTTAATCAGCCGCGCCTCCTCGTCGCCGGAAATCACGTCCACCGACACGCCCGTACGCCGCCGGACGGTTTCGACGAACTGCTCGGCGTTGGAGGCTTCGCGGACCGCGCAGGTGGCGACGGCCCGAGCGAGCTCCGCGCCCGAGCCGCGGATGGATCGAAGGAACTGCTCGATGGTGCTCGCGCCCGCCTCCATCGCCTCGTCCGGAAGGCGGCCCGTCGCGAGCGTCTCGCTCCCCAGCCGCACCATGGACTTCTCCCTGGAGAGCACCTCGAGCGTCCCGTCCTCCTCGACCGAGGCGATCAGGAGCTTGATGGAGTTGGTCCCGATGTCGATGGCGGCCAGCGATGTCACGGCGTCGGGATTGTCGCCGACCCCCCGGCGCGCCGGATGAATTCGACGTGAAAAGGGCGTGAAGGAGGGCGCGCCCGGGGCGGGGATCTTCGGGTCTGTCGTCTTCATATAATAGCCGCTCCGTGCCGGAACGCACCGCTCTCTGGAAGACCCGGGCCCGCTCCCTCGAACGCGCGGGGAAGGAGCTCCGCCTGAACTCGCCCGAGGCGATTCACGACCTGCGGGTCGCTCTGCGCCGGGTCGCGGCGACCGCGACAGCGCTCGGCCGCGACAAGCTCGCGAAGAGATCCCGCCGGATCGTGCGCTCGCTCTCGGACCTGCGGCAGATCGAAGTCGACCGGACCCTGCTCGCGCGGGTCCGCGAGATCGGCTGGGTGCCCGACGACGTCGCGACCGCCGTGGACGCGCGATGGGACGCTCTCCTCCGGGAGGGCGCGAGGGCCGCGGCGCGACGGGTGCCGGAGGAGGAGCTCGAACGCCTTCGGCGCAAGCTCTCCCGGCTGTCGCGGAAGAAACATCGCGACGTCCTCCCGCTCCTCGAGCAGGCGCGGGACAGGGCCGAAAAAAACCTCTCTCCTCTGCCCGAGGCGTCGAGCGACCGTGCCCTGCATCGTTATCGACTCGCTGTCAAAGAGGCGCGATACGTGACGGAGGACCTCGCCCTCGCCGGACGCCCGGGCCTGGAAGGAGAGATCGAGGACAAGAAGACGATGCAGGACACGCTCGGGCGGTGGAACGACGTCAGGCTCTTCCGTCGCCACGTCCTCTCGATGCGGAAGGACGCGGAACGGCGGGGATCGGTGACCTTCGTCCGCGAGCTGGACCGCCTCGCGGCCGCGCTCGAGCCGGCAGTCCAATCGGCCCGCGCGGCGGCCCTCCGGCTGACGTCCGGAAGCTCGGAGGTGGGGGCTGCCCGGGCCCGACCTCGGCGGGCGCCCGTTTCGACCGCAAACTGACGGGGACGGGCGCTTGAGCGGTTCCCGCTCTCGTGAGACGCCGGAATCAGAAGGCCCCCGGCCGCGGACTGGCGTTCTTCTGGGCGTCCTGGTTGCCGTGACGGCGGCCGCGAAACTGGCGCTCGCCTGGCGATTCCCCGGCTTTTTGACCGGCGACGACCTGGAGATCGTCCAGACCGCCGCGAAATACGCGCTCGGCGTCCACTACGACCCCTGGGAGCTTCGGTGCCTCTTTCATCCGGTCGTCCTCGTCTGGCCGGCGGTCCGGCTCGCCGCCCTGGCCGGTGTGCGCGATCCGGCGGTGGTGACGTGGATCTCCGCCATCCCCAACGTGGCGATCACCTCCGCGGGGATCGTGGCCCTCTACGCCCTCGCGCGCCGGTGGGGCTGGACGGTCCGGGCCTCCCTCGCCGCCGCCTTTCTCTACGCGCTCGCCTGGATGCCGTTCTCCTATGGCGCCACCCCCTATCCCCGGCCGATGTCGGCCACGGCGCTGATCGCCGCCTTCTGGCTCGCAAGCGATCCTTCCGAAGGGGCCGCGCCGCAGCTTGCCGCCGGTTTTCTCGCCGCGGCCGCATTTGCGATCCGGTGGAGCGAGGGCGTGGTGCTCCTTCCGCTTCTCGCCTGGAGCGGCTGGAGGTTCAAGAGCCCGCGGCGCGTGATCCTTCTGGGAACGGGCTTCGTCGCGGGCGCGCTCCTGTGCGTCGGCCTCGTCGACCAGCTGACGTGGGGCGCGCCCTTTGCGAGCCTGCGTTCGTTCATCCGCATCATGTGGCTCGAGATTCCAGCGGCGAGGCTCGCGATCGAGGAGGGTTTTTTCTGGTACCTCCGAACTCCTCTCCAGTGGGCCGGGCCCCTGCTGCTGCTCCTCGCCGTGGCGGGATGGCGGGACCGCCGCGCGCGCGCGCCTCTTGCGGTGTTTCTCGCAATCGTCCTCCTGATGTCCGTGTTCGCCCACAAGGAGTGGCGGTATCTCCAGAGCGCGATGCCTTTCCTCTGTCTCGGCGCCGCGGCGGGCTGGCATCGGTTGAGCGATACCGGTCACCGCCGCCTCGCGGCCGCGGCGCTCCTCCTCTGCGTTCCGTACGCGGCGAATCGGTCCATTTCCCTCCTGAGCGACCGGACCTCCGGAGAGATCGAGGCCTCCCGGCGGATCCTTTCGATGCGCCCGGCGCCGCGCGTTCTCGCGTTCGAGCAGATGTGGGCCTACGGCGAACGTCTCTACTTCGGCAACGCGGTCGAGATCCGCGAAATCGAGCTGCACCGCCCGCTCCAGCTCGCGGCCATCCGGAAGGCGGCGGGCGGGGCGGACATTGTGGGGGTCTACTCCCTGCACCTGGACCGGGCAAGCCTTCGGGAGCTCGCGTCGCTCGGATTCCGGCCGATCGTCAGCCTGAAGAGGGACACGTCTTACGAGTGCATGCTTTTTGGAAGAGGAGAATTCGCGCCGCGACGGTGACGCCTGCAGTCAGGGCCGGGGCGCCTCCTCGAGTCTCGGGAAGGACGAAGGGGGCGGCGGCGACGACGTTCCCGCGGCCCACGCGACAACGGGAGCACGCAAACCCCGGAGGGCGGCGACAAACTGGACGAGGGCGAGCCCGCTCGCGTCGCCGTCACCCCCCTCGAGTTTTCCGATTCCCGCGTCCAGGAGCCGCAGGCACCCGCTCGGATGCTCGGACCGCCCGGCCTTCAGCAGTGCCGCCGCGATCTGGATCAGCCCCTGGAGCATGAAACGCGTCGCACCGGTCTCGACGAGCCACGCCTCTTCCCAGACCTCGTGCGCTTCGAAATACTCGGTGCGGTTGAAGAGCGCACGTCCCCGGGAGATCGAAGCTCGGGTGGCGGAAGTCATGAGGAAGGGGGCGCCGGCACGGCGCCCCCCCGGGTCCTCGAGCGACCCGCTTAGAAGCTCACTTTGGCGGCGAACTGAAGAATGCGTGGACCGAGGGTCGACGTCGGAGCTCCGAAGCGCGTGAGCGACGCCGGTTTGTTGACCAGAACGAGCTGCCCTCCCGTCAGGTTGTAATACGTGGTGCGCACGGACGTAACGTTCTTGTTGTTGAACACATTGAACGCCTCCGCAATGAGCTCGACGTCGATCGGGCCGATTCCGACGTGCTTCGAAATGCGGGGATCGACGGAAAAGATCGACGGCAGACGGAAGGTATTGCGTTCGAATCCTGGTGCGCGGTCATTCGAGAAGTTCTGGTCGTTGTTCAGATCGGTGTTGATCCCCGCCGTGAACGGCTGCCCGGTCTGATAGGTCACGATCCCGGCCAGAGACCATCCGGAGGTGAAGAACCGCAGAAAAGCGTTCGGGTTGTCGCGACCGGTGTTGAGCGCCCAGAGGCCGCTGACCACGAGCCGGTGCCGCACGTCATTGTCGCCCGGCGCCCAGTCCCCGTTCAAGTTGAAGGGGTCCTGCGCATACTTGGAATCGTCTCCGCTGCTCGGGACGACCGCCGTGGCATCCGGCTTGTTATCCAGAACTTTGCTGTACGTGTAAGCCACCCGCGCCGTCCAGTTGCGTGAATAGCGTTTTACGAGCTCGAGCGTCGCGCCGTTGTACCGCGAGCTCGCAGAGCTCTGAAATTCGACGATTCGGGCGAAATTCGTGAACGGTCGCGCTCCGGTGTACCGGATGTACGTCGCGGTTCCGTCGCCCGCGATCGGAGTTGTTACGTTCTCGGGACCCGACTCGTTGAGATCCGTCGACCGGGTGAGGTAGGAACCGCGTACGTAAAGGTATCCGAGCGCCAGCGAGATGTCCGGGGTGAGAGCGTGCTCCACGCCGGCGCTCGCCTGCGTAATCTTCGGGTTTTGATAATTGGGGTCCATCACGAAGATGGTCGGCTTCGGAAGCGTGATTCCGGTCGGCAGGGCGGCAAAATTGTTGGGGTACGTCGGAGCCTGAGCCACGCTGAAGGTAATCGTCTGGACGTTGATGCCGTTGTTCGAGGTCGCCGTTCCATAAACGATCGACGGCGTGCGCGCGTAGAACACGCCGTAGCCGGCACGTACCACGGTGCGGTCATCTCCTCGCGGCGTCCACGCGATCCCGATCCGCGGCGCGACGTTGTTTTTATCCGTCGGAATCCGGTCCGTTCGGAGGCCGGCGGCAAGGAGTTGCGGGTCCGGGTTTTGCACGGAGGGCTGGTGCACGTCCTGAAAGTCGTAGCGCACGCCCAGATTCA
>JBBSGZ010000010.1:0-51334 GCA_038253555.1 Thermoanaerobaculia bacterium
CTACTGCTCCTCGCCCTACCAGCAGCAGCAGGTGTATGTCGACGGATACGCGTCTGGCGGCTATGGCGGCTATGGATATGCTCGTCCCTATGAGCATCAGGGGTACGCGCGTCCGTACGGGCATTCGGGCAGCTACGGCCAGGGCTACGGCTATTCCCGTCAGTACCAGCAGCCGTACCGGGAGGGATACTCACGGCGCTACTCTTCCTACGACGGGTATGGAGACCAGTATGGAGATGGGTACGGGTCGGGGTACGGCGGACAGACCGTGCACGAGGATCACGTTCGCACGAATTTGAGGCTCTTCCCGTTCCCCCACATCGACAAGCGAATCGTGCACCACGAGCATCCGATCTATTGATCCCTTCAGAGGGCGGAGTGCGACTCCGCCCTCTTTTCATCCAGGCGTGCGTGAGCCGGCTCCCACCCAGGCCGGGGAAACCGGCGTTCGGTCGGCCCGATCGTCCGGGACATCCCTTCCGAAGTCCCCGCCGCTCATACCAGATCGGCAACCCTCTCGATTCACGAGATTTAACGGCTCTTCACGCTGTTGGGTCCGGCTGCCGCGGCTGAGGCGACTTTCCCGGCCGGATTTTGCCTCATCGGGTGTATATTCCCGGCACAAGGTACCTGCCTATTCGTGCACATTCCGGACTCTGGGGCGACCGCGTCGTTTGTCACTTTGGGGTTTTGCATTTCTGACCCAATTCAGAAGGAGGCTCTGATGTCTTTGACTCCCCGCCGGGTGATTCTGGCCATCGTCGTTGCCGCTCTTCCCTCGATGGCCCTCGCGAGCCATTCCTGGGGCGGCTACCACTGGGCGCGAACTGCCAACCCCTTCACGCTGAAAGTCGGCAACAACCTCGCCCCGGGGTGGGTTACCCCCTTCAACACGGCCATGTCCGACTGGAACTCGTCCTCTATCATGAATGTCACGGAAATCACCGGGACCTCCAGCAAGCGCTGCTCGGCCGTCGCCGGCACCGTTCAGGTCTGCAACGGGACTTACGGCAACAACGGCTGGCTCGGGCTCGCTTCGATCTCGATTACGGGCGGCACCCACATCACGCAGGGCACAGTCAAAGTCAACGACACGTACTTCAACACCTCCACGTATAACAACCCGAACGAGAAACTCCACGTGATGTGCCAGGAAATCGGCCATACGTTCGGACTCGACCACCAGAGCACGGACGGCAGCTCGCAGAACACCTGCATGGACTATTTCTCGAACACGGGCGCCAACGCCGACAGCACGGTGAGCACCCATCCGAACCAGCACGATTACGACGAACTGGTCACGATCTACACGCATCTCGACTCGACCACGACCGTCAAATCCTCGGCGGTCATGCCGCCGGCGATGGAAGACCTCGTGCTCGATGGGCCGGGTCAGTGGGGCAGAGAAATTGAGCGCTCGGAGGATGGCAGCAGCTCGACCTTCGAGCTCGATTTCGGCCACGGCAACAAGATCCTCACTTTCGTGAACTGGGCGGATCGGGAAAGCGCGGACGAGGGGGTCCGCGGCGACGTTCGCGTCCAGTAGGCGTTCGATAACGTGTAACCGATGGAGGGCGAGACCGGGGGTCTCGCCCTCTTGATTTTTGCCTCGGCCAAACCTTCCGAAGGCTGGCGAACCGAAGGCGGCCCGTCCACATGAAAAAATCGTTCCGCTCTTTCGCCGTCCTGCTTTACGTCGCGGTCGCCGGCTGTTCGGCTCACGGCGGAGGAACGCGATCGACTGCGCTTCAGCCTCCCGGCGCCCAACGACTCGCCGCCGATCTCCGCGCCCGAGGCCTGCGGGTGCTCTGGGCAAATCCGATACAGAGCGCGGTCTTCAAGGTCCCCGGATCCGTCTACACCGTCGATGGCGATGACCTCCAGGTCTTTGCGTATTCAAACGAGAGCGACGCCGCCGCGGACGCCAGCCGCGTCTCCCCCACCGGAGGCACGGTCGGAACCTCCGCCATCGCGTGGATCGCGCCCCCTCACATTTTTCGCAAGGGGTCCATGATCGTCATCTATCTCGGGTCGCAAGCCCGGATTCGCGACGCGCTCGCGGCGGAGCTCGGGCGTCAGATCGCGGGTGCGGATTGAGGTCGGCGAAGCGTCCCGGAAGAGGAGGCCGAATGTCGCGGATCGTCCCGTTCCTGTTCCTTCTGGGCGTGGCTGCGGCGCCCGCTCAGAATTCGCCGGAAAGCGTGGTGGTTGGGTTTCAGGAGGCCGTTCGGGCCGGAAACCGGGAGGAAGCCCTGTCCCTTCTTTCTCGCGAAGTCGTGATCTTCGAGGAAGGCGAGGCCGAGATGGGGCGCGACCAGTACGCGGCGACGCATCTCGCCGCCGACATCGAGTTCGCGAAATCGGCATCCACGCGTGTCATCGAAACCAGGACAGGCGCCGTGAAGGAAGCGGCGTGGGTCCTGCGGGTTCTGGAAACGTCCGGAACCTTCCGTGGCAACGAAGTCAAACGAATCGGGACGGAGACCGCCTTGCTGAAGAAGGAGAAGGGACGGTGGAGGATCGTCCACCTACACTGGTCCGGACACAGGAAATAGATCCCGCGCCGTCCATGGGGTTCCTTCCGGTGCCGGCAGCACAGCCGTTTTCGAACCAGGCACCTGATTCCATCGGTCGCCGCGCCGTAGACGAAGCGAGCCGCGAGCGAAACGTGTCCACCATTGAAATGAATTCGCATTCGATTCCGGACCGTCCGGGGTCGGGTCCATTTCGAGTAGCGTTGGCGCCCGGGGGTTGGATAGCTCCTTGAGAAGTCCCCCTCCGGGGTGACTGGCTCAAGAGGGGATTTTCCTGAGGAGGGCCCGCAGAAGCAGCGCGAAACGCTCGGTACTGCCTTACAGGAGGGCGACCCTTCCTGGATCCAGACGAGGGGTGGAACGCTCGAAACAGCTCCTGCCGCGCTTCATGAGATCCGGTTCCGCATCAGTTCATCCCGCCTTCTTTCGCACGCCGACAGAGCTCCGCCAGCGCGGGACTCCTCCGCTCACCGCCGGTGGACTCAACCCCCCGTCGGACGGCATGTCCGTTGCTCCAGAAGCGGCGAGTCAGACGTGATTCACGCCATAACATTCAAAGGTGTTGACCGAACGCACTTTCCGCCGAAAGGATGAAAAATGGAACCGACTGACAAGAATCCTGTGAGCATATCACCACTACAGCCTCCTGACGGGAATCCTGACAAAAAAACGCCGCCTGACCTGAAATCCAGCTTGCTCACGACTCCCGAATCTCACGGTTATCGAGGCCCGGCTTCAGGCCTGCTTGGCCCCGACGGGGAAGCCGCGCGTCTCGAGAAAGGAGCGGAGGGAATTCTGAACAGCGCCCGGGAGAAGGGACAAGAAATGGGGCGCAGAGCCGAGGACACCTGGTCTGATGCGACGTCGGGTATCGGTCAGTTCGTCAAGAGCGAGCCCATGACGGCCGCATTGACTTCTCTCGGTATTGGAGTGGTCCTCGGGGTAATCCTCGGAGCCATAATCGCGAGAGACTAGTTTCGCTTGCGGGGTGCGAGCGGGGCCATCGATCGAAACGGCCAGCGACACTTTTTGTGGTCCCCTGGGAGTAGAGAAGGACAGAAAACGCCAGCTCGGCCGTTTCCCGGTCAGCGTACCCCTCCACCTTGAACGAGTTACGAGGGGCTGCATTCTGGAACAGATTCCGCAGGGAAACCGGTCGATGTCCCATTTCCATGGGAGGCGAGGCGGACCGGCTGGGTTTTCTCAGATCGAAATTCTTGTCGCTCTCGCCCTTTTCGCGGCAGGCCTCCTCTTCGCCAGCAGTCTGACCATCCGCCTCTATCGGCGGTACCAGATGGTGGCCGCCGTCGAAGGGGTGCGAGCCTTAGTTCTGGCGACTCGGGCGCTCGCCGTCCGATCGAATCAGAATGCCATTCTCTTCGTGGATCTTCCCCGGCACCGCGTTTACAGCTGGGTCGACAAGAATCAAAACTTCAGGCAGGACGCCGACGAGCCGACGTTTAATGTGCTTGTCATTCCGCCTATCGTCGATTTCAGCATGCCGCCGAACGGAGCGGTGGACGGAGGAAATTCCGTTTCCTTCGACACTTATGCCGGCAACGCCGCTCTCGTGGACATGGTCGTATTCCAGCCCGACGGAACGATCGTGCCGCCACAGCAACTGCGCAGCAATGCGCCCAGAAAGCCGTTTGCCTATACGGCGGATATTCCCTATGGCTCGATCGACTGCCGGGGGACGAATCTTCCTTCGACGGGACTTCCGCCGCTGCACGGCCAGGCGAACGGAAACAACGGGATGGGCTGCCGTGGAATTTTCATGGCGAAGCGGGTTCCTGGTGACACCATCCCCTCAGACGACGTCTTTCGGATAAGCGTTGACGACCTGGGTCGGAGCGGAAAAGTGACGCTCCTCAAGTGGATCGGGAAAAACAATCGCGCGGGTCTGTATTTCGTCCCCGCCAATCCCGCCTGGAATTGGTTCGACTGACATCTGCCTCCCACGAACCCGGGGGCAGGCAACGGCCACGCGGTTCGTGGCACGCCTGAACAACAGGTTTTCACCACTCACGGCTGAGGTTTCATCGCCCTGTGCCCCTGAGTTGTTGACTCTCGCTCACTTACGAGGTAGCTTAGTTGCTAAGTGAAATTCACGCGGGCCGGTATAGGGAGCGGGCGACCAGGGCAAAACGCCGAACGGCTGGCTAACGAGATTGCGGGGCGGCTGGTGCGTCGTCACAGCACGGCTGCGGTCCTTTTTCATCAGGCGGTCGCGGAGCACCTGGGCCTGGGTCCTGCGGACCACAAGTGCCTCGACCTGCTGCGCGACCGCGGAACCATGACCGGAAGCGAACTCGCCGCGATCACCGGCTTAACCACTGGCGCGATCACGGGGGTGGTGGCGAGGCTCGAGGGGGCGGGATACCTGCGCCGTGAGCCGGACCCTCACGACCTTCGTAAGCAGACCCTCTCTCCAAAACGGGAGCGGGAGCGGGACCTCCACGAGGTCTTTGCTCCTTTGCGGGAAGACGTCTCCTCTCTGCTGAGCACGTTCGATACTCACCAGCTCAGCGCCGTCGCGGAGTATCTGGCTCGCAGCACGGACCTCGCCTATCGCCACCTGGCCCTGCTGCGCGGTCGATCGCTTTCCGGCCAGGACCGGGCTCAGACGGCTGGGAAAGTGACGATCCCGGGCCGCTCGAGAAAGAGGAAATGAAAATCCAGCGGATGCCGCCCGCCCTGAGCAGGCTGAACTTCACGGCGCATGTCACCACCTCAGTCGCCTGGATCGGCGCCGTCGCGAGCTTTCTGGTCCTGAGCCTGGCCGGTTTGACCGGCCGCGATGCGGAGACGGTCCGGGGCGCCTATCTGGCGATGAACCTGATCGGCGGCTTTTTGATTGTCCCCTTGAGCCTTGCCGCCTTCCTGACGGGGATCGTCCAGTCCCTGGGCACGCCCTGGGGACTGTTCCGGCACTACTGGATTCTGGTGAAGTTCGCGCTGACGATCGGTGCGACGGTCCTCCTGCTGATGCACCAGTTCACGGCGGTTGAGGCCGCGGCGAGGCGCGTCTCCGGGAACGCGGCCGGGACATTCCCCGAAGTCGGCCGGCTGGGGGTTCAACTCGTGGCCGACTCGGGTTTCGCCGTTCTGGTCCTGCTCCTGATCACGACCCTCGCGGTGTACAAGCCCTGGGGGAAAACGCGCTACGGAAAACGGAGGGAGCGGGAGGAGAGCCCGAAACGCCCCGGGGAAACGGCCTTGACCACTCAGTCCGCGCGCCCGCATTCTGACGAAAAGACGAAGGGCTCGAATCTGCCCCTCACACTCAAGATCTTCCTTGCCGCCCTGTTCGCAATCGTGGCGGCATTCGTCCTTCTGCATCTCGCGGGCGGAGGGTTGGGCGACCACGGTCACTGATCGCCGCCTCGCATTGAACCCCCTCGAGGGCGCGGATCAGATCGGGGACAGCGGTAGCGTTCACTTCCACGAGATCACGCGAGCGCGCGCGAGAAGCTCCAGGTACTGCGCGATCTCCCCGAGCGGAACCGGAGAGTAGCGACCCGAGAGGATGTCCCGAATCTCGGCGATCGATCTTCGGCCGTCCACGAGATTGAGTCCCTCGAAGGCGAGTACGTCTCCGTTCTCCCGCCGCGCCAGGGCGGTCGACGGAACGTCTGACCCCAGGCCCTCCGCGACCGCGTTGAAGTAATAGACGTCCACCGGGCCCCGGACGTCCGCTCGCCGCAGGGGGACCCGCCGGTCCGTCGGCGCCTCCGGTCGAATATCAGGGAAGCTCGCCGAACGGGGCGGCAGCGGGAGAAGGGACACGGGCCACAGGCCGGCCAGCGTTCGGAGGGTCCGTGCGCCCTGCGCGGCCGCCTCGCGCGCTTCGAGCGCCGCGTCGCGGGGGTCGCCACCTCGCGCGCCGGCCATCGCCATTTCCGCCTCCGCCTCGCCGCGGGCCAGCGCGAGCAGCGCCCCGGCGTCCTCGCGAGGAAGGGCCGCCAGCGTCCAGGCGATCCCGGCGCCCATGTAGGCGACTCGCCCGAGCTTCGTCGAGTCGAGGTTTTCGGGCTGGTCCCTGTTCGTATGGATCGTTACGTCGGGCCAGTCGTGAAAATAGACCATCGGCACTCCGAAGCTCGCATCCTCGAAGACTTCGTGGTCGCTCCCCATCTCGAGAGCGCGCATGTCGCCGAGAAAGGTTTCGCGGGAGCCGGGGAGCCAGACGAGTCCCCTGGCCGGATCGCCCCCGTGCTCCGCATGCCGTGCGGATGCTCGCACCACGTGATCGAGCCACGCCCGCGCGATCACATTCACGACGTGCGGCAGCGTCGCCGCCGTTCTGGAAAGGTGGAACGTGCCTTTCGTCGTGGAGAGTAGACCGCCGACCATGTCCATGTGCACGCCGGCAACGAGTCGCCGGACGAGCTCCGGGTGGCTCACGAGATAGGCCTGCGAACCGGCGATCTCCGGAAGCCACAGGAAGCGAATGGTTCTCTGGGGCTTCGGCAGCTTTCCCTTCGAGATCGCGGACTCGAGCGCGCGGGCCACCTCGAAGATGGCGGCGCTGCCGGAGGCGTTGTCGTTGGCGCCGGCGGACTGATGGCACAGATGGGCCGTCAGGACGACCTCTCCCGCTCCGGCGTCGGCCCCCGGGATCGTCGCGACGACGACGTCATACGATGCCGGGACCATCCGGGCCTTGACCCTGGCGTGCAGCGCGATCGCTTCGCCCGACGCCAGCCGGCGGCGCAGGTCCTTGGCCTGCCTCTTCGAGATCATGAATGCGAAGCGGTTGGCGCGCTGGTACGGAGAGAGGTGTCCCCAGCGCACCTGGTCCTTATCGTCTCCCGACCAGGCGGTCGTCTGGTTCGGAAAGTCCGACAGGAAGCCCACGGCGCCGCGCTGTTCGCAGGCGAGCCGGTGCACGGCGGGCAGAGCGCCGTCCGCCAGGACGATTCTGCCCCGCACGTCCTTGCCGTCGTAGTCCTTCGGGTCCGTCCCGTGGCCCACGTCGATCAGCTGCGCCGTCACGTCCGCGTCCCGGCTGTAATCGGCGAGCGCGACCGGCAGCTCCGGAAAACGCGCGATGACCCCGTGCGAGGGGGCGGTCTCCTCGATCACGGCCTCCGTGGCGTCCCACCCCGGGTAGCTCAGGAAATGGGCGTACCGCGTCTTTCCGTCGGCAGGGAACCGCTCGATCGCGGCATCCGTGAGGCCGGCGCGCAGCAGCTTCTCCCGCAGGTGCCGCGCCGCGGCGGCGTAGCCCGGGGAGCCGTGTACGCGATGAAATCGCCCGATTTCCCGGACGGTTTCGAGGGTCGCGTTGCCGTCGACTTCGCTCCGGATGGCGTCGGGGACCTCGTTCCGCCAGAAGGGGACATAACGCTCCTGCGCGTGGCAGCGGAAGCCGAGTGCGAGCACGAGGAGAGCGAGCGCCACCGCCCGGCGGCGCGCCACGCCCACGCTCTCTTCTGAGCTGGAGGGCGAGGCCGACGGCGGCGCTCCTTCGACGGGTCTCACGCGACGCCGACAGTAGCAAAGTCCGGGAGAGTGTCGCCGCAAGCGGAGCTTCGGGCATGGGGCGCTCTGGAATTTGTCTTTTGCAGGCGTTGATTTACGCCATCTTCGTCTTCCCGCAGGAGGAGCTGCGCCTGCGCCTCCGGCTCCTCGCGCCCTGGAACGGGTTCTGACCGGCAGAGTCCTTTCGACCTCCCGCGCGTGCGGCGCGAACAGAAGCCTGCACCGCCTCCTGAAATAGCGGGACGCCTCGATCCCGGCCGCCGTCTTTTGGGTTCCGGTCTCGTCCGCCGAACGGCGCGGTCCCGGACCGGATTGGAGCGCCGCCGGCGCGGATCTCAGGTGCGGTGAAGGAATCGGCGAAGTCTCAGAACGTTCCCTGAACGCCCAGGAACACCTGCCCCTGGGCCTCCACTCGCGGCCGCGATTTGCCCTGGTTCGATTCGAAATTGAGCTCGACCTTGCCGTCGCCCCAGGCACCCAGCACCACGTTGGGCAGGCCGCGGGCTCCCTCCGAGACGCGAATTGTGAATTTGGCGTTCCCGGACAATCCGAATCCCTTGGGATCCAGCGGATTGAAGAGGGGCTCGACCCCCCACTTGAACCCGGTCTCGGGAGGCGAGATTTTCTGGGTGGTCGACGGGACCTGCGACAGCAGGAATGCCTTGAATTTCGAATTCACCGGCAGGTCTTCGACCAATTCGGCGATCGCCTGACGGGAGCTCACCTCGGGATCCACGGGGTCTTTCCTCGTCGGGACCGTGAACTTGATCCCAAGGGCGTTGGACGGCTCGGCGAAGCGGGGAAGAAAAGTAAAACTGTTCTGGAAGAGCTGAAACTGTCCGCCGATCGTAAACGGCGGTGGCGCCGGGACGGGAGGGCCGGGCCATTGCAGCGGCGGGATCAGACGTGGAGGCTGGATTCCGAAGCCCCCTCCGACCTGCGGGAACGTCAACTGCAGGCGAGGCAGGAAGACGATGGGGAGGGACACTTCGGTGACTTCGTACAACTGTCCCTGGGTCCTCGGTCCCGCCAGGCCGTCCGCGATGAGACCGTTTACCTGCTGAAACTCGCGAACCCGCGCCTGGGTCTTCGCGCCGAAGACGCCGTCCACCTTAAGTGGTAGCCCGCGCCGCATCTGGTAGTTCAAGACGTCCTGCAGGGCCCGGACATCCGGCCCCGTCATGCCGAGGGAGATCGTGCGGCTCATGCTTCGAACCCTACCATCACGATGCCTCGCGCGGGGTTCGGGCGGGGCGCGGCGACCGAGCGGAGAGCCGGAACGGATTCCCGTCGAATTCTCCGTCTGGCCTCCAGGCGGACCGGCCGCGATCATAGAATGGCGGGGCCGCTCCGCCATGGCGAAAAACATCTCGAACACACCGCTAGAACGAGCCGAGATCGCATTGACCGCGGCCGTGGAAGAAGAGCCTCGGCGGGCCAGGCGGGACGGGGGGTCTCCTTTCAGAATCCTGGTTCTCGGGGATTTTTCGGGCCGGGAAAGCCGCGGCGTCGATCCGGCAGACCTCGGCTTCGTGCGCAGGCCCGTTCGCGTGGATCGCGACACGGTCGATGACGCGCTCGAGCAAATGGGCATCAAAGCTCGCCTGCAGCTTCTCGAGGGCGGCCCGTTTATCACGCTCTCGATGCGCCGGCTCGAGGATTTCCATCCCGATCGCCTCTTCGAAGATGCCCCCGCTCTCGCGCATCTCTTCGAGACCCGCCGCAATCTGCAAACCTCGGAAGGCTTCGAGAGCGCCGCTCGCGAAGTGCGCTCCTGGTCCCCGTCGTTCGACGGCCGCGCGCAGGACGAGGTCCCGATCGTCGAAACGACCGCCCCGACGATGGCGCCCCCGCCCCCTCCCGGGCACCGTATCTCCGAGATCCTGGACCGCCGGAGCGGAAAGTCTCAGGAGGCGGCACCCGAAGATCTCGATGCCTTCGTGCGGCAGATCGTCCGGCCGCACCTCGTTCCCGACTCGTCGGAACAGGAGCAGCTCCTCGAAGCCGTCGACGCTTCCGTCGGATCCTGGATGCGAACCGTCCTCCACCATCCGAAGCTCCATGCCCTCGAAGCCGCATGGAGGGGAGTCGCCTTTCTCGTCGGGCAGATCGAGAGCGACTCGACGGTCGAGGTGTTTCTTCTCGACGTTTCGAAGGAGGAGCTCGCTTCCGACCTGCGCGCGGTGGACAACCTCGAGAAGAGCCGGATATGGCGGCTGCTCACGGACGAGCGTCCAGGGTCGGAAGAGCAACAGACGTGGTCCCTGGCGGTCGGTCTCTATCGATTCGGGCCGACGATCGAAGACGTCGCCCTGCTCGGCCGGCTCGCGAAGGTCGCACGGGCCGCCGGCGCTCCCTTTCTCGCGGAAGCGAGTCCGCGGGTTCTCGGCTGCGACTCGCTGGCCGAGTCGCCCTCATCCCGCTCATGGCGGCGGGACGATCCCGCCGATCAACTCTGGGAGGCGCTGCGCGGGCTCCCGGAGTCTTCGTCGGTGGGGCTCGCTCTGCCGAGATTTCTTCTTCGGCTTCCCTACGGCGCGGAAACGGAGCCTCTCGAGAGCTTCCGTTTCGAGGAGATGGAGGGTGCCTTAGATGCCGAGAACCTCCTCTGGGGCAATCCCGCCCTCGCCTGCGGCGCGCTTCTCGCCCGGACATTCGAGCGCAACGGCCCGAGGTTCCGGCCGGGAGCGATCCGGGACATCGAAGGCCTTCCGCTCTATCTCTCGAGGGAAGCGGGTCAGACGCGCGTGATGCCCTGTGCGGAAGTCGTTCTGTCAGACAGCACAGCGGAAGACATCCTGGAGAAGGGGCTGATCCCGATCCTGTCCCTGCCGGACCGGGATGTCATCCGCGTCGTCCGGTTTCAGTCGATCGCTTTCCCCGCGAGCGGCCTCGCGGGCCCCTGGGGGTAGCGAACACCCCATCTCGGAGTCGAACAAAAATCAGGCCGCGACAAGCCTCGAGCGTCGTGCACGGAGACGCAATCGCTGACTAGACTCCTCCTCCGTGCGTCTCGATGACGTCGGGTGGCGGCCGTCTGTTGATGGGCGGAGGGCCAAGTTCCAGGGCGGCCCATGTCTCATCGCCCACCTTTCCGTCGATTTTCAGGAACCGCATGCCCTGAAACCGCCGCACGGCAAATTCCGTCTTGAAGCCAAACTGCCCATCCACCCACAGAGCCTGCTGTCCCATGAGGCGGGCGTTCAGAAGATTCTGACTGTACTTGACCCATGGTCCCTGGGAGCCGGTTGTGATGAGCGGCAGCATGAGCGATCCTTTCTTGTTTTCTGTATGGGAGTGTACATTTCGGCCACCGTGACGAACCGCCAACGTCTCTTCGAGTGACTGCCAGGCTATTGAGGCGTACTCGGTCAAAGCGACGTCGCCAGGTCTGCGGGTCTTCCGTCCTTATCGTTGAACAAAGCCTGCCGCGACTCGATCGCCTGTAAAATCTCCGCGGGGAGGCGCTGACATGGCCGCCTTGAAGTTCTCTCCCGACATCCGCTATCAGAGTGATCGGATGGTGCCGCTTCCGGACTACCCCGGCCTGCGCGTACCTCCCGGTGTTCCGGCCCGGGAGCCGATCCCGGTTTCCTTCGGAGACATGTCGCGGCTGGCTCCGGACAAGTTTCCCGCGCCTGCGGGGCTGACCGTCCCGACGCAGATCACCGTGAAGCTGACGGGCCCCTGGAAACAAACCGCCTCCGCTCCGGCCAGGTGGCAGTACCAGGGGTGCGAGCTGCAACTGGCGGTCAACGTCGCCGTCTACATCATCGACAAGTACCAGCCGGTTCCGAAGCTCTTCGAGATGATCCTTTCGCACGAGCTGCTGCACGTGCAAGACGACATCGACATCGTCACGCAATATCTGCCTCAGGAGCTTCCGAAGGACGAGTACATCAAGAAGTACCTGATCGACCGGACTCCCGTCGACGACGCGATGTACCGCAGCTGGTTCGTGGAGGACCGATTCTCGAATTACGTGCGTGACATCTGGGTCCTCGAGCGGAACCGCCGCGGCGGTGGCCGCGACTCCGGCCCGGTGTACGACCACTACAAGCTGGCGATCGCGAAGCTGCTCCCGAAGATCTAGCAGGTTTCCCGCGGCGAAGGGCAGTCCTGGTATCGAATCATGGGGGTGCCGCCTCACGAGGCAGACATCATCCGGACCCGTCGGCGGCAGGTAGCCGTTACCCCCCGCTCCGGCGATTCTCCTCCGGAACGGCCGTCACCATTTGTGCCAGCCTTCTCCGGCGCCCCCGCTGGTGCCTGGCTTGACGCCGCCAGCCACGCTGCCGGGAGGCCCCTTGACCCATCGAACATTGTTCAGGTCTTCGGCGATCTCCGGATTTTTGGCCACATACTGGCGAACGAGCTTTTCCGCCGCTTCATCCACAGAGCCCGCGGCGGCTCTGGTTCCCGCCGCGGCCGCTTCTCCTCCGATGGCCGCTGCACCGCGCACTACCCCGACCACTCCCGTCACGGCGAGCCCCACCTCGGCGACCTTGCCGGCGGTCCTGGCGACCTTCAGGACGGTCACGGCCCTTTCCGCTCCAGCACTGGTGTCGTTCAGATAGCTGGCCAGCAACTGCGCAGCGTTTCGGGTCACGATCGCGGCTGCCACGAGAAACGCCTGGGAGCCCGTTACGTTGCCGCCGACGTTCAGTTCGAGCGCTCGAAGGACCAACTTGTGCGGTTGATCCCAGATCGATCGGTCGGGAAAGTCGGCGCCGCCGAGGAAGTCGGAGGCCTCGGTGACACCTACGAAGGAGTCCCGGCGGATCTTCGCTAGCATGTCGTGCTGCATCGAACCCGTCTCGATCTCACTTTGGAGACGGCGGATCTCCTTGTCCAGCGCAGACTGGACTCTTCCCTGATAAACGCGCTGGTAGTAGCCGGCACCCAGAACCGTCGTGCCCAGCAGCGATTCGCGAGTCAGGCGTCCGGTTTCCGTCGGGATGGCGTCGCCGTTGGGACCCAGGGAGAGCCACACGTTGAACGTCCGCCCGTCAATGATGTGGCGGGAGGGGTCGTCCGGGTCTCGGACCAGTTTGCCACCGAACCTCAGCCAGACGCCCCGGGCGGCCAGAGTCTGTCGCACCGACTCCAGATACGCGACCTCATCGGGATTGTCCGTCGTCGCTCTAAGGGCCTCGGGCGTGAGCAGCACTTTGAAATCCAGGCGAATGCGCTTGTCCGCTTCCGTGACCGGGATGTATCCCTCCATGACACGGTCCGCCCGGCGAACCAACCTCGGGTCGTGGGAGACCAGAGAACCGGTTTGCACCGTCGACCGGCGGTAGATGTCGTTCGCTTCCGCCTGGACCACCGGATCCACGACCGCGGCATCGAAGACTCTCTGCATCTGCTGGACCTGCGAGTCCATCATGTTCTGGAGCACGAAGGGCAGCGAGGCCTGGAGGAGAAGACGGGCGTCCGTTGCGTTCAACGCCCGGGCCCGTTTCCTCTTGTCGACGCCCGCGGGGCCTGGCCGTCGGCCCCCGCCGCCGGGTGACACACCGAGCGGTCCAGGCGAATGAGAGTGATGTTGCCCCATGCCCAGCTCCTGCCCCCCTTCGATTCAGCCCTACCCCACCACCACGGTCAGGCAGCCCAGGAGGATCTTGTTGGGTGGCCCGATGGCTTCGACGATCGTGTCGCCCATGCGACACGCCGGCATGTTCTCGATGATGACCGTCGACGAGCCGTCGATGACGACCCCCGGCCCGTGCGGAGGGATGGGCCACGGCAACGCGCAGACGTGCATGCTGGCTCCGCCGGCAGCGGCCGCACCGATCGTGGCGCTCATCGCGGCGGCGGAAGACGCTTTGAGGGTCTCAGCGGCGAGCCGGGCGGCGGTCGCCGTGGTCACCGCGGCGGGGGCTGCCGGCGTCCCTGCCGCCGCCACGGCGGCGGCCGCGGTCGCGAGCGCGATGTTCTCCGCGACCTTGATGGCGGATTCGGAGGCCTGCTGGGCCGCCTGGATTCCCGCCGACAATGCGAGCGGGATCCCTTTCCACGCCGGCAGGTTCCCGATGAGGACCGTCAGGGCCGGGGGACCACCCGTGAGAACGGGGGGCGTCACGTGGACGACGGGATCGGTCATTCGGGCAACGGGACCTTGCGGCATATCGATTCCTATCCCCCTTGCGTCAGAAGCGTTGAAAGGCGTCCCGCCGGCGCAGGACCTGGACCCTGCACGGGACCGCGACCGATTCGACCGTCAGGATGCCTCCGATCTTCGTCGCGTTGATGAGACGCAACGCGCCGCCTGGGGGCGCGGGCCCGAACGCGCCTTCGGTGGCGCCGACGGCGACGCCGTAGATGAAACGCGCCCGCGCCGATTCGACCGGCTCTTCCGGCGAATCCTCCTGTCGGCGGAAATAGCAGGAGTACTCGTGCACCGGAATGGCAAAGGACATTTTTTCGCGCAGAACGGATCCGGCCGCGATCGGGGTCAGGTGAGGCTCGATCGTCATGAGAACCTTCCTCCCGGCCGGATAGGGGAGCGGCCGGCGCGCCATCCGCAGTTCTCCGTTTTCGATACAGACATACGCGGGGCTGTCCGGTCCGACCCAGGCTCCATCGGGGGCGAAATCCCAGAGGACGTTGAACACGTGAACGACCTGCCCGGTGAGGTTGGACACGGCGGTGTCGACAGCCAGGCGGCCGGATTCCTCCTTCACGCTCAGATCCACGCGAATCTTGTCCTGCATTTCCACAGCCGGGTTGCGGTTGCCGTGCATCATCCTCGCCTCCGGATGCGATCGTCGATCACGCCTCGATCAAAGATTGTGATGATCGAGGCGCTGGGGAACGCCGCGCTCACTACGGTACTTGTTTTCCTCGTCCGTGGTCGCTTTCTCTTCCTTGTTGTCGAACTGGCGCCCGTCGGCCTGGGTCGGCAGCGGAGTCGAGTCCTGCTGTCCCTTCACCCCGTGTTCGGTGTGACCTAACTCGTGAAACAGGATGTCGTCGGACGGAACGGTCCCCGGCGGCGTCAAGGGATGAGCCGGATCGGGGCCGATCGTCGAGGGCTTGAAGTCCGGGTTGTACTGCACCGTGGAGTCGGAGCCATTTCCGGTGCCGGTTCCCGACGTGCCGGAGCCCCCGTTGAAGCTCGGTATTCCCTTCTTGGAGGCGTCCGCGTCGTTGCTCGAAATCTCCTGGGAATTTGCTCCGTTGTCGATCCGCTCGATGTTCACCGTGTGGCCGGAGTCTTCGATGGTGCCCAGGCGAGCCTTGCCCGAGGGGGTAGACGAAATATTGCCCAGGTCGTCCAGCACCTTGTCGGTGAAATTCGGATCCTTGGAGGACGGTTTGATCGTGATGGAATTCCCGACGCTGACCGAACCGTCGGCGTTACGGAATACCCGCGACGTTTTGCCGCCGCCGATGTCGAGACCGGAACCGTTATAGACGTTCCAGGTCGTCCGCCCTCCGCCCCCGCCTTTCCACGGTCTGTCGAGATAGCCCGGTTCGCCCGTGTCGCATCCGCCCGCATCGAGCGGCCCCTCGGGATCCGCGACGGGCGCAGGCGGCGCGGCTCCGCCGCAGTTGATGTGCGTCAGGGTTCCCTGAATCGTGACGCCCGAAGCGTCGATCCGCACGAAGCTGCCTCCAACCCGGAAGATGAGCTCATTTCCCCCGTCCAGCACGATGCGTTTGGCGTTGACCTCGATGCGCACGGCGCCGACGCGGATATCGCTCGTGGTCCCGACCTTGATGTTGCCTTTGGAATAGAGATTGAGATCCGAATCAACCTCGATATAGCCCTTTCCCTTCACGTGCAGGTTGTAGTCGCCGTAGATGGTGTGCAGCTGGTCGCCGCCGACGCTGATCGAGCTCGAGCCGCCGATGCACTCGTACTTGTTTTTCTTGACGCGCACGTCCATGCGGCGTTGCGAGTGGAGGAAGACCTGCTCCTTGCCCTTCGTGTCGATGTACCGGAACTCGTTGAAGTCCAGGGGACCGCCATCTTTCGTCGAGCGCGACTTCATCGTGGAATACGTCTTGAACTTCGGCAGCTCGTACGGGGGCATCTGTTCGGCGTTGTAGACGCTTCCGGAGACCATGGGCTGGTCCGGATCGCCTTCCAGGAAGTCCACGATGACCTCCTGGCCGATGCGGGGAAGGTGAAACATGCCCCACTTCTTGCCGGCCCACGGAGTCGCGACCCGCATCCAGCACGAGCTGTTCGAGTCGTACTTGCCTTCGCGGTCCCAGTGGAACTGGACTTTCACGCGGCCATACTTGTCCGTGAAGATCTCTTCGCCCGGCGGCCCGACGATCACGGCCGATTGTGACCCGTGCACCACGGGCCGGGGGGTGATCCGCGGCGGACGGAAGGGCAGCGCCTGCGGGATGCACGTGAATTCGTTGCGGTATTGAAAGGCGCCCGTCTTGCCCCCGCGGTAGTCCCCTGTCCCCCGCGCGAAGTGATGGACGGTCGTCAGCACATACGGCCCGCCGTCGCCGCTGAAGTGCCGCTGCAGCGAGAACTTGTGACCGGCCATGAAGTGCCGGCAGTTGCTCCCTCCGTGGATGACGAGACTTCCGAGCGCCTCCTCCTGCATGCGAATATCAACCGTGCGTTTGTTGTCTTCAAAGATGTACTGGAGATCGCCGGGCCGGTCACCTCCCCCGGGATCCACCCCGTCGTACCGCTGCGCGTACTCGCCCGGGTAGTCATAAATCTCGAACTTTTCGTTGCCGCCGAGTTTGAGCTTGTGCGAGACCTTCCCCACCGTGACGGTGTCCTGAATCAGTTTCTCCGCCTCCAGATGCTTGTGGGGGAGCTCGAAAGTGTGATCCCACAATGTGTACTTGCCGGAGCGCCATTCCTGGACTTTCTCCCAGTCATAGATCCGATCCTCCTCCCGATACCCTTCTGCCACCTCCTCGTAGAGGACCTGGGTGGGGCCCGGGACGTCGGAATGGCTCTGCGGCGTATTGGCCACCACCATCGTGTGGCTGCCGTCCGAGTGCTTGAAGAAGAAGTAAATCCCCTCTTCTTCCATCAGCCGGCACGCGAAGTTGAAGTCGGTCTCGCGATACTGCACGCAATAGTCACGCGAACGAAACGTCCCCTGGAGCTCATAGGTGACGTCGAAGCCGACCAGAACTTTCTTCAGGATGTCCGGCACCGATTTCTGTTGAAAGATCCGGCTCTGAGCTTTCCGGGTCAGCATCCAGAAATCCGGCACGATCTCCATCCGGTACGACGTGAACGTCTTGTCCCCCTCGTCGCGCTCGCCCTGGCTGATCCGGACGCAGAGCCCGTTGAAGTGACGCTTTCCTTTCGGAAGCGACAGGTGCGCCGTGACCTTCTGACCCAGGAGCTTGTCGAAGGCCACGTCCGTCTTGTTTTCCGCGATCAGGTCGAGCTCGAAACCGAACAGCTGGGAAATACCTTCCCGACCGCTCAAGCCCCTCAACAGAACCATGTCCTTTCCCAACGGCGTGTCAATCGTCAGCGGCCTGTCCGCCTGCTGGTATTCGGGCATGTCAGCCTCCGTTCCGGGATGGCAGAGTCAAACCGCTCGCCGCGAGGGGCGTCACTCGAATGCCCGCGGAGGATTGGTCCGCTTTCACGGGTCCACCCTCGACGTCCGCCGGCATCGGTCTATTCGCTCTCCGCCATCGCACACCTGGATTCCGAACCCCGATCAGGAAATCTCATAGCGGAACTGGCCGCCCTCGCCTACCGCGACGGACACGCGCGCGATCGGCTCTCCTGTCGCCATCCGTGTCAGGAACTCGTTGGACATATCCGGCAGGAGCGTTCGCGTCAGGATGTGATCCACGTTGCGGGCGCCGCTTTCCACTTCCTTGCAGCGATTGGCGATCTCGTCGACCACCGGGTCCTCGTAGGAAAACCGAGCGCCATGGTTTTCGGCGAGCCGCGCGCCGATCCGGGCGAGCTGGAGCTTGATGATCTCCCGCATGACCTTGTCGGAGATCGGATAGTAGGGAACGACCACCATGCGGCCGAGCAGGGCGGGTTTGAAGACCTTGATGAGCTCCGGCCGAATCGCTTCGACCAGTCCCTCGGGCTCCGGCGCCGTCTCCGGGTCCGCGCAGAGTTTCATCATGGTGTCGGTCGCCGTGTTGGACGTCAGGAGGATCACGGTGTTTTTAAAGTCGATCTCCCGGCCCTCGCCGTCCTCGAGCATTCCCTTGTCGAACACCTGGTAGAAGAGCTCCATGACGTCGGGGTGCGCCTTCTCCACTTCGTCTAAGAGAACGACGGAATACGGCTTGCGCCGCACCGCCTCGGTCAGGACGCCGCCCTCGCCGTAACCGACGTACCCCGGGGGGGAGCCCTTCAGGGACGAGACAGTGTGCGCCTCCTGGTACTCGCTCATGTTGATCGTCACGAGGTTGCGCTCTCCGCCGTAAAGCGTGTCGGCGAGGGTCAGGGCCGTCTCCGTCTTTCCCACCCCGGAGGGCCCGACGAGGAGAAAGACGCCGATCGGACGCCGCGGGTCGGTCAGGTTCGCGCGGGCCGTGCGAATACGGCGGCTGATCGCCTCGAGCGCGTGTGACTGGCCGATAACGCGCTGCTCGAGACGGTCTTTCAGCCGGAGCACCGTCTGAACCTCGTCGGTCAGCATTTTCCCGACGGGAATCCCCGTCCAGCCGGAGATGACCTCGGCGATCGTCTGGGCGTCGACACACGACTGCATGAGCGGTGTCTCCCCCTGGAGAGCGTCGAGCTCCGAGTTCAGCCTCGCCAGCTCCGCCTTGAGGGATTCGATGTCGGCGGGGGCGGGGGAAACGGACGGAGCCTGCCCGGCGGACGCGCCGCTCGATCCGTCGTCCGCCGGCACGACCTTTCGCGCCGCGAGGGCATGCTCTTCGAGCCGGCTCCGGATCTCACGGATCCGCGAGATCAGCGTCTTTTCCTTCTCCCACTGCCCGCGGAACTTCGCCAGCCGCTCCTGCTCGCTGGCCCGCGACGCCTCGAGCTCTTCGAGACGCTCGTGATGGTCGGCTCCCGTCGCCGTCTCGCGATCGAGAGCGGAGATCTCCACAGTCATCTGCTCGATCCGCCGCTGCGCATCCTCGACAGGGGGCGGGGTCGCCGCCTGCCCGATCGCCACCCGCGCGCAGGCGGTATCGAGAACGCTCACGGATTTGTCCGGCAGCTGCCTTCCGGATATGTAGCGGTGGGAAAGTCGCACCGCCTCTTCGACCGCTTCGTCCAGGATCCGGACGCCGTGGTGGTTCTCGAGCGGCTCGGTCAAACCGCGCATCATCACGATCGCCTTTTCCTCGTCCGGCTCCTCCACCTTGACGACCTGGAACCGGCGGGCGAGCGCCGCGTCTTTCTCGAAGTACTTCTTGTACTCGGCCCACGTCGTCGCGGCGATCGTGCGGAGCTCGCCGCGGGCCAGCGCGGGTTTGAGCAGATTCGCGGCGTCGTTCTGGCCCGCCTGCCCTCCCGCGCCGATCATCGTATGCGCCTCGTCGATGAAGAGGATGATCGGCTGAGGAGATCGCTTGACCTCTTCGATGACGGACTTCAGGCGGTTCTCGAACTCTCCCTTGATGCCGGCTCCCGCCTGAAGCAGTCCGAGATCCAGCGTGCGGACCGCCACGTTTTTCAACACGTCGGGCACGTCCGCCTGGGCGATCCGCAGCGCGAACCCCTCCACCACGGCTGTCTTGCCGACCCCCGCTTCTCCCGTCAGGATCGGGTTGTTCTGCCGCCGCCGGGTCAAGATGTCGATGATCTGCCGGATTTCGAAGTCGCGGCCGAGGACCTGATCGATTCCCCCCGCCCGCGCCTTGGCCGTCAGGTCGACCGTGTACTGGTCGAGCGTCTTCGTGCCGCCGGGAACTCCTGCCCCCACCGTCTCGCCACCCGAGCCCGCGGGCGCGGCAAACGTCTCGGCCTCCCGCTCCTCCGCGGACCCGGCCACGATCTCAGGAAGTTTTTTCTGGAGAGATTCGATGGATATGTTCGCGAATTCCTTCGAAATGTCGCGGGCGAGGGACGCAAAGTCGCTCTTTGCGAGGAGCGCCAGCAGCAGATGGCCCGACCGCACCTTGGCGGACTGAAAATCGATCGACCCGATCAGCCAGGCCCTCTCGACCCAGTCCGGGATCCGGTCGGACATGGAGATCGCCCCGGTGTTTCCCCTCTTCAGACGGTCGAGCGCGCTCGTGATGTCCCTGGAGAGGCGGGAGGAGTCGACTTCGTACTGCCGGAGGATGCGCGCGAAATCGAGGTCCGGGGCCTCCACGAGCTTTGCGAGGAAGTGCTCGATTTCGACGGAGTAATTGTTGCGCGAATGACAGAGGCCGGCCGCCGCCTCGAGCGCGCTCCGGCACGAGTCGTCGAGCCTTCCGATCAGGGATTTGAGATTCGTCATGGCGCCGTCCCTCCTCGCCCTGCTTTGTTCAACGTGTTCGGAGCTCCCCTAGTTTGTCACCGACAGCACCACCTCCGAAGGGTCTTCCTTGAGGTCTTCCGTCTTGACCCAACTCGTCCACCCGAGCCGCGGGGGCGGGCCGGCGCCGAGCTGGCACGGCGGGACTTCTTCCTTTTTCAGCACGAGCTGAATGTCGAAATCGAGCTCCATGCCGACGAGAAAGCGCGTCCAGTCCGCGACCGCCCGGTGGAAGTCTCCGGTCGGAAGAAACCTCTCGAATTGCCGGAAGGTCAAGGGCCCGAACCTCAGGCGGAACTTCGACTGCGCGTTGAAAACCCGCGCACCGCACACCATGTCGCCGCCGAGCGTGCTGTTGGCCGTCCCGATCCTCGACCGGTACTCCGGATCGAGCGCGAGCCACTGTCCGTGAAACTGCTGCAGACGCACCGGAGCCCCGAAGTAGCCCCCGAGGATCGACGCGATCGCAACGGCGGAATGAGGGCGCTGCGCGATCAGCCCCGAGTAGAGAAGCATGCCCTGGTCCGGGACGGCGAGCCTTCCCCGGAGACCCGCGGTGCCCATTCCGACCAGGTCGAAAAGATACTCGGTGAAGGCATCCTCGCCCGTCCGCTCGTAGGAGATGGGAAACCGGTACTTCTCCCACGCCCGGTAAAAAAACGAGATCAGCCGGTGGTTGAAGATGTCGAGAAAGTCCCAGAGGGTGTTGTCGCGATGCCGCGTGCGGTCGATCAGGAGCTCGGTGTAGGGATGTGGAAGCACACCCATGGCCCCGGTCATCCCGAGGAACGTGACCGTCATTTCGGGGGGGGCGCCCTCCCGCGCCGGCTCGCGGATCTCGTGGATCGCGCTCGCGGGGAACTCGAGGGACACGCGGGTCCGGAACCTCACGACCTCTTTCCCGGGCGCGCCGGAACCGCCGACCGGGTCCCGGTCTGGATAGAGACGTTCTAAAAGGCGGACCGCCTGGAAAAAGTCGAACCGGTAGCACTCTTCGATGAGCCGCTCTCTCACAGGACGATCTGCTCCCCGGCCCGGGCGGGCCAGCGCTTCAGCACTCCCTCGCGCTGCCGCGATGTCGCGACCGTCTGAGCAAAGGAGTTGACCGACGCGTAGAGCCCGAGAAACCGCTCCAGCACGGAGGCAAAAAGAAACACCCCGGATCCGATGAACTGTTGCTCGTCGAATTCGACCGTGACCTCGACTCCGCGGACGAACCCGGCATGGCTCGACCCGACCGGCCGCAGCACTCGCTTCGCGGCGACGCGAGTGATCCCCGCGATCTGCTGGCGAGTCGCGCTCGAATCCGAAAAATCATAGAGCTTCAGGATTTCCTGGAGGGCTTCCGGACTGCTCGCGCCCTCCCGTTCCACCAGGGACAGGTAGTTCAGCGAAAGGTGAGAGATGAGCCTCCACTGAACGCCGCGACGGAGCGGGAGGCGAAGGCTCGGAGTCGGTTTTCGGAGACTGCGGATCGCGCTGAAGACTCCCGCACCCTCGAGGTGGAAGTCCCCGTCCGGATTTCCGAACGGGAGCCTGCCGGGCAGGTCCCGGTTGCTGCACGTCGTGCGGACCGTCAGGGTCTCCGCCTCCGGGACGAGCGGACGGAAGGACAGGTCGACGAAGGTCAGAAAGACTTCCGTCCCTTCGTCCTCCTTCTGCTGCGACGGGCGCCGGCTGGCATGCCAGAAGAGCTGACCGGCGTCCGCTGCGCGCGCATGGCGGATCGAATAGAACGGTTGATAGACGGTCGGCCGCTCCTCGTCCAGCCGCGCGCTTGTGACCTCGTCGACCGAGTAGACCTCCATCACTCGCTGCCTCCCGACGTCGGGAATGACGCGATACTCGTTCTGCAGGTGCGAGAGCCGGATGGGTTCCGCGACCTGCTCGAAGAGGTTCGCCACCGGCGAGCAGTGAAGCCGGAAAGTCTGGGCGGTGACGGCCCGGGCCATCGGAAATTCCTTGTCGAGATAGAGGAGAACGTCCGCATCGGGACCGAAACCGCCGGCCGACATCCGCTCGAGACCGGTCAGATCGAAGAACAGAAACTTCTCGGGGAAGGCGAAGTACTCCTGAAGAAGACGGTAGCCGAGGAAAGTGCGGTCCCCTCCCGGCAGGAGTCCCTCGTCGGCGCCAAAGCCCACGGCACGGATGGCATTCGCCGGCAGCGTGTAACTGTCGCGCTCGGCCCCTCCACCGGGACGAACCCCGATCTGGGCGACCCCGGTGAAGAGGAGTTCGTAGAGAGAGTGGACGAGCTTCGGATCGCCCATGAGATAGAAGCGGAGCTGGCCGAGCGGCCGTTCCCCCTCCTCCATCGTTTTTTCGCGGACATCCGAAAAAGAGAGACCCGCGAACGTTCGGAGCTGGAGCCGCAAAATGCTGCGCGTGGCGGCGGGGACCGAAACACCGGGCGGCGGGAGCTCGAACCTTGCCGCTGCGACCTCGAGGGGCCAGATCGTCACGGGGTACGACGTTCGGAACCGGCAGGGAGATCCCTCGACGGGGTTCGAGTAGATCATCGATCCTCGGGGAACGGTCTGTCCCGTCTGGAGGTTCGCCCGTTCGGGGTCGACGACGAACTGGACGATCGACAGCGACGGAATCGGGGCCAGGAAGTTCGGATAGAGGACGTTCAACAGCGATTCCGTCACTTCGGGAAACTCGTCGTCGATCTTGAGGTGGACGCGACTGGCAAGAAACGCGACGGCTTCGATCATCCGCTCGACGTGGGGGTCCTCGCAGCGGTCGGGCTCCAGCAGGAGCCGCGACGCGATCTTCGGGTACTTCTCCGCGAACTCGGCGCCGAGCTGCCTCAGGTATCCGAGCTCACGCTCGTAATAGGCGAGAAGCTCGTCACGCATCGCGATCTTTCCTGCGATGGCACGGGCGGCGTGCCGGCCGCGTCATGACCCCTGCAAAACAAATTCGCGGTTCGCGAGCTGGAGGACCGAATCGAACGTGACGGGTTCGGGGGCCGGCTCGACCCGCAATCGCGCGTCGATCCGGAATCGCACCGTCCGGTCGAGCTCGGACATGACTTCGAGAGAGACCTGCACCCCTTCGAGTCTCGGCTCGAAGCGGGTTACGGCGTCCTCGATCATTTTTCGGAGTTGCTCCTGGTCGCCCCCGCCACGCACGTTCCAGGACGAAAAATCGGGAATGCCGAAGGTAGCCAGAGAGCGATGGAGCTCCGGAAGATCCTCCGGAATTTCGGTGGCGTTTGAGCGCGTGTTGAGCAGCCACTCCAGATCTCGTTTGACGGATTGCTTCAGGATTCGAAGATTGGTCTGCCGCGAAGCGGGAGCCTCGCGCTTCTCCTCCGGCCGATCGTCGAGCAAGCGGTCGAGGACCGAGGGGGTGATCCGGACCTCGTTGTCGACTCTCGACACTCGGCTCCTCCTGTCGGCGAAACCGAAAACCCGGCGGCGGCGGGCGACGGACCGATCCGGAAACGGTGGGGCGGGGCGGGACCGGACCGCCGCCCCGCCGCTGTGGCCTTCCTAGCCGCCCGCGGGCTTCGGAAGCTCCGTCACGAGACGCAGGGACACCTGCAGCTCGTCGAGCTGGAAGTGGGGCCGCAGGAAGGCGACAGCTTTATACGCGCCCGGTTTCCCGGGGATCTCGACGACTTCCACCCGCGCGTCCCGCAAAGGAAATTGCGCCTTCACGATCGGAGACGCCGTGTCGTCCGCGGTCACGTAGTTGGAAATCCACTGATTCAGGAAGCGTTCGCAGTCGGTGCGCGACATGAAGCTGCCGATCTTGTCCCGCATCATCGCTTTCAGATAATGCGCGAACCGCGAGACGGCAAAAATATACGGCAGCTGGGTCGACAGCCGCGCGTTCGCGTTGGCGAAATCCTGATCGTATTTTTTGGCCTTCTGGGACGACTGAGCGGCGAAGAACGCCGCGTAGTCGGTCCCCTTGCAGTGGACGAGAGGGATGAAGCCGAGGTCCGAGAACTCCTTTTCGCGGCGGTCCGTGATGGCGATTTCCGTGGGGCATTTGAGCGCCACGTCGCCTTCATCGGTCTTGAAGGTATGCGTCGGCAGGCCCTGGACGAGCCCCCCTCCCTCGACGCCCCGGATGGCGACCGTCCACTGGTAGAGAGAAAACGCTTCCGTCAGGCGCGTCCCGAAGGAGTACGCGGCGTTGCCCCACAGATATTTTTTGTGATCGCGGCCGTCCACGTCCTCCTCGAAATTGAACGTCTCGGTCGGGACGGTGTCCTTCCCGTACGGCAAACGCATCAGGGTGTGCGGCAGCGTCAGCCCGACGTAGCGCGAGTCCTCCGAGTCACGGAACGACCGCCACTTGGCGAATTCCGTCCGGTCGAAGATCTTCGCGACGTCGCGAACCTCCGCCAGCTCCGTGAAGCTGTCCCAGCCGAAGAGCTCGGATGACGCCGCCGATATGAACGGCGCGTTCGCCGCCGCCGCGACCTGCGAGATCTTTTCGAGAAGGGCCATGTCCTGCGGGTGGTTGGAAAACTCGTAGTCGCCGATCAGCGTGCCGAACGGGGCGCCGCCGAAGGTCCCGTACTCCTCTTCGTAAACTTTCTTGAACAGCGCCGACTGGTCGAACTCCGCGGCGCGCTCCAGGTCCTTCAGCAGGTCCTTTTTCGAAACATTCAAAACGCGGATCTTGAGCATCGTCCCCGTCTCGCTCTCGAAAACGAGATGGTGGAGGCCTCGCCAGGAGCCTTCGAGCTTCTGAAACGCCTCGTTGTGCATGATCTCGTTGACCTGGGCGGACAGGAGGCTGTCGATGGCCGCGATCCGGGCGTTGATCGACGCCTCGAGGTCCCGGCCGACGACCATCTCGCCCTTCATGACCTGCTGGACGAACTGGCCGATCATGTCCTTGGCCTGCTCGATCTGGCCCTCGTTGCGGGCGAGCCGGCCCTCTTCGAGGATCTGCGTCAGCAGGTCGCGCTCTCCCGCCTGTTCCCGGACGACGACGCTCTTGCCCTTTTCCGGGGTCTTACTCATCAGAGCCCTCTACCTTCTTTCCCTTTTCGTCGGTGAGGCCCAAAGAGTCCGCGAGCTGCTTTTGGGCGCTGGAGTTTTCCATCACGTTCTGAAGCATCGTTTCGAGCTTGTCGTTCCCGTCCGTCTTCGAGAGGAGGTCGCGCAGCTTCTGTCGCGCGTCGACCAGTTTGCGAAGCGGTTCGACCTGCTGGATCATATTGTCCGGCTCGAAGTCCTGGAGACTGTTGAACCGCAGCTCGACATTCATCTTGCTGCCGTCGTTCGTCAGCTTGTTGTCGACCCGCATCGCCAGGCGCGGCGCCATCCCGGCAAGGACCTCGTCGAAGTTGTCTCGATCGATCTCGATCAACTTGCGGTCCTTCATCCGCGGCAGCTGCTGCGCCGGCTGGCCGGAAAAGTCGCCGAGCACGCCGACCACGAAGGGCAGCTCCTTCAATTCCATCGCCCCGCCGATCTCGACGTCGTAGGTGATCTGAACGCGCGGCGGCCGCACCCGCTTCAGTTTCTGCTGGATGCTTTCTTTTTTCGGCATACCATTCACTCCTTCAAAGAAGGTGCCCAGGTTTCGTCGCTATTGCCCGCCGCCGCCGGCAGTCTCCTTCAATCCCAGCGTTTCCCGAAGACTTTCCAGCAGAGGTCCATCCTTGATCACGTCGCCGAGCCAGACCTCGAGAGGCATCTGGCCCCACGCGATCGCACGCTGGACGAGGTAAGAGACGGGGCTGTGCGGCTCCGTGCGCCGGAAGTAATCGGCCACTTCCGCCAGCCGCCGCAACGCGTCCTGCCGGCCCCGCACGGCGCCGGCAGGACCGGAAGCCGCTTCACCGGCCCCTCCGTCCTCCGGACCGGAAACGCCCGCCTCGGGCTCTTCGAGCCGCTTTTCCTTCGTCGTCTTGTCGGCCCAGTCGCGCAGTCTGTCGAGGGACTTCTTGAGCTCTCCCATACCCGGTGTCTGACGGCCGAACTTCTCGTCCATGACCCGGTCGAGCGCCTCGAACTCGCTCCAGCATTCGTTCAAGACCCCGAGCAGCTGCTCGTAAAAGGCCCGGCGGGTCGCGCCGCGCGCCTTGACGAAGTCTTCGAGAGTGATCTGCCCCTCCGGAGACGCCCCCGGACTCCCGTCCGCGGCGGGCGCCGTGCCGGAAGCCTTGACGGATTCCCACTGCAGAAAGGAATAGGCGGGACTGCGCGTGACCGGGACTTCCTGGATCGCCATCGCCGATTGCCGATCGAGAAGCGCGATGGCATTGGCGCGCGCTTCCAGATCGCCGTCTTCGATCTCCGGGTACAGATTTTCCCAGAACCGCTCCTGCATTCCACGGACGAGTTTCAAGCCATCCCGCAGCCCCGGGAAACCACTCGTCCTGACGATGGCTTCCGCGAGCCAGGCCGAAATCTGAAGGTCTTTAGACCTCTCCGTCAGGGCCTCCGTCGAAAGCCGCACGACTTCCTGCCAGTCCGCGCCCTTGATCTCCCGTTGCCAGTCTCCCTGCGCCAGGGGGTCCTCGGAACGCCGCGCCTCGCGAATCTGATCGTGGACGCCGCTGTATTGAAGGCTTTCGCCCGCAGGGTTTTCTCCCGCGATCGGCGAGAGCAGCGCCTCGATGTCAATCACCTCGGGCGACGACGACATCCGATTTCCTATTCCTCCTCGACGGTCGAGAGAACACTCTGACTTCGCGAGCGGACACCGGTTCTGCGCACGCTCGCCGTGCGACGAGCGGCTTTAAGACAAATCAGCAATCTCGTTCGAGCCCTCCGGTCGTTGGATCGAGCATAACTATCTGAATCTGCTGAGTCAAGAAACCGAAAGCGCCGACCTGTTCTCGTGGCGGAAGACTATCACCGCGTCCATGGTTCCGAGTCCGGCCGCGCCCGGCGACCGCACCGCCGACCAGCGGGGCGCGGGTCTCGGAGGGGGCTGGTCCCGGAGACAGGCGAGCGGTCGGCGTCACGAATGCGGAGCGGCCAGATCCGGCGTAAAAACTCTCCAGGAGCAAGGGTTGTGCTCCGGCCGCGCAAGTTACCGAGGCTCTCCCGGGAGCCCGGCGGGCCCGCCGTCTCCCGCGGCCGCGGGCCGACGTGGATCGAGGAAAAGCTCGTCCCGGGGCGCCGTCCTGCGTCTCAGAGCTTGCGGTTTTGACACACCGCGGGCGGCGGATAGACTGACCGGAAATCCGGAGGGCGCGATGGCGACCGGCAAAGAACTGTTTGACGCGGGCAACATCCAGGCGTCGATCGACACAGTGACCGCTGAGGTGAAGGCAAATCCGACGGATGTCACGCGGCGGACGTTTCTGTTCGAGCTCCTCTGCCTCGCCGGGGAATGGGACCGCGCGGAAAAGCAGATCGACGTCATCGGCCAGCAGAGCATCGAATCCGCGATGGCAGTTACCGTGTATCGCGCAAACATCAAGGCGGAACGGGAGCGCATCCGCCTCTTCCGCGACGGCGCCGCGCCGCATTTTCTGACAGAACCTCCCGCCTACCTCGATCTCTATGTCGAAGCGATCGGGAAACTGCGCCAGGGCGAGGCCGGTTCCGCCCGAGAGCTGCTCGACCGCGCCGAGGAGGAAAGGCCGGCCGTGACGGGGACCTGGAACGGCGAACCCTTCCTCGATTTTCGCGACTACAACGATCTGACGGCGGCGGCGCTCGAGCTCATCGTGAAGGACAAATATGCATGGCTCGCGTTCGAGCACATCCAGTCCATCGAGATCGATCCTCCCAGAAGCCTCCGCGACCTGCTCTGGGTCCCGGCCCGCATCAAGGCGGCCGATGGAACGACGGGCGAGGTCTTCATCCCCGCGCTCTACGCCGGGTCGAGCGATCATTCCGACGATCGCGTCCGCCTCGGCCGGATGACCGACTGGAAGCCGGTTTCCGACGAGATTTTTCAGGGCATGGGCCTTCGGGTTTTTCTCGTGGGCGAAGGGGAACAGTCCGTGCTGGAAACGCGTCGCATCGCGTTCGGCGCGGCGGCAGAATCCGCAGGCGCGCCCAGCTGACCGCCCCGGACCGCGCGGACCCTCCAGGCCGGGGTCGCCCCCGGGCTCGGACGCGCCCCTCGAGTCCCGCTGGCATCGCCAGAAAAAGGAAGCGGGCGGAAGAAGCCGTCGCGAAAATCGACGACTCCCTCCACCCGGACCGGACCGCGCCGGATTCAACGTGCGATTTTAGGCGGCTTTGTTCGCCTTGAGGTCGTAGCTCTTCTTGACCGCGCCGCCGAGCGTCCCGTCGCTCTTCTGCGCTTTGTACTCGAACTCGATCTTGGAATAGTTGAGCGCGAAGCTGTCGTGCAGGGCGCCGCCGGACCCTTCCGAACCCTGGGTCTGATAGTGAGAAACGATGACATCGGTGAGGGTGACCTTCAGGTACTCCTGCTGCTCCTTGCCCGCCTTGCGGCAGGTCAGGACGGCTTTCGACTTATGCTCGCCGCTGGCACAGCCGGTCAGGAGATTCGGGCTCGCCGAGTCGAAGATCTTGGTAAAGCTGATGTCCTGGAACAGCGCCTTCCCCGTGCCCGCCCCTCCGCCGCGATCGGAACTACCCGATTGCGCGACGCCGACGCTCCACGATTTCACCTCGATCTCCTTCGAATGCTTTTCATCGGGACTTTCCCCGTCCCAGCCGTCGATCTTCAGGAAAAAATCTACTTGGGCCACGCCTTCCTCCTTTCCTTCTGTCTGCGATTCCCGGTTCCGGTGGGAGCGAAGTATAAGACAACTCTGTCAACAGAAAAGGGGGGGGAACCCACCGGAAAAACGCCCTCCACCGTCCCGGTGCTGGTAGATTGTGGCCGCCGCCTGGGGGGCTTGAGCGGAGGGCGCGGGGAGAGACGATGACGGAATCCCAGACCACGCAAAAGTTGCTGGAGCTTCGGAGGGTGACCCGAAGCGTCGCCGAAATGATTCGAGGCGAGCTGACGCAGTACCTCGGGACCCTCATGCCGCTCATCCGGCCGAGGACGCTTCTGGGTCACTACGTCCAGGGCGCCTCGAAGGACGCGGTCCGGGGTTCGGACAGGGTCTTCAAGGATCTCCAGACCGCCTACGAGCCCGTGGCTTCGTCGAGCCCCTTCAACCTCCCGCGGGATTTGAAGCCCCCTCTGCCGCTCGAGAGCAATGCCCTGGAATTCGTGCCTTTCGAGTACCCTCACGCCGTCAAGGCCCGGGGTGGGAGCAAGACGGTCCTGATGACCTCCCCCTTGAAATGGATCCTTTTCTACGAAGGATATCCGCCGGAAAAATTGCGGGAGGTCGTCGGTAAGGGGGACTCCTCGGGCGTCCACATCCAGGAACACGTATTGAACCACGTTGCCCTCCACGTCGCCCTCCAGCAGAAGGGGGTCGCGCAGGTCTTCCAGGATTTGCGCTTCCCCGTCTCGACACACCACCGTTCCGAGCTCGGAAGCCTTCCCATCTCCGTCATCTCGTCCGCGATCCCGACGGTTCGGCCCCCGGACGCTCTGATTCGGGAGAGCACGGAGCTTTCCGGGTCCGATGCCTTCGAAGAGGTGGTCGACACGGCGGCGATTCAGAACCTCAAGGACCCGCTGCGGGAAAGACTCCTCGCGCTGATCGAAGGCTCTGCGGGCTGAAGGCCGGATCGTCGGAAGCTAAGACGGCCCGGCACCTGACTGAGAAACGGGCCGGGCTCCTGCGGGGTCCGGAGTCGGTAAAATCTCCGGCGGCGGGTTCAGCCTCCCGTGATCGCTTTCGGCAGACGCCCCGACGCTTTCTCCTCGTTCACCGCCTGCAGGATGTGCGAGCGCAGGATGTCTCCGAATTTCGCCAGTTCGTCGGCGCGCTTCAGGACGTAGTCGTTGACGAACTTCTCGCTCTCACGAAGGGCGAGATCCCCCTCGATCGTCAGGTGTCCCTTCAATTGATAGTCCTGAGGATGTCTGGGGTTCATCGCACCTCCTGAATCGCTGAGAGATGCCCATTCTACGCAGGAACGTCCGCGTCGAGGAGGGCCGGGAGGGGCCGGTCCCATTTTGGAGGCGGCGCGTCGAGGACCGGCGCTCCGCCCCGCAAGGCCTCCGCGGCCTCCGGCGGCGCCGATTCGGGGGGGAGGAGGCCCCCGGCCTCGGAAAGGGCCCCATCCGACGCGACCGGAGATCCGCCGCCCGAGGGGGCGGAAAGAGCCGGCGTTTGGTCTCGGATCTCTGAGACCGCGGGGATCCGGGTCGGTCCCTGCTCGAGGGTTCCCGCGGCCGCAATTTCCGCGTCGGGAAGAGGCGAGACGTTCGGGGAGCCAGGGGACTCAGCGGGCGCAGCGGGCGCTGCATCGGCCCCCGGTTCCGAGAGGCTGGCGCTCGACGCTCCGTCGGCTGCCGGAGGAGAAAGCGCAGGCAGCGCCACGGCGCCGGAACCCTGGTCGCCGGCCGGGGGATCCGGCCGTTCCGAGGCCGGATGTCGCCCCGAAGTCGGGGCGCGGGACGGAGAGAAGTCCGGCAACGCTTCGAAGACCTGCTGGGGATTGGGCCGGGACGGATGAAGGAGCAGGAAGTCGTCCGGTTGCAGGTCGCGGAACCAGAAGATCGCCTGACCGTCATTGTGCCCGTGCGGATAGAGAATTCCCGTCACGGGCCGGTGTCCCTTCGGGTCCCGGCTCTCGAACCAGAAGAGCCAGAATTCGACTTCCCGGGCGCGCGGAAGGCAGCCTCCGAGCGGAACGCGCACCGCAGGCACATCGCGGCCGACCTTCTCGAGCAGCGCGGACCATTCGCGGAGCGCCTGGTCCCCGAGCACGGATTCCGCGAATTCTGCGACGGAGAAACCGGCGAGCTCCGACCGGAAGTCCCGGGAGACCTGTTCGTGCGGGCGAACGCTCACCTCGATCTCCGCTCCCCGATACGCCTGGTAGAACGAGGCCAGAGAAGCCCCGGGGCCGAAAAGGAACCGAAGCTCGTTCGCGCGCTTTTCGAGATCGGCGAGGTATTCGACGGCAGCCACCGGGTCCGCCGCGGCATGGCCTCCGGGGAAAGTGAAGAAGAGCGTGAAGGGAAACTTGCGCAGCCCGCCCTCGTCGCTCGATCCCCAGAGGGAGCCGGCGGCGTACCCCTTCGAGTCCGGAAGCCGGAACAGAAAACTGTGCGGCGGGATCACGACGTCACGACAGGTTTCGTCGGTCGACCAGCGGTGGCTGAAACCGCGATCGAGCCAGGTCCGAAACTCCCGTGCGGGTCCCTCCGTCAATCCGGAGGAGATGAAATCCTTGTAGATCGGGAGCTTCCCGTAGGCGTTGACGGGAAGGCGGATCGTCTTCGCCTTGTCGGGACCGCCTCCCCACAGCCGTCGGAGCAGTCCGGAACGTTCGGGAATCGGAGTGTCGCGCATGGCTCGTCTCGACTTCCCTATCGCGGAAGCACTCCGGGAAGAGGCTCATCGAGGCGCAGCTCGAACACCCCCTGCAGCCGGGTGTTCGGCCGCTCGGCGTCGGGAATCTCGACGCGGATGTCCCAGACCGACGGGTCCTGGCCGGCCCGCCGGTCGTCGCTCGCGCGGCGGATGTAATAGAACAGCTTGAGCGGGCCGCCCGTGATGTCGAGAGTCCCCTTCCATCCTCCCTTCGCGTCCTCGTTTCTCCCGAGGATCGTAAGGGGCCCATCGGCGGAGTTCAGCCTCCAGACGTAGGGCGGTGGCTTGTTCCCGGTCTTGATGTCCGTCGAGGGACGCAGGCGCTCGCTGGGATCGAAAAGCATGACGACCCCGACGCGGTCTCCGATGAACACCGCCCCCGGTCCGAGAGGGCGCTCGACGAGCTTGATCTCGATCTTGTGCTCCCGAGGCGGCCCTCCCGCGCCGACGGACCCCGGGCCGCCCAGAAGAAACCGTTCCCATCTTCGCGCCACGGCAAGGCTGGAGCGATGTTCTCCAACGAAATCGAACTCGCGCGCCTCATCATTAAAAATCGGGTCGAGCGCGAACTCGGCGGACAGTTGCCCGATCTCGGCCACCGCTCCGGTGATGTCGTTCGAGGAGATCGTCGGGACCTCCACGCGGGAGGTCGGGCCGGAACGGACGTACCCGCTGCCCGATGCGAACTGTTGCCGCTCCATCTGGAGCTGGATGTCGTTGATGAAAGGAAACTTGCCGAGGCAGCAGCCGGAAAGCCGCCCCCACGGCGCCCCTTCGCGCTGCTGGTACCCGGGCCGGATCGCGTCCCGCATCAGATGCGCGCCGTGAAACTCCACTTCGTTTCTCATACGCATCGCGAGCGGGATTCCCCGCACGCGGGGATTCTCCGAGAAAGCCTTGTACTGTTTGAGTGAGACGCCGCCCTCCGCCGTCGCGAGCTGTTTCCACGCTTTCAAGGGCTCGCCGGGGAGCGCCGAGACGGTGGTGCGGAACTGCTCCGCCGCGGCGATCAGATCGGGGGAAACCGTTGCACCTGCCGCGGCGGCGCGGGGGCGTTCCACCCTCGACTTGTAGTACTCGAGCACGTCGGACAGCTTTTCGTTCGCGTTCACGAACGTCTGGATGTCCGCGAGCGTCAGCTGCCCTCCCGTATCGACGGGTGCGGCGCCGCCGCCGCCTCCTCCCCCACCGCCGGCAGGCGTCCACGACCCGATCGCGCGCTGAAAAACGGACCATGACCCCGCCGAAGCGGCGGCCCCCGGGAACGAGAACCCGCCTCCCCCGCCGCCCCCTCCTCCCCCGCGCATACGGTCGATGTAGCTCTGGAGGTAACTCTTTTCCGATCCCGCGAGCGATTGGATGGCCGGCTCGACGCCCTCGAAGGCGGCCACGGGCTGCTGCTTCGCGCCGAAGCCCACGACGAGGCTCGCCGAGGAGATCATCGCGCGGGCAAACTCGGGCGTGTAGCAGATGTTGGGAGGGCACTTGGCGACCAGCGCATCGCCGAAGAATCTCTGCGCGGTCGGCAGCGTCCTCCACACCAGCGCGAGGGCCGCGGTCTGTTCGATCGTCGCGCGGCGGTCGTTCCAGAGAAACTTCGGGTCGGGGTTGGCGGCAGTCAGTTCGCCGCCCCGGGCCAGGATTGCTTTTTCGGACTGCTCCTGCCGGCCCCGCCACTCGTCGATCGACTTCGGTTTCTCGTTCCACGCCGTCATCGAAGCGAGCCGCTCGAGGAGCTTGCCGTCGTCGCTGCCCGCGTAGGCGTTCAAGTCGGAGTAGTTCGTCAGGTCGGACAGCATGGTGGCGAGCGTCGCCGCCGCCTTCGACCACGCCGGTCTGGCGGCCCCCGGCTCGAGAAGATAGGCGAACATCGACTGCCGCCCGACGAGCGCCGCGTGGTCCTGATCGAGCCGGGCGAGAATCTCCTCTCTTCGGGATTCGGCGATGCGCCCGGGCGCGATCGGCTTCCACTTGAGAAGGGTCTGATAGTCCTGGCGGAGATACTTTTTCCAGGACTCCGGAGAACCTCCGGGAAAACTCTTCTCTCCCGGCCGGGGGGTCGCCATGTGCCGGGTCGTCGCGTCGTAATTCGACTGAAACTTGTGGCCGATCTCGACGAACTGGCCGAGGTACTGGGGAGGAGCCGACTTCGGCACGCCCGCCGACTGCTCGTAGAGAGCCGCGTACTTTGCGAGCCCATCCTGCAGCTTGAAATCCCACCGCGCCAGGTTTTCGACCGTCCAGAATTTTTCGAAGGCGAGGATCGGCCGCTCCGGATCCGGCACCACGATCGAGATCGTCTCCGCGCCCCGAACCGCGGCGGCCAGGATCTCGTCCGGCCGCGGGTTCGTCTGCCCGAGCGCCTTCGCCCAGTTGTCGAGCTCCTGGCCCTGGGGCGCCTGCTGCAGAGCGCGGGTTCGCCGGATGAAATCCACGAGAGGGGTGACGCGGAGGTCTTCCAGCCGGGTGACGGGCCCGGCGGCGGGGGGCTTTCTCGCGGCGATCCAGTCGAGCTCGGACTTCAAGGCTTCGAAGAAAGGTCGGTATTCTCCGAAGGTGGCCCAGTCGATGGCGCCCATCCGCGACTCCGTCTCGGCGAGCAGCGGGGAAACGACCCCGCCGAAATACAGCTTCCTCTGAACGGCGGCGAGCGTGGTCACGAGCTCGTTGGACCGCGGGCCGCGAAGAAAGACCGCGAAGACCCAGCCTTTGTGCGCGACCTTCTCCCGTTCCACCTGGAGATCGTTCGAAATTCGATAGGACTCCGCGACGGAACATCCCCCCTTTGCGACACAGTCCTTCGCCTCGCGAACGGATTTGCGGATGGGATTCAAGACCCGCTGCAGGCCGGTGTACGCCGGGATCATCCCGCCCAGAAACAGGAGAACGACCAGGACGCCGAGGATTCGAACGAGCCAGAGCGTCTTGCGCGAGCGGGCTTCTCCGGCCGCCGTCCGTGTGATGAGGCCCTGCTCCGGAAAAACTTTCTTCTCGTAGAAATGGCGGATGAAGAAGGCACGGGATTTCTTGAAGATGCTCTCGAGATTTTCGAGGACTCCTTCGGAGGCGCCGCCCGGGGAAGCCAGGAGGTCCCGCGTCGCCTGCGCGATGGGACGCCCCTGCTGCACGCCGCTCGAGAAATAGAACCCGCGGAAGGCGAAGGGCTCGTCAAACCGCGTCTGAAGAAAGATCGTCTTGAGATAGCCGCTCAGAGGAGTCCGGAGGGCCTCGAACTCGTCGGGGAAGACGTACAGCTTGTCCGAGTGGGCCGGATTCTCCTCGTCGGCGAGGAACTTCAACCTCTGCTTGTAGAGCCGGGTCACGATGTCCTCGTAGACCCCGTCGAACGCCTCGATCTGAAAGGGCTTCGAAGGGCCCTCCGGGTTCGACCATCCGAAGAGCTGCTGCTGGTCGACTGGGTCGAGCTTCAGAAAAAATTCGGAAAAGCCGAGAACGCGGTCGGCCTTCGTGACCATGACAAAGATCGGAAAACGGATCTGCAGCTCCCGCTGCACGTGAAGGAGCTTCTGGCGGATGTTCTGCGCTTTCCGCTCTCGCTCTTCGGGGGTGTCTTCGAGGAGCGACGTGGCGGGAATGACGACGAGGACCCCGTTGATCGGGCAGAATTTCCGGTAATTCCGGAGCAGACTCAGGAAAGCGCCCCACTCGGCCTGGTCGGGCGCGTTTTCCTCCTGGAACGTGAACCGCCCCGCCGTGTCGAGAATGACGGCTTCGTTGGCGAACCACCAGTCGCAGTTGCGGGTTCCTCCCGCGCCCGAAAGCGCATCGGCGCCCACGGGGAACTCGAGGCCCGAATTCTTGAGCGTGGTGGATTTACCGGACTGCGGCTCGCCGATCAGCAGGTACCAGGGGAGCGAGTAGATGTCGAGCCCCGCCTGCTTGAGCTGCGCGACCGCTTCGCTCCATTTCGCCGACAGGTCGCCGAGGGCCTGGCGCACCTCCTGGCGTGAGGCGCCCTTCTGCGCGTCCTTTCTCAGCTCTCCTTCGAACGCCTGTGCGTTGCCCTTTTCCTTCCTGTGGAGGACGAGGTCGAGGAGCGAGAGAAGAATCGCGATCCCGAGGAGACCGAGGACGAAAATCCACCAGTACTGCGGCACGCCGAGCAGGTTCGCCACGACGTAGACGATCGGGATCAGGAGAAAGACGATGCCGATGTACTTGAGTGGCTTCGGCAACCGCTGGAGAAGGGCGAGGAACTCGTACATGCGTTCTGTTCTACTCGATGCCCATCGCCCTCGCCGCGGCGCGAATTTCGCCGAGCGAGTTGCTCCAGAGCGTGAAAGCCAGGACGTAATAGAGGACGAGGATCCCTCCGGCCACGATTAAGAGGCGGTAGAGATTGACGAGCGGCGAGAGCCGGCGCGCGGGGGTGGGATCGACGTGGTACGCGGCCGGGGTGATCTTGTCGCCCGTGGAAGCGAGGTATTCGGCGTTCAGTCGATACAGCCGCTGCCGCACTTCTCCGAGCTTTTCAGGCCGCTCGCGATATTTCCCTCCGAAGCCGAGCGCGATGCCGGCAAAGAGAATCGCCGCCAGCTCCGTTTCCTCGGGCCGCAACTCGCTGGCGATCGTGAAGTATTTTTCGCCGCCGATATTCGAGCCGAACGTCTTTTCCTCGAGCAGACGGTTGTTCCACTCGTCCGCGTGCTCCCACCCGCTGTGAATCAGAATTTCATCGGCGAGGACCACCAGCGGGTACCGCGCCTTTTCGTAAAGAGCGTCGAGCTTCGGGTCGTTTCGCGACTCGCGAGCCTGACGGAGGAAGATCTCATCCAGCCGTGCCGACGCTTCGGACATTTCGATCGGCACGCCCTTCCGGACCTTTCTTCGGAACGAGGTCAGGAAAAGAAAGAGCTCCGACGTGAGGTGAAAAAGCTGGGTGGTGTACTCGGGCCGCGCGTTATCCACGGGGCGCACCGGGCCGGACGGACGCCGCGGCCGGCTTCATCACGATGAAAAGGGCAAACCGGAGCTTCGGGTCGATGCCCCCGGCAATCGCGATGACCCGGTCCCGCAGGAGATTGGACCAGTACGGACCGTCTTTCTCGATCGAGAAGTAAAAGTAATCCTCGCGGGCGGGCAGCCCCGAGGGCACCCGCTTCAACATCTCGAGGTCGAGCCCGAAGAGCCGCCGCTGTTTCAGAAGAGGTATGTCCCCGGGCGTCCCGATCTTCATCACCTCGATGCGCCCCTTGATCTCGGCCTCGTTGAGAGGAGACTCGATGAGAAGGTAGATCTCGGTCCCCGTTTCGAGCCACTCGGGGACGAGCGTCGCCACCAGCAGCTCCTCCCTCGTCATGAACTCGACCCGGATGTAGCGAGAGGCGACGATCCTCTCGGAGAGCCGTTCGAGAACGTGCGTGATCTCGAAAAAGCAGCGGCCGAGGTCGTCGTGATCGTAGAGGGGAATGCGCAGGGGGCTGCTCTGATCGTCGAAGATGGAAAGCTCTCCGGCCAGACGGCAGAATTCGACATACACGGTGAAAGGATGAATCCGCGGTATCCGGGTCAATTGCTGAAAAAGGAAGAGAAAGGATCCCAGGATCTGAAGTTTGAGGACCGGCTGCCATCCGGTGGTCCCCTCGGCATCCGTCGTGAGCTTCCCTTCGAGGACCTCGGAAACGAGAAAGCGGTGCTTCGCCTCCAGCCGGTTGGTGACCGACTGGCAGAGGTTTTCGAGCGAGGGCCACGCGCCGAGCTCGGTCACCGGCGGGATGAACTCGTTGGACAGAACCGGAGTGTTCTTTCCCTGTCCCGCCCGCTCGACGAGCGCGATGGGAATGGACTCGTACCCTTCACGGCTCTCCCTGCCGAAGAAGAAACGTCCGTTCGCGCGCCGGGACTCGATCACCTGCGCGTTCGCCCCCGTGTTCTCGTCGAGAACCTCGAGAGGCTCGACGCTCCAGCGACGGTCCTGACCTCCCGCGATTTCTCCCGGCTGGAAGGCGTTCCCGTCGAGCTCCCTCCAGGAGGGGATGCCGAGCCAGACCTCCATGCGGCCGCCGGCCTGGTCGAGCTCGGTGCGAAAGGTCCGCGCGGGGAGCCTCAGGTTGGATGAAAGGGAAAGGGAGGTGCCATCCTTCAGTTTCACCTCGCAGTCCCGGACCTCGAACGTGAAGTTCTCCAGCTGATCGACAGCGATGTCGACCTTCAGCAGACCCCAGAAGAACGGTTGAAGGCGGCGAACCTCCTGGCGAAGAAGCTCCTCCCGGTGCCGCTCCGCGAGCTGAAGGTGATGGGGCCGGAGGAACATGCCCTCCGCCCAGTGAACCTCCGGAGTCTTCGCCATCGGGCCCGGCCCTATCGCGTCTCGACCGTGAGCTCGCGGTCCCGGACGCCGACGCGGACAGTGCCGCCCTTCCAGCGATCCCGGGACAGACTGACGATCTGTTTGGAGGAATCCGGGCTCTGGAAGCGGTAATCGGCGACGAGTAGAAGGTACTTGTCATTTTTCGCCATCGGCACCTGGACTTCCCGGACGCACTCGCCGCCGCCGTCCTTGACGGGGAATGTGACCGTAGTGACCCGCTCTCGCAGTGTTTCGCGCATCGAGTCGTAAAACCACTTCTCGCCGAGAGCCTGGATCTGTTTCGCCTGCTCCTCCGTCGCCCGCACGACGTCGACGGTCAGGAGAAGCCCTCCGTTGATGGGGCTCTCGCAGCGAAATCGCACCGAAGCCGAGCTCGAGCACGCGACGAACGTGAGGACGAGAGCGACGATGCCGAGAAGATGGAGAGCCGCAGCGGGACGAACCCTCATGACTTGTCTCCCCTCAATTCTTTCCGTTTCGAAAGCTTGTCGTATTCCTCGAGCGCCACCTTGTTCGCAGTCTGGAGAACCTGATCCTGGACCACCTCGGGATTCAGGTCTCGAACGGCCTCTTTGTACCGGCTCCACCATTCGGCCGCCTGCCCTCCGAGCTTCCAGGCCCCCGACTTCGCCGTGGTGGCCTCGATGATCGACGGATTCGTCTTCTTCCACAGCTTCTCGAACCAGACCCTCGGACTCTCATGGTGAGACGCCAGAATGGCAATCTGCCAACGCTCGAGCTCGCGCAGGTAGTCGGGGATGCCCTCCAGCCCGACGACTTCTCCCTCATGAAGTGATCTCAGAACTCCGTCAAGGGTATATCGGAAGATGGAGAGACGAAAGTTCGTCGTCTGGTCCCCCGGCGTCGTGATCGACTGCACGAGGCTCAAAAGGAGCTTTTCGAGTTTGGCGGCGAAAGAGAGGATGGCGCGGAGAGTTTCCACCTCGGCGGACCCGGGAGGAGCGCCCGGGGGAGCGACGAGCGCCCTCCATCCGGTCTCCGCGGACGCCTCTCTTTTCGTGTCGGGTGGGCGGTCCCCCCGCCGGGAGAGCTCGGCGACGCGCTGCTCGAGCTCTCGGATTCGCGCGCGCAGTCGCGTCTCCTCGCTCGATTGCGCCGAGGTCGAGATCGTCACGGGAAACTGGTCCCGGATCTGGCGAAGGATCCGCGCGCGGTTTTCGGGAGTGACCGCGGCCAGGGCATTCTTGACCACGGACTTCATCATCGAACGCCGGTCCTCCGGCGTCGAGAACCGGTAAACGCTCGCGGCCTCTTCGAGCTGGTCCGCGATCGCGCGAGCGCGCTGGTCGAGCAGGGCGTCTCCCGTCGTCGCGACGAGGGGCGTCGACGGAGCGGTCTTGCGGACGAGCTTCGTGCGCGACCGATCCCCCGCATCCGCGGCGCCGCTCCCGGGTCGCGACGAGAGCACGTCCGTGTCGTTCGAATCGCCGCCCGCGGGCCGCTTCTGCCGAACGGTCGCGTCGTCCGAGCCCATCGCGACAGTGGCCGACGGGCGAAGGATCTGCGTCGTTTTGCCCCCCGGCCGGCGCGGAGCCGGAATCGCCGGCGCCTGGACTCCGGCGCTCTCGAGCCACCTCGACACGGGGCCCGCCACGTTTGCGAAAGAGGAAAAGAGAGCGACCGCGGCGAGCCGCTTCGCCTCGCTTTCGGAGTATCCGGCGAGCCGGGCGGCCGCCATGCCGAAGAGACTGCGCGCGCGGGGAGAAAGAATCGGAGACTTTTCCGACCTGGGCTTCTCCCTTTTTTCTTCCGCCGCGGCCAGGAAACGGCAGACCCACTGGAGAGAGGGTTTTTGAAGGTTCCCCTCCCGGAAGTCCGCGTGAATCCGTTCCGAGGTCAGTCCGCGAGAGCTCAGGGCGGCCGTCACGATGGGGTCCTTCGCCACCGTGAGCGCCTCGAGGACATGACGGGTATCGGCGAACGACTCCCCGCGGCGCGCGGCGGCCGCTTTTGCGGCCTGCGCCAGAGCCACAAAAACTGGCGAGCCCGCGATTTCCTCGTCCGAGGGAACGTTACCCGGCGCGGCCGCCTTGCTGCTGGTGAAGGACGCCTCGACCGGAGTGTTCGAAAGAATGAAGACGTCTCCGGATTCGATTTCGACCTCCCCGGAAACCTGGTGGCCGGCCGCAAAGGTCCCGTTCGTGCTCTTCAGATCTTTGAGGAAAAGGCGCCGACCCTCGCTGCGGAGTTCCGCGTGGAATCCGGAGATCCCGTCGCCCTCCGCGAGCACGAGGTCGTTTTTAAAGCCGCGCTTTTCGTCGCCTCGGCGCCGCCCGATCCCGATCCCCTGACTCTCGTTCCCGGGACGGCAGACTCGAAGACCTTCCATGGCGCCGATCCACACCTCGAGGCACAGCGCGGGCGCCGGGGAGGCGGCTCCAGGAGTCATCCGCGATGGCTCCTCTTCGCGGTCGAACGATCTCGCGAGAACATCCTGGATCGGAAGGACTTCGGCCTCATCGTCCGGTGGACCTCGATGACGCGATTGTAGCCTGAGCCCGGCACGACCGCGTAAGACGGCAACGGACGGGCCGCGAGCGTGTCAGCGGGCCCCCGGCCTGTCCGCCGGCGCGTCTTCCTCGGAGATCTCCGAGAGGACCTGCTGGATCTCCAGATGGATCGGCTGCCGATGAAAAAGGAGCGACCGGACTTCCCTTTCGATCAGGTCGACCTCCTGCAGCACGGCCTCGACCTTCGCCAGGGGATGCGCTTCGTCGTAGTCGCCGGGAGTCGCGCAGAAGGAAAATCCCGGGACCCGGGTCCTCATCCTGAGGGCGAGGAGGAGCGCGCGGTGCCACAGGAGATCGGGAATGCCGTTGGGTCTTTCCTTGCGGCGATCGAGCTCCTGATGGAAGACGTTCGCCTTCTGGAACGCCATCGCCGTCTCGGCGTCGGAATCGAGCAGAGCCTTCGCGCCGGCCGGAGAATCCAGGTCGCGGAGCGCGGCCTCGGTCGTCGATTGAAGCCGCTTGGCCACGCGATCGACCGCTTGAGCGATGCCGCGGGCGTCCTGCCGGTCGTTCCCGAGCAGTAACCGAAGGAGAACCGCCCCGAGCGAGTAAAGGTCGGAGGGCGTGCCGTAAACGGGATAGACCTTGTACCGCGCCCCCGGCAGGCGGGCCCCGATCGCGCGCTTCAGCCGCTCTGCGACGTCCTCTGCCATCTCGACGGGCTCGCTGATGAACGTGAGCTCCTGGCTCTCGTCCGGCTTCCGGGGATCGCGGCGGCAGGCGATTGCCATCTCGGAGACGCCGACGGCCGAGTTGTCGAGCGTGAGCAGGATCCAGTCGAGAGGGCCGGGGCTCGGGAAAATTCCGTACGGATCGAAGAGTCGCCCGTGGAGGCGAACCCCCTTCCCGGCTCGACGCGCGTCCTTTTCGACATCGGCCAGAATCAGTTGGGCGGGGCGCGGCGGGTTGAGGTGAAACTCCAGCACTTCGGGCGGCGCATAGGGAACGGCGGGATTCGCCGGCGGAATCACGACGTCGGCCGCGGACGCCAGCCGTTCGGGCCGGGCGGCCGTCGAGATGCCGTGGAGACGAAGCTGGAAGTTCCAGAAAGCGGGCAAACCCTCTCCGACGCGGCCAATGTCGAAGAGCAGATGCCTCGGATGCAGATCCAGGTGCGGCCGTCCGAGGGCTCGCGAATATTCGAGCGCCGAGTGCACGACCTGACGGAACGCGGCGAGCTTGACGGCGAACACCTCGAGCGCGTCCAGCCCGTCGCCGTGCGACTCGAAGAACCACCGGCCGGTCCCGCGGGCATCGGAGAGCGGCGGCAGTTGGGTCACCCGTCCGGACGCCGCGAGAGCGGCGCCCGACGGCTTTCCCGAGCCGAGCGCTTCCGGCGGACACCCGCCGAGCAGATCGGAAAACTCGTCGAGGTCGAAGAGATCGAGGCCGGTCACCAGGAGAGGTCCGCCGTAGAAAGTCAGCGAGACCCATCGGTCCGTCCAGAAGGGGCCCGGGCGGGAGCCCGACGCGATTGCGTCCCGGAATTTTTCCCCCGCGCGGACACATTCCGGGCAGCCGAACGCGGCGCGGACCCGGTCCCCCTCCTCGCCTCCCCCGCCCAGGGCCTCCCCGAGGTCGCGCTCGAGGTCCGCCGCCGTGAGAACGGGCTTTCCGGCGAGATCCGGAGAGGCCTCGAACGCGTAGAAAGACGGCTCCGATCCCGCCGCCCGGCACGAGGCGCAGTCGAGGAAACGTTCGAGTGAAGCGCTGAACGTCGGGAGGAGCGCCCGGGCGAGAAGCGCGTCGTCGCGGCACAGCGCCAAAGGCGCCCCGCATTTCGGGCAGGGAGGCTGGAAGAACTGCTGCCCGGGGCGGCAGAAAAACAACGGAGGAAGCGAAGTCGCGGATTCTCCCGAGAGTCCGGGAAGGATCAACCGCGGCACGAACCCGCCCGACGGCTGGAGCTCTCTCAGCCTCTCCGACTCGCCGCGCCACAGATCTTCAATGGCAGGGTTGTTCCAGCCGCTGCCTTCCCGGTGGAAGGTCGCGGGGCGATACGCGTTGCGCACCAGTTTGATGGCGCAGAGGTCGACCACCGTGTCCGAGTCGCCTTTGACGGCTCCGATCAAGACCCGCCCGAACTCCTGGTCGTCTGAAAGAACCAGGAACGGATCGCCGCCCGTCGCAGAGCCCTCGGCGAGAGCGACCTGAAGAGAAAATGCGCCGCCCGTCCACGGCAGAATAGGCGCGGAGGAAAGCCGGGCCGGGTTCACGCCTCTTCCGATGTCGAGCCGCGCACGAGGGGATTCTAAGGGAATCGCATCCGAGCTTCGGTCGGCGACGGAAAGAGCGCACCTGCGAGGCGGCGGTCCGGGAGCCTGCGACCTTCTGCGCTAGCCGAAAGCGAGCACGATCGACCCCGAGACGATCAACGCCCCCCCGACCCAGTTCTGCCAGGTCAGGCGCTCGTGCAGGAAGATTGCCGCGAGAGCAATCGCTACAACTACGGAAAGCTTGTCGATCGGGGCGACCTTCGAGACGTCTCCGAGCTGCAGCGCGCGGAAGTAGCAGAGCCACGAGGCGCCGGTCGCCAGACCGGAGAGCACGAGGAACAGCCATGTCCTCGGGGGAACCGTCGAAAGGGGCTGGTGTGTGCGAAAGAGGGCCACCGACCAGGCGAACACCAGAATGACGACGGTCCGGATCGCCGTGGCGAGGCTGGAGTCGACGTCCTTGACGCCGACCTTCGCCAGGACGGCGGTCAGGCCTGCGAAGAGAGCGGACAGGAAAGCCCAGGCGAGCCAGGTCACACGGCACTCCCGCAACAAAAAAACGGACAGCCGATATGCTCGGCGAGAGGGTACCACCGTGAAAACCGAGCGCGAGATCAAGACCCAGGTGACTGCTCTTCGGGACCGCGTGAAGGAGCTCTCCGGTTTTTATTATCGGAGAAGGCGCCGCGATGGTCTACGTCCTCGAGTGGGTCCTCGAGAAGCGCGAGACCGCGCCCGCGGGAGAGCTCGGGAGCGCCGGCGGAGAGTCCCGGCAGATCGCCGTCAACCTGGCGAAACTCGCGGAGAAGGCCGCCGAACAGGCGGCCGCGACGGCAAGCCCCGCGAAAAAAGTAGAGTCGAAAAAGCCCGGGGCGAAGCCCTCCGCAAAGGAGCGAAAGACGGGCCGGTAACGCCGGTCGCCCCCCCTTTCGGATCTTCGAAAAGAAGGTCACCCCCCTGTTCGCGGTCGCGAACCCGGCAGATGCCCTCGGCGAGCTCTCACTTCGGGTCGGCGGCCGCAGGGCATACCGGAGCGCCGGGACCGTCGAAAATGACCTTCCACGTTCCATCCTTCTGTTTCTGCCAGACGGAAGAAAAATCTCCCGTGTGCCTGCCCGCGGCGTCGAACACCGGTCCCGTCGACAGCACGATGTCGCCGGCGCCATTGATCACGACCCGCTCGGGCTGCCAGCGAAACGGCGCTTCGCGGCCGCCGAAGAACGGCGTCCAGGTCTGCATCACCTGGGCCTTTCCGCTCAGCGTCTTCTTCGGGCTGAGGAAGGTCGCGTCCTCCGCCACGAAGGAGAAAAACCTGGCCTGATCGCGATCGGTGAATGCCCTGGCGAAGGCGGTCTCCGCTTCCCTCACCTGGTCCGCCGCATTAGCGGTTCCGGGCGCGGCCGCGAGTACGAAAAGGGCGATCCGGAGCAGTCCCATGAATCCTCCTCGCCGCGTTCCCGGTGGCGGCCGTCGCCGCGGAGCATAGCGGTCGCACCGCCTTTCTCCGATTTGAGCCGCGGAAAAGTCGCGGGCGTCAGGCACCGGGGGAGATCAGATCAACCTCGCGGTTTCCGACACGCGATCCGATTCCCTCCCGGCCAGCGAGGCGAGAACGAGAATCTCCGCGAGGGCAAGGGGCGCCAAGATCCGCTCGATGGAGACCCACATCAGCCAGATCACGTGGTACGGAGTCACCAGGTAGGCGTAGAAAATCGCGACGAGCTGCAGGAGGAGCACGGCCGTGACCGCCGCGCCACGCTGGAGGAGCGCGTCGCCTCGACGGGTGACCGCAAGGGCCACCACGACGGGCAGACACAGGAGGAAAGGCCCGCTCACTGAATCCACCGACACGCTTCCCATGACCTCCAGCATTCCCGGCAGTCGGGCGAGAGCGGGCCCCCAGGACGAGGGGGGCAGAAGGACCGGTCCCGTGTCCCTCGGAAATCCGGCGAGCGCGGCGGCCGCCGTCCACAGCGCTCCGGGAGCCAGCGCCGCCAGATGGCCCCGGACCCGTCGCGCGATGCCGGCCCGGTGATTCCGCATCAGATCCGCGCCGAGCAGGAGAACGGCGAGAATGAATCCCTCGTTTTTGAACAGGCCGCAGAGAGCGGCCGCGAGTCTCAGCGCCGCGTCGTTTTCCCGGTTCGCGCGCTGAAGCAGGGACGAAACGCCGACCACGAGCGCGGCGGCCAGGGGCACTTCCGCATGTCCGGCCTCCGTCGAGGCCCAGAGACCGGGTGAGACCGCCACGACGGCGGCCCACAGGCTGGCGGGCAGGAGCGGAAGATCGAGCGCGACGAAGAGCTCGAAGACCCCGATCAGGACGATGAAAGCCGCAAGCGCCGGCACGATCGCGAGGAGCCGTTCGTCGAAGCGGCCAAACGCCACCGCGGCGGAGGTGTAGAGCAGAGACAGGCCCGGCGGGTAGAAGCCGTGCCATGGGGCGCGGTACCGATCGAAGAGCGCCATGAGTCCGTCGCCCGACAGAAAAAGGTATCGCGCCTTCAACCCGTAGATCGTCCGGAAGTCGATGGTGTCGAGCGGCCCCGCGTACACCCTCCGCAGCTCGGCGAACCCGCCGATGAAAAGGAGCGCCGCGGGGATCATCCGGCGCGCCGGCAGAAACGGCGCGCGGACAGGGACGGAAACCCGGATCCAGCGGATCACAATCGCTCCCGCCGCGAGCGCCCAATAGACGATCGTGCGAGCGTGCGCACCGACCGGCAGCAGGAGAAGGGCGAGCGCCGCCGCCATCTGGCACGCGAGCCCCGCAAGCAGCGTAGCGGAAAGCCCGCCGCGGTTCCCCTGCCGGTTCGGACGCAGGGCGAGGTTTCCCGCCGCCTCCGTCGACACCGCGAACGCGATCGAAAGGAGGAGAGCGATCATGGCGAGCGCCGGACATAGAGGCCGCCCGCCGCGTTTTCGAAGAGCGGAGCGAAGTCCGGATGCCGAAGCGTTCCGCCGAGAAGGAGCAGGTGCTGCGGCGCCGGACGGTCCCCCGGAAGAGGTGGCTCGAACGGGCCGCGCGCATAGACCGTCCGTGGCGCGAGTGTGTAGCGGGCGAACTCCTTCCATTCATCGGCGTCCGGCCGCGGCCTTCCGTTCGAGGCGAACCGCCGGCTGTCCGGATCAAGATCTTCGGCGCGGACGCGGCTCGAGTAGAGAACAGGGGCGTCGCGCGGAACGAGTCGGGCCGCCTTCTCGAGGAGCTCCCCATACGCCGCCGGGAGGGGCCGGGGGGAACGAGCGCCGCCGGGGGACGTCAGGGCGTCCGTCAGAGTGCGCAGATCCCCGCGGGCGGCAAAGAGAACGAGGAACACGCCCGCCAGAAGGGACGACAGCGCCGCCCGCCCGCGCCACAGGCTCACGCGCCGGAGCCGCGCGGGCGCCGTTGTCCCGCGAACAGAACGAGGCCGAGAACGACGATCAGCGCCGCGCACGCCGCGATCGTTGCCCATGCGAGAAGGTACGTTTTCCGCCCGTCTCGGCGCACGCTGAGAGTCGACACGGACCCATCGTGCAGGAATCGGTCGATCCGCCCGGCATCCGTGCCCGCCTGCGCGCGAAAGGCGTAGTCGGCGACGAAAAAGGGGCCCCCGATTCCCACGATCCAGACGCTGATCCGGGGAGCGCCCCGCCGGGGGGTCGAGACCCGGATCTCGGCCTGCCGAAGAGAGGCGAGCGGCGCGGATCCGGTCCGTGTCTTCGAGATGAGCCGCTGCATAAAGGTGCAGAGCGCCGCGCGTCGGTCGCAGTCGAGTCGGTACTCGAGCGGCGTGTCGTATAGAAGAAGCCCGGCGAGGCCAATCAGCACGCCGGTGAACCCGACCAGGATGACCAGCTTCGCGAGACGGAACACGCGAACCGAGTATGTCGGCGCAAACGCGAACCCGCAAGTCGCCGGGGTCTCGTCCAGGTGAGATGCTTCGCCAGAGGAGGAACAGATGCGAAGGAAGATCTCGCGAACGGCTCTCGGTCTGCTCGCTTTCGGCATCGGCTGCGCCGGGGCCTCCCCCTCCCCCGCGTCACCCCGAGCGAAAGCCCGGAAGAACTCCTCCCCCGCGAAATCCTCCGTCACCGCCGCCCGTCCCTCCTGGCAGTTCATGGTCAGCGGAGATTCGCGAAACTGCGGCGACGTCGTGATGCCGACGATCGCTGGCCAGGCGTCGGGAGCGCGCGTCGACTTCTACTGGCATCTAGGGGACTTCCGTGCGCTCTACGACTTCGATCAGGATTTTTTACAGCAGCCCGACCGCCGCGCCAAAAAAGTGTCGATCACCGACTACAACCGCGGCGTCTGGGACGACTTCATCCAGAGCCAGCTCGTCCCCTTCGGAGCCACGCCCGTGTTTCTCGCCATCGGAAATCACGAGCTCGTCGCGCCGAAGACGCGGCTCGATTACGTCTCGCAATTCGCGGACTGGCTGAACGCGCCGCCGATCCGGGAGCAGCGGCTGAAGGACGACCCGAAAGATCATCGACTGAAGACCTGGTACCACTGGATTCACGGGGGGGTCGATTTCGTCACGCTCGACAACGGCTCGATCGACCAGTTCGAATCGGAGCAGCTTCGCTGGTTCGAGGGCGTAATCGCCCGCGCGGAAGCGGACCCGCAGGTCGCGGCGATCGTGGTCGGGATGCACGCGGCGCTGCCGGACAGCCTTGCGGCGGACCACAGCATGAACGACTGGGCGCAGGGGGAGAAGAGCGGCCGAAGCGTCTACGCGCGCCTCGTCCGTGCGCGAAAGGCGAAACCCGTTTACATCCTCGCCAGCCACTCGCACTTTTTCATGAACGGCATTTTCGACACGCCCGAGAAGAAGGCCTCGGGAGAGGCGATTCCCGGCTGGATCGTGGGGACCGCAGGCGCCGTGCGCTACGCGCTGCCGGCCGGCGCGGCGCAGGCGAAGGAAGCGAAGACGAACGTCTACGGGTACCTGCTTGCGACCGTCCAGGCCGGGGGCGCGATTCGGTTCGACTTCCGCGAAATCCCGGAGTCGGAAGTCACCGCCGAGACCGCGCAGCGGCTCGGGCCCGAGTTCGTCCATGAATGTTTCGCCGGGAACTCGCAGGCCCGTTAGACGGGACGGCCACCGGCAAAGGGCCCCGGCGGCGGCGAAAGCCTTCGTCGGCGGAAGAATGCGGGGTACTCTCTTTCTCACGGATGCTTCGTCAAGAGCCGCCCGCAGCCAAATTGCGGCCTCGCCCTCCGGCAAACGCGACACGCACCCTTTCTCCCTGGGCGAAAGCGGCCGGAGGCGCGGCGGCAGTCGTCGTCCTGCTTTTTCTGGCCCGGCTGGTGCCCGGCCAGACGGCGGCAGGGGCGGCGCCCACACCCTCTCCCGCGCCGGGCGGCGGAGGGACGATCGTCTGGCGGGGCGAGTCGTACCCCGTGGCGATGGCGGGAGGAGACCTGCGCGTCACCGACCTCGCCCGCGCGCTCGGCTTTGAAATATCGACTGATGCGACGACGGGCGTTCTCACCCTGTCCAGCGGCGGACACCAGGTCTTCCTCGGAATCGGAACGACACAGGTTCCGGTGGACCAGCGCATCGTGCAGATCTCGCGGCAGGCCCGTTCCGCAAACGGCGCGCTCCATGCGCCTCCGGATCTGCTCGACAAGGTGCTCCTTCCCTTAGTCGGCGCAACGGCGACCTACGACGCCGCCCGGCGGGTCTGGACGGTGGTCGAGGGGGTGCCGGCGCTCAGCATCGACGTCGCGGTCGTCCACGTCGAGCCCACCACCCAGATCGTCCTGAAGGAATCCGCAAGCGCCCAGTTCGTCCCGTCGCTCGCGGAAGGCGGGTTTCAGATCCGCTGGCCCGACCGGAAGATCGTGCCTCCCTTCACCGAACGGCGGTACGAAGATCCCCTCGTCTCCGCGATCCGCTTCTCGGGAGACTCCGCGACCATCGAATTTCGCGACCGCGGGCTCTTCGCGCGCGCGTATCCGCTGACCTCGCCCGATCGCCTGGTGATCGAGATCGGCCGCGCCGCGGCGCCTTCGACGCTTCCGTCCGCGCCGGCGCCCGCACCCATCCCGACTCCCGCCTGGACGATCGTGATCGACGCAGGCCACGGAGGGACGGAAACAGGCGCGATCGGTCCCGGCGGCCTTCAGGAAAAAGACGCGACACTCCAGATCGCGAGGCGCGTCGCCTCGGCGCTGCCCCGCCTTGTCTCCTGCCGCGTCCTCATGACGCGCGACTCGGATGCCGTGATCTCTCTCGACGACCGAACGGCCGTCGCCAATCACGAAAAAGCGGACCTCTTCCTGTCCGTCCATGCGAATTCCTCGCGGGCCGCCGGGGCGCACGGCTCCGAGACGTACTACCTGTCCCTCGAGGCGTCGGATCGGATTGCCCAGGACGTCGCGAGCCGCGAAAATACGCTGCCCGCCGCGCCGGCGGCCCGAGGGTCGTCCCCCGTCGGCAGCCCCGCCCTCGATTTCATCCTGTGGGATCTGGCGCAGAGCGCGCATATCAAGGATTCGAGCGAGCTCGCGGAATCGATTCAGCAGGAGTTGAACGGAGTCTCCGGAACGGACAAGCGCGGAATCAAACAGGCGCCGTTCCGCGTCCTCGTCGGGGCCACGATGCCCGCGGTGCTGGTCGAGGCCGCGTTCATTTCGAATCCCGACGAGGAAAAAAAGCTCTCGTCCGCGGCGTTTCAGCAGAGCGTGGCGGACGGAATTGCGCGGGCCATTGCGGGCTTTTTCGCGCGCCGGAAGGGGGTCGGTCCCGCGACCACTCCCGGAGCGCCCGCCGCAGTCCGCACTCCATGACCCGGCGCGCCGCGGCGGTCCTTCTCCTCCTTCTGGCAGGAGCGGTGGTGGCCCTCGTCCTCTTGAACCGGCCCGAAGGCCCCCTCCGCCGTCCGCGATTTCGTCTCTTCCTGCGCGTGACTCCGGGGCCCGCGGCGACCCCCGGGGTGGCGGCGGCGCGGACTTCGCCCACGGCGACCGTCAGGCTCACGCTGTTTTTCCCGGGTCAGGACGATTCGAGTCTGCGCGCGGAAGAACGCGACATCCCCCGGCCGACAGGGCCCGGAGCGGCCCTGCGGGCGATTTTCAGCGAGCTCCAGAAGGGACCTACCCGCGGGGGGCTGATCCCGGTGCTGCCCGCGAACATCCAGCTGCGCAACGCCTTTCTGCTCCCGGAGGGCGAGGCGGTCCTCGACCTCGCCGTCGACGCGGGACTCTCCTTCGGGTCCGAGGAAGAGCTCTCGATCGTGGCCTCGCTCGTCGACACGACCCTTCAGAACGTGGCCGACACGACGCGCGTCCGCATCCTCATCAACGGGGAGCCCGCGGAGACGCTCGGAGGACACGTGGACCTCACCCGGCCGCTCGCCTACCTGCGCAACGAAATCGCCCAGTGAAATGAGGTTCCGATGACCACCCCCCGACCCGACGGCCGCCGACCTGACGAACTTCGACCTCTCACGATCGAAACCGGGGCCGCGCGACATGCCGAAGGCTCCGCGCTGATCTCGCTCGGCGACACGCGGGTTCTCTGCGCCGCGTCGATCGAGGAGCGGGTGCCGCCCTTTTTGAAGGGCAGCGGCAGCGGCTGGGTCACCGCCGAGTACGGAATGCTTCCGCGTGCGACCCACACCCGGTCGGCGCGCGAAGCCGCGCTCGGAAAGCAGGGCGGGCGAACTCTCGAGATCCAGCGGCTCATCGGACGCTCGCTGCGGAGCGTGGTCGAACTTCGCGGCCTCGGGGAGAGGACGATCACGGTCGACTGTGACGTCCTGCAGGCGGATGGAGGCACGCGATGCGCCGGAATCACCGGCGCGCTCGTGGCGCTTTCGATGGCGCTTGCGAAGCTCGTGCGTGACGGCGCGATCCGGCGCTGGCCGCTGCGCGAGTCCGTCGCCGCCATTTCGGTCGGCATCTGTGCCGGCCAGCCCGTGCTCGACCTCGCGTACTCGGAAGACTCCGAAGCCGACGTGGACTTCAACGTCGTGGGCACGGCGTCGGGCGCCTTCGTCGAGCTTCAGGGCACCGCCGAACGGCGGCCATTCTCGGAGGCTCAGCTGGGAGATTTGATCGCGCTCGCCCGCACCGGTCTCACCGTGCTGCGGGAAGCGCAGGACCGGGCGCTCGCGCCGCTCCTCGCCGGGATCGAGAGAAGCTGAGAAGCGGAAGCGCGGCCTCCTCGGGAGGTGTCGGGGTCCCGGGCGACCATCCACACTCAGGCGGAGAGGAGAGGACCGGACCCCTCGCCCTCGTGGAGAGGGAATCTCTCCGCAGTCTCCCCGCACGCCGGGGGAGAGGGCTGGGGTGAGGGCGGCACTCCGAGCCTGACAGGGTTCGAGCGAGAAGGAGGTGCCCCCTCACCCTGACCCTCTCCGGAGCCCGGGGAAAGGGACTAGCAGGCTGCTGAAAAAGGGTGTGGGATGGCGTTGCGAGCGCCGCGGGGTCGGATGCAAGGCGCCGCGACGAAGGCGATGCAGTTCGCATCGGGGAGGAGC